>CACYCP010000017.1 GCA_902772985.1 uncultured Bacteroidia bacterium | reverse complement strand
TCGACACGGTGGACCACGCCTTGATGGAAAGCGATATAATGAAGCTTATCGACGGCGAAGAGGTATCGGTGCCGGAATACAATTTCGTTACAGGACTAAGGGAATACAATGGCAAGAGGCTAAGCCTTGGCGAAGGCAAGATACTTCTTATAGAAGGAATCCACGCATTGAATCCGGAGCTTTCGAAAAACATTCCTGATTCGGCCAAATTCAAGATTTTCATCAACACCCTTACCGCTACCCTGCTGGACAACCACAACTGGATTCCGACTACCGACAACCGCCTTCTCAGGCGTATCGTCCGCGACTACAACAAGGGAGCTTTCACCGCCAGGCAGTCCATATCGGCCTGGCAGAATGTTCTGGATGCTGAATTGAAATGGATTTATCCTTATCAGGAAACGGCCGACGTAATGTTCAACAGCGCCTATCTTATTGAGTTTGCCGTGCTTAAGAACCATGCCGAACCTATCCTGAGGACGGTTCCCCAGAACTGTGCCGAATATTCGGAGGCTCACCGTCTCCTGAAATTCATCCATTATTTCACTCCGGTTCCCGACAAGGAGATTCCTTCAACCTCACTGATAAGGGAATTTATCGGAGGCTAGTCCTGAAGGACTGGATTGGCGTAAATATGAAGCAGAATGTCCCGGAGTTCTTCGGGATATTCTTTTACTATGCCGTCCACATGGGCGAGGAAGGTCTTCTTTTCAGCGGCAGTATAGCTGTATATACGTTTTCCGCTAATAATGTCGGCAGCAATGTAATTGTTGGGATATAGCCTGTACTGGGGCTTGATGCGGCTGTCGACAAGCGAAGCGACTTCTTTGTTGAAAAGAGTGGAAGGCATGCCCCGGAAGGCCTCCAGTTCGCCATAGGAAAGCGGTTCGCATACTTCGATGTGAACCCTTCCCTTTTGCTGCTGTATGCCTGTAAGTATGCTGTTAAGGTCTTCCCCGGGTCTTTTGATATAGGGCTTCCCGGAAGATGAAGCATACAGTTCCAGAGCTTTCAGCTGGTCGCAGGGTTCCCATTCGTAGGAAATGGCAAGAGGAGCTATGTTCAAATCGGCCAAAGCCTTCACTTTGTCCGGACCTCCTGAAAGGCCGAACATCTTGATGATACCCTGGTCGGTGGCATCGCAGCCATCTTTGGTGCGTCCGTTGCGCTGGGCAATCCAGACGCTCTCCCCTTTCTGGCCAATGGTATAACGGATATATTCCGAAAGGTACTTGCTTTTGATTAGAAAATCCCTTGGAGAAGACACTGTGGACGGTCTTTCCACCCTGAACATCTTATTGCTCTTGCCGATGTCTATCACAAGCTGTCCCTGCATGAGATTTGCCCCGAAGGTAATTTCCGAAGTCTTGCGTCCGGAATCCACAAGCAGCACCTGCAGGAAAGCCGCATCCAGCATTATGTCCCTGTGGTTTGACACGAAGAGGTAATGCTTCTCCGGATCCAGCCTTTCCATGCCGGAGACGGTGAGTCCGCTAGTGGTCTGGTCTGCAAGGGACCATATGGCATCGTACATGAATCCCCACTGGAACTCTTCAACGGTGCGGAAAGAGCCCATAAGGGCGGCAACCTCCTGAAGCGGTTTGCTGGGGAAAAGGTAGCTGCTGACAAGTGGGAAATACTTATCCGAGACTATCCTCTGCATTGCCGCAGGGATTTCACTGTCGTTGTAGGGGCGAATATCGTCAAACATGTTTGGCTCTCTTATCGATAAACTTTACCGGTTTGCGGCTGCTTGCAGGATAATTGATTTTTGCGATTTCCTCCTTTGGAAGAATCTCTATCTTTGGAGCGACCCTAATCCTTGAACGGAAACGGTCTTTCAGGTCTTTCACCGGGTCGAATTCCGGCTGATACTTAAGGCCAAGTTTCACCAGCACGTCGTCGGTGCCGGCATCGCTGTCCTGGACTATCACAACGTAGTTTTCCACGAAAGGCGTGTTGTCAAGGACATCGTTTACCGCCGGAGGATACAGCGTGGTACCCTTGAGCTTGATCATATTGTTCTTGCGTCCCACAAGAGGAGTTAGCCTGTAACTGTACCGGCCGCATTTGCACTGCTTGGTAATCTTCGCGGCCATATCCCCCGTGCGAAAACGCAGCAGGGGCATGCCTTCCACTCCAAGGGTTGTCACTACAATTTCCCCCACCTCTCCGTCCGGCACTGGAAGATTGTCTTCGCCGATGATTTCCACTATTATGAGTTCCGGATGGACATGGCCTCCGCAGCCGAAGGGGCATTCGCTGAAAGTGGCACCCATTTCTGTGGAAGAATAGGTGGCAAAAAGGTCCACGTCCCATTTCTCCTTGATCCTGCGTCCCAGCAGGTTCAATTCGAATTTCTGGTCCCTGAGGCCCTCGCCGATGCCGATAATGCGCTTGATCGAGGAATTCTTATAGTCTATTCCGTGCTCTTCGGCATACTGGATCAGTCTGAGGATGAAGGAAGGGACACACATGATGGTGTCCGGTTTAAGACGGCGGATGGTGTCCCACTGAAGCTCCGGGATGCCGTTACCGACTCGTATAACGCTGGCACCCATCTCCCTCAAGCCCAGGAAATAGGCCATTCCTGCCATGAAACGCTTGTCCAAGGTGGTCATCAGCTGGACAATGTCGCCAGGTTTAACACCAGCGCATTCAAAGCTCTTTTTCTCATTATAGGCAAGCCTCTGAAGGTCTTTTTCAGTACAGCCGAAGGTTACTGGATCGCCAAGGGTGCCGGAAGTGGTCACATAATCCACAATCTTTTCCTTGGGGCAGCAAAGGAATTCTTCGTTGAACAGCTGAAGGTCCTTCTTCTCGGTGAAAGGAATCTTTTGCAGGTCCTCTATTGTGCGAATCTTGGAAATATCGATGTGGTATTTCTCGAAAATGCGCTGATAGTATTTGGAATGCTCCTGCAAATACTGCAAATGCCTGGAAAGCAAGTCCTCCTGGAACTGCTTTATCTCTTCCGGTTTTTTGAATTCTATATCCATACTAGTATGACATGGAGTGAAGCCAGGCCAGGAACGTGTCCTGCCAATTGGCGGTGTTTTCGTCCATTTTTGAGGTATCGGCCCCAAAACCGTGTCCCCCGCTTTCCAAAAAGACATACTTATGGGGTACTTGATGTGCGGAAAGGGCCGAATCCAGAAGAATGCTGTTGTGATAATCCACGATGGGGTCATCGGCACAATTTAAAAGGAATACCGGAGGCATGTCCTCCCTGACGTGTTTCTCCGTGGAAAGAGAATCCCGGAAAAACATCTTTTTTAAATAATGCTCTCCCAACAAGCCCAGACGGGAACGCCTGTGGACGTAACGTTCGTTCGAAAGGGTTACGACGGGATAAATGGGGGCAATGAAATCCGGACGCAGGGAGCATTCAGGAGCTATTCCGTATCCTTCCAGGAAATTGGTGTCGAAGAACTCTCCGGCAAGGGTTACAAGGTGGCCGCCGGCACTAAAGCCCATAACACCCAGCGGACAGTCGTAACGCCCACGAAGAATCTGGATTGCGCGCTGAAGGTCACAAATCATATCCGGATAGCGCCTGCCACGGAATAGGCTGCGGTATTTGGTAACATATTCTAACTTTCCGGCGACCCTGTAGCGAAGCACATAGGCCGCATATCCATTGCTGGCAAGCCAGCGGGCGACCATGGTACCTTCGGTATTTTTGTCAAGCCAGTGATAGCTGCCCCCGGGGCACACAATAATTGTAGCCAGCGGGGTCCCTTCCGGAAGAAATTCGGTAAGAGTCACATTTTTAGCCTTGCAGGAGGTACCCTCCCAGATACGTTCCTGTGCTCCGGCATTAACGCCAAGCAGGACAAGGGCAATAAGAAGAAGTGTCTTTCTCATATTCAGCCCTTTATGTATTCAAGGTTTTCGGCCACAGCCGCGCTGCGCTTGGCTGTGAGGTATTTGTCTTCATCGGCCTCATATGCCATAATTTTCATCCCGGGATGCGTCATTGCGGTAAGAAGGGCTTCAACGCCATATCCGGCATTCCTTATTTCAAGGGAGTCCCCATGAAGGGCGTCAATCTTCCGGAATGTTTCCTTTGTAAGCACTTTCCTGCATTCCGCCAGGGCTCCGTTTCCTTTGTAAAGATACTGCAATTTAACGAATGGAGCGCAGTAAGCGGCATTCTCACGGCTTCGGCGTATGCTCTCATACCAATTGTCGTAAAAATGTCGCATATCCCTTGTAAACTGGGCCAGGTCGTCGCCTTTCGGAACACTCACCCGCTTCCCTATCTCCAGGCTCAAACCGGCCTTGCGAAGCAGGAAATCGTGTTTCGGAAGAGCATCGTGGAATCCGTGGATGCACAGCGGCAGTACGTCAATGCCCATTTCCTGTGCTGCCAGGAAAGCACCCCGGTGAAAACGCTGGATGCTGCCGTCAATGCTCCTTGTCCCCTCCGGGAAAATGACCACGGAATAGCCCTTAGACAGCACTTCCTTTATGTGGGCGCTACTTGTGGAAAGGCCCCAGGACGCAGGGAAATAACCAGCCTTGCGGATCACCGCCCCATAGAAAGGAAAACGCCAGACCCAATTGTTAGTCATGAAAATGAGCTTGGGATGAAGGGCAATGAGAGCCAGGACATCCAGATGGCTCTGATGGTTGCAAACATATACGGCCGGCTTGGAAAAGTCTTCCCCGTGAGGATTATATACCTTATAGCGGCAGCCCGGAACCGAATGTATTGCCCAGGAAGCCACTTTGCAAATCACCTTGTGAAAAGCCTCGCCTTTCGGGAAGAATAGCGCCAGAATCGAAAGTCCAGTCATCCATAGCACCATCTGAAGGCTGATGTAGGCGGTCTTCACAAGGCCCCAGACTGTAATGGGGGCCTTCCTTGGACTTCCTTTCCTGGTTGTAAGCCAGCGGAAGACAAGAGGCGGAAGATAGAAAGCCATGGCAACCACCGTGAGCATTCCAATCACCGTTACAAGCCCCAGGGAGCGCATTGCAGGGTGCTTTGCGAGAGCCAGCACACCTATGCCGATGAACATGATGAGAGCGCTGAGAACGACGGCATTCTTGAAGGAATGGAGTATCTTCTTGCCTGTCGCCCTTTCATAGAGCAGACCTTCGGTGATGAAGATTGAATAGTCGTCCCCCTGGCCGAAAATGAAACTGGCAAGGATGATATTGACGATATTGAACTGCAGACCCGCCACGCCCATTATCCCTTGAATCCAGAACCAGCTCACAGCCAGCGGAAGGAAGCAAAGGATTGCGGTTTCCAGCGAGCCGAAACTAAGCCATAGGAAGAAGAATACAATCAGTGAACAAAGGATGCCGATGGTATCAAAATCCTGCGACAGGGACTTTGCAAGAGCGTTTGCAGGATTCTCCCTGGAGGGATAATCCGTGTCCAGGATATCGAAGAAAGGCTGGAAAGCGTGAGCCGTAAAGCCCTCTTTCAGGCCCTCGTCAATCAGCTTGTCGGAAAGAGCGGAATGCTTCTGGAGGAATGCCACCCAAAGCGAAAGGTCGTCATTAAGCTGCGGCAGTTCAAGGAAAGAGAAACCTTCGGCCTGCTCGGCAGTCATATAATTGATATTGTGCAGGTCTGTGTCGAATCCAACCTTTCTGCCCATGAAGAGGAGAAAGACGGTAAGAAGAACAAAAATGGCCACGGAAACCTTTCTTCCCTTAATTCCAGGTTCTTTAACATATCGGTCCAGGTCCAGTTTCAGGGTATTCCTTTCCTTCTTGGCCTTAGTGATGAAAACCGGCAGGAAGATAAGGGTGAAAAGAATGGTGCCGACGAGCATCATCGCCCCTATGAAACCGAAATCGTGCAAGGCATCGGCATTCAAAAGGAGCATCCCAAGGAAGGCGCCCACGGTGGTGATATTGCCGATAAGGAGTGGATTGACCTGCTGGGCAAGAGTCAACCGTTTGTCCTTCTGGTATTTCAGATGGTCCACGTAATGCAGCGGATAATTCACAGCAATTCCGATGATCGTACAGCCTATGCCCAGCACGATAATGCTTATGCTGCTCTTGAAACAGGCAATAATGCCAAGTGCAAAAATGGCTCCGGAGACAATTGAAATGAGGATCCAGGTAACATCGGACAGTCTTTTATAACTGAACCACAAAACAATGCAAATCAGAAGGGCTGCTATTGCGATGGCCAGGAAAGAGTCGGTTTTGATTCTCTTGGAATTCTCTACGGCAACTTCCGGTCCTCCGGTGGAAATAATCTTGAGGGAAGGATATTCTGCCCGAAGCTGTTGCTTTAAAATGTTCAGACTGTCCACAAGGGCTGCGTTCCTGGCACTTTCGCTTTTCCCATACGGGGAATCGAAAAGATGTATGGAACAGTCCCGGGGCTGAAGGTCCCTAAGGCGAAGAAGGGCCGGAGTAAACAGACCAAGCGGATCCAGCCTCATCAGCTGCGACTGGAATGGGGAGGCATAAAGTGCCAGTTTGTCTTCCTTCAAACGCTCCGGAATATAATTACCATCGCTTAATAGGGAGTCTATGCGGGCGTAATCTTCTTCGGCCAGAAGATACGGGAGATTATTCTTGAAATAGTCCAAAGCGCCACCTGGGCCGTTACCGGGCCATTTTTCCATAAAAGGCTCAAGAACGGCAGCCCTTTCATCCTCGCTTCCTCCAATCACAATCACGGCCATTTTTTCTACGGCCTGAGACTGTTCCAGCTGTTCTTTTTCTTCCCTTGGCAGAAAGTCCGAAATGTCCTCGGCGAAATCCAGGCGAAGCGCGCTTAATACGCATAGTGCAAGCACCACAAGCAGGATTGCCGCAGCAATCCTCCTGTGCGATGACAGAAAATCGTAGATATGCAGGACAATATCCCTCACGCTTGCTTTCCTTGTAAATTACAAATTTACAAAAAAAAGTAATCGTTTGGGCCATCCATAGAAAATTGCAACAAAAAGCAATATGGTATTCAGAAGGGAAATCCTTACAAAATCCTTCACCGGGTGGAAGTGAGAAACCCTGTCTTCCGGGTATAGCACCCTTACAGGAACCGGGACAAGATTTACCCCGTTCCAGGCCGAAAACACCAGCAGAGTGAGCTCGGCCTCGTATCTGGAGCTTAAAATGGAAAGGGACGGAAGCTTGTCCAGGCAGTAAAGCCGGAAGCCCGTCTGTGTGTCCGGAAGATTAACTCCGGTATATAAGCGGAACCAGAAGTTTGAAAAACGGTTTGCAAAACTTCCTTTTCCATCGGCACCCATTTGGGGGCGGCAGCCGGTGACAAGGACGTTATCCCCTCTCTTTTCCAAAAGAAGAGGGATGTCTTCGGGATAGTGCTGCCCGTCGGAATCAATGGTGATGGCGTATTTGTATGCTTCTTTGCGGGCCTTTATGAAGCCGCTTTTAAGTGCATAGCCCTTTCCTTGATTCTTAGAATGGGTAATGACCGTAATGCCCTCGAATGCGCCTAAAATTGAGGCCGTTTCGTCCGTGCTGCCATCGTTCACCACAATGATCGGAAGTCCTTGCGCAAGAATGCGTTCCAGCACATCCTTCAAGGTTCCGGCATTATTGTATGTGGGAACTATGACAACGGTATCGCTCATAATGAAACGCTCATCTTGGCCGACAGCACATCGCCCGGAAGGAAAACGCTGATATCGGCCCTGGAATCATCGATAATGCTCCATTCGAAGCGAAGAGTTCCGGCCGATGGGGGCACGGGCACGATGAATTTTATATCCTTTGCCCCGGAAAGTTCCCTTCCCATGCATTCCAGCGCCATTTGAACGATTGTGACGCCGGGAGTTATCGGAAATCCAGGGAAATGGGCGGCATATACCGGACTGTCAGGGAGAAGTTTCGCCGTAGCAGTGTTTTCCCCCTTCGATATGACTTCGTATAATACTCCTTCAAGCATGGCTATTTTTCAAAAAGAGAATCCGGAAGAGGCTTGTCGGTCTGGATTGAAGAGAATTCCAGTAATGTCCAGTCACCTCCATCCCCGTTGATAAGGGCCGATTTGATGAGAAGGCTGTTCTTCTCCACCTTCAGGATCACCTGGGAGAAAAACTGCTGTAAATCCCCCCTTTTGGGCTGAAGTATTATGCTGTACTCTTTGTCGGAGTCCATTATTGTCGTATCGAAATCCTTTGCTTCGGGAAAGCGGAAGCGGCTTCTGGAAGCACCTCCGGCCATTATGCTCACGCTTTGGACAGGGGAAGATACCTCCCAGCGCAGCTTGTCGGGCTGCTTCATGTAAACGACGCCGCTGCTAAGGAGATTATCGGCAAAAAACTCGCTGTGCCGGGTCTGGTTCCAATTGGCCTGGAGGCTGCTATGCATATTGGCCTGGAAAATGCGCGAAAGCAAGTCGCCGTTTTCCTGGGCAAAAGCCGGCACGCAAAGCAAAATGGCGCAAAGATATGCTGTAAATTTTTTCATCGGGCAATGAGATAACAGCCTGCGAGCATAAGGAAAACGCCAATCCACTGGCTCCAGCTCACTGTTTCATGGAAGAAAATGATTGCAACGATTATGCCGAACAGGTAGCTGAGCGAGGAAAGCGGATATACCTGACTGAAAGGATAATGCCTTACCATATAAATCCACTCCACGAACGAGCAGATGCCTGCAAAGCCGCTCAGGGCAAGTACCCAGTTAAACAGTATGCCGTCACGGAAGAAATGCCAGGTCCAGGAAAAAGTGCCCATCCTGTCGGCGGCCACCTTGAACAGGGACTGGCAGGTGCACATCAGAAGCGCTTGTGAAACGGAAAGGGAAAGGAGTTTTAACATTTTATCCAGCGTTATTAACCGAGCTCAGGACAAGCGCAATCGCGCGCTCCTCACCCGGAAGTGTAGATGCGTCAATCGAAACCGTCCGCTCATCAAACCAACCCACCAGGGCCGTGTCTGCCTCACCCAGGGAAATCTGCATTATAGCATCGTCCAGGGCACTTTGGAAAGAATTGCCGTAGTGGGAAAAGGTTGTGTTGTAGCTATGGCATTTGAGGCGAATGGCAAGGAATGAACTAATGGTATTATGTGTACTTTGCATGAAATGCACCGGGCGCTGTTCCTGGGAGAACAGTTCGGAATTTTCAATACAGCCGTAATCGGTGGCGGTAATGATTGCATCTGGCATCTGGACACCGGCTTCTTTCAAAGCCTCTGTTGCACACCAAAGTGCACGCTTCAGAAGCCTGCCGAGCCGCCGTCCTTCGATGGGAGAGATTATCGCCTTGAAGTCAGGATCCTCCGGGCCAAGTATAACTAGCGATTTTATCCGAACTTCTCTCATACGCGTTGGAGAATAATGGATGAATCATTGCCTCCAAAGCCGAAAGCATTGCACAGGACGTTATCAAGGCGCGTTTCCCCGCTTCCGCAATAAGGGGTGATGCAGGAAGGATCGGGCGTTTCCCAATTGAGTTGGGGCGGTATGAAGCCGTGCTGAAGGGCAAGGATGCAGAACACAGCCTCAATGGAGCCGGAGGCGCTTGTAGTGTGACCGGTAAAGGGTTTTGTAGAAGAAACCGGAGGCATGCATTCGCCAAAGATTCTCCTCAGGGCTGCGCTTTCCGAAGCGTCATTGTTCGGAGTACCGGTGCCATGGGCGTTTACATAAGAGATGTCACCGGCCTTGAGCCCGGCCAATTTCAGGGCTTTTTCCATCGCCAGGAAAGCTCCTTCCCCGTTTTCTGAAGAAGCGGTCTGGTGAAAAGCGTCGCAGGCATTCCCATATCCGACCAGGCGCGCATACGGCTTGGCACCGCGTTCCCTGGCGCTTTCTGCGCTTTCCAGTACAAGGAAAGCAGCGCCTTCACCAAGATTCAGTCCGGCCCTGTCCTTGTCGAAAGGACGGCAATGGCGGCGGTCCAGAATAAAAAGGGAATTAAAACCGTTGATATGGAAAAGGCTAAGGCTTTCACTTCCTCCGACCATCACTTTTGTAGCTTTTCCACAGCGGATCAAATTGGCCCCGAAGATAAGGGCGTTGGCTGCCGATGAACAGGCTGTGGAAAGCGTTGTGGCAAAGGAAAATCGGCCCAGAAGATTTGCAGCAAGATCGGTTGAAGCGCCGCAGCTGTGCCAGTCCGAATACTGGGGGAAGGACTTCTCCGTAAGGTCCATGCCTCCCACCGTCGTGCCGGAAATAAGGGGCATACTCCCCTCTCCAGCATCTTCCAGGGCTTCTTTAAGCGCCAGGATAGAAAGCAAAGTGGTACGGGGCCAATCCTTTGGAGCACCGGCTGCTGCGGCAAGCTGTTCATTGGAAAGCGGGACCTCACCAAGAGGAAACTCTCCCTTGAAAAGTCCTTTGATTCCGCTTTTTCCGCTGCGCAGTGCCTTCAGGCTTTCGGCTTTGCCGATTCCCACAGCGCTGACGACACCTGCTCCTGTTATGAGAATATCCGGCGTCACTGCTTACTTTGTCCTGTTGGCGGCCACGTAATCGGCCATCACGGCAACGCTCTTGAATACGTTTTTACCTTCCTGGGGAGTAGCAAGACGGATTCCGTAGTTCTTCTCCAGGAGGACGATGAGTTCAAGCACGTCGATGGAGTCAAGGCCCAGTCCCCCTTCGCCGAAAAGCGGGGCGTCGTTAGGGATGTCGTCCGGAGTCATTCCTTCCAGGTTAAGGGCTTCAATAAGTTTCAGCTTCAGTTCGTTAATCAGTTCGTTCATATTGTAAAAGCTTTAATTTCATTAATTTGTGCTTCGTTGCAAAGCCATGCCTTTGCGTTCCACGAGCTATCCGAAGGGCAGTCTATCCAAGCGACAAGGATTTCCCTCGTGGTCTTGTCCTGAAATGCAAGGCTTGAAAGTTCACGGATAAGTTCCCCGTCGAAACCGTCAATCACATAAGCGCCGGTCTCCCCTGCAAATTTATTCCGTATTGCGATTTCTCCAGCTACAATGTTTGGCAGTGTGTAAACAAAGAGCGCCGGCGAGGGGAAGTCTTTCATAGACTGAGCGTAATGCAAATCGTCGGCAATGCAACCCTCGCGGCTGAAAACCAGCACTGCACGGTCTTCCCTCTGGCCGAAACGCCCATCTTCCTCTCCAACAAGCATTTCCGCAAGAAGGAAACCCAGTTTTGAAAGGGTGTCCATCTTGAAGAACTTGGGATAATCGGCTCCAAGACTGCGGTACAGAGCGCTCAGGTTGGTCCCTGCAGGAATTACTGCCTCTTTCATTTGGAACCTCCTTTTCTAAGGAGCATTGCTCCGTTTATGCCGCCAAAGCCGGAAAGCAGTTTTACGAAGGAATTCCCCTTTGCTGCTCTTTCCAAGGCCGAAATATTCAGTGGAACGCTTACACCACAGTTTTTAAAGCCCCTGGTCGGAAGGATTATCCCTGCATCCAGGGCTTCCATGGATATAATGCTTTCAAGTATACCAGCCGCTCCCATAGTATGGCCCAAAGTGCCTTTCAGGGCGCTTACGGGCAGATTCTCGAGCCCGGCACGGCCAAGCGCAACGGCCTCCATTTCATCATTATAGAGAGTTGCCGTACCGTGTACGTTCACAAAGGCCAGGTCTTCCGGAAGAGGAAGAGCTTTAAGGGCGTTATAACTGCCCTCTCCCGTCCTTGAGGGACCGGAAATATGATTTGCATCGTTCCGGATTGCTCCGTCAACAAGTTCCCATTCTCCCTCGCGATTCGAGAGCACCACCGCCGCGGCGGCTTCGCCCAGATTCAGCCCCTCACGATCCTTGTCGAATGGTTTGCAGGCTTTAGGGGACAGTGCTTTGAGGGATTGGAAGCCGGTAACTATGAAGCGGTCCTGGAGCTCGGCCCCCACAACAATTACATTGTCAAAGGTTCCGGCTTTTATGAGTCTCATGCCCTGAATCATGGCGGCGAGGCCTGATATGCAGGCGTTAGAAACAACTATCGGCTTGCTAGTAATGCCAAGTGAACGGGCAATTTCCGCAGCCGGGACGATTGGAGAAACATCTGCGTTTCCAAGTTTTTGGATATCCGCCTTTATGGTGGAAAGGATAAGACCGGTTCTAAGTGACGAGCAATCGATTTTCGCTTCCAGAGCAGCTTCCCGTGCCACTTTCGTTGCGATATAGGTAAAGAATGAACTTCCTTCGAAGCCGTCTCGCTCCAGCAAAGACGCGAAATATGGTTCGGGGAATCCAGGATGCAGCGAAAGGGCCGATTCTCCCTTTCTCACAGCCTCCATCACGCCTGCGGGGCAGTTTCCGATGGGAGTGAGAACTGACCTTCCTATGACGTGCACCTTAGTCATCCTTCAAAGCGGTTTTAAGCGAAGCGCTGGCAATGACTTCCCCATTGCAGCTCACCAGAATGTCGCAAAGGGAGATACGGAATACTTCCTGACGAAGCAGAACGCTGGTTTCCAGCCTTTCCCCTTTTACCGGAAGGCGGGTATAACTGAATTTGCGAATCTGGCCGATGAAACCTATTTCAACGGGAATGTTCAGCTCGAATCTGCTGTAATATCCTATCCGGGCTGCACTGGCCTGCGCCATGTGCTCCATCAAGCCCGCTGCCGACAAGCGGTCCCCTTCCATCATCATGGTGTCACCCACAGTAAACGAGACACGGGTTTCTTCCATGGAAAAGAACTCCAGCCTGTCAACAAAACGGAACGGAGGCTGTTGAAGCAGGATTTCTCCAATGGGTATGTCGCTCCAAGATTTCATTCAGCCCAGAAATCGAAAAAATTATACCATTGCTCCGGCCATTGAAAAGTTATTTTTTCAAGTGACGCGGCGTATGCCTTAGCAAAGGCGGATGTTCTTTCTGCCCTTGTCCCTTCAGACGGAACGTCAAGGGTATCCAGGAATATCCTGTAATTCTTCAAGCCCTTCTTAATCACGTAAACTGCAATCAGAGAGACATTTTCCCTTAGAACACCCATAGTGAAAGGGCCTAAGGGGAAAGAGGCTTCTTCGCCCATGAAAGTTTGCTTGATGCATTTGGCGCTGCCTGCACTCCTGTCGGCTGGAAGGGAGACGATTTCACCCTTGGAAAGGGCTCCATTCAAGATGAATAGATGGCTCAAATCTTCCTTTACCGACACCATCTGGACGCCATGTCCGGTAAACAGCCGGCTGCGGTTCTCCATAACCGTTTCTGTCTCTCCGGCATAAACCAGGACTTTCATGGGCTTCGGAACCGGAAGACTGTATCCAAGCATCTCATAATTACCCACGTGGGAACTTAAGAGAACTATTCCTTCCTCTTTTCCCAGCGTTTTGCGGCACATCTCCATATCCTCGTTCTCGATGCGGAATGTTTTTCCGGCATATGAAGCGAAACGGTCTATGACAACTTTTCCCAGGCTGAACATGTTCAGGAAAACGCTCACTGCACTGTATAGCCTGCCACGGCCAATCCTGCGACGGAAAAAGGAATAACTTGCATTTCTGCCTTTAGCATCGAAGATGACGTAAAAGGGAATTGCAAGGGCCATCACGCCATAAAGGAGCCAGAGAGGGAGCACGCGTGCAAGAACAATCAGCACACGCTGCATCCAGGGTGTGCCGTCAGTGGAACCGCGCCACTTCCCTTCCGTGAGAGTTTTAGGCAATATGCTCCTTGATAAAGTTGCAGAAATCGTTTACGGTATGAAGCTGCTTGAAATCTTCAGGCTTCATCTTGTAGCCGAACTCATCATCGACGTAAACAACTATATCCACAACTTCCAGGGAATCGATACCAAGATCCTTGACAAGCAGGGCGTCGCCGTTAATCTTCTCGGCATCAATTTCCATATCCTCGACGAGGAAATTCTCTACTTTTGCGTAAATTTCTTCTAAACTCATTTCGATTGTTTTTTACATACTACTATTGTGTGCCCCTGGCCCAGGCCGTCGTGGAAGCGTTCTACTTCCAGGCCTGCCGCCTCGATAAGGGCAGTCATATCGTCTGAATGGTACATTTTGGAGTTGCCGTTGGCCATGACCGTGAAATAGAGACTGGTCATGGTAAGGCAGAAAGCAGCAGGTTCATATTTCTGGCGGTCCCAGAAAGTTTCCATTATAAGCAGACGGCTCTCCGGCCCCATAACCTTTGCCGCGCGATGAAGAATGCTCATAATCTCTTCTTCGGCAAAGCAGTCCAGGAACTGGCTCATCCAAATCACATCGGGGCCGATGGCTGGAAAATCCTGCTCCCTGTCAAGGAGATTGCGGGGATAACCTTCAATCCTTTCCCTTCCTTCAAGAGTCTTCGTGGCCTCTTTCATAAGGCCAATCTGCTGCGGAAGGTCCACAATTGCAACTTTTACGTCCTTGTCGTAGGCAACGCAGCGGCTTGCGAAGCGTCCTGTATTGCCACCTACGTCCATAATCAGTTTCGGTTTGCTGCTGAAGACTATGGGAAGCGCCTTGTCGAAAGAATGGTCACTGTAGAAATGGTCGAAGCCGAACCAACTTTTCTGCACCTGCTGCGGAAGGGAAGAAAGGCCCTCATAAATTGTTGGCCATGGACCGAAATGCTCCAAACCCTTGGGTTTTCCTTCCAGCAGGGATTCTTCCATGTGGAAAAAGCCTTCATAGTTAACGTCGTGATTGAATTCGACATTAACCCTAGTGGCCGGATCCGTAAGAAGGAACCATCCCGTTTTAGACAGGGAGAACATATCGGTTGCGGTATCAATCTTTACCGTTCCTATCGAAAGGGAGGCTTCCAGAAGCACTTTCACGGCATATTCGCTAAGACCGGAGGCTTCGACAAGCTGCTGCAAGCTTTTATCCCCATCCCGGAGCAGGTCCAGAAGACCGAATTTAAGCATCAGGCGGCTTGTCTGGAAAACCATAGGGCCGAAAGCAATGAATTCGGCAAGCCTTTGGGCTTCACGGGCACTTATTATGTCCGTGGAATATGCCTTTTCTATATTCGGAAAAAGGTTCATTGTCCCTCAGTCTTATTTGGGCAGCAAAGATACAAAAAATAGCGTAAAGAACAAAGACTCTACTTGTTAAGTAGAATCCTGGAAACTCCGCTCCTGTTTGTCTCTATGGATCCGGCTTCCAGATGACGGGCATCCATAGAGGCGGCGCCTGTCAGTTTGAAGAAGGCCACGTCGGCCTTGCCCGCGACAGCGGCCGAGGCTGCACCGTTTACGCTCACGGCCAGGGTTTTGACGTCGGCATCCTTAACCTGTATGTCTCCGGCGCCGTTTACCTGGATATGGAGGGCCGGTACTTCGACCGAATCCATGTTCAAGTCCCCTGCTCCGTTTACCTTCAGGGTTAAAGCCGTGTCGGCAGAATAATCATCCTTGAGAGTGAGGTCTCCGGATCCGTTTATTCTCACGTTCTCTACGAGGGGAAGCGAGATGATGACGTCATAAACCCTTGCCAGAAGGTTCACTCCGTCCTTGGTTTCGATATAGAGGGTTCCGCCTCTCACCTTATAGTCCAGATAGTCGAAAACGTCCTTGTTCGCACGGACGCTGACCTCGAAATCTTCCTGTTGGGAAATGATTATCTGGGCGCTTCCGTTAACTTCGATTGAGGTAAAATCCTTCAGGTCAAGGTTCTTAACCATCACTTCTCCTTTGCAGCTGACCACCTTGGCACTGGCTGCTGAAAGCGCCTGTCCCGTGAACAGGGCGAGGATAAAAATGCATGCAAATAGTTTTTTCATATCGTCAAAAATACTTGAGAATTATCGATTCTGCAAATATATTTCGGAAAATATATGTTTTTTCCTAAATTTGTATTGCAAAAAGTGAACTAAAACGTTTAAAATCATACAACAAATGGAAAAGGGACCTATTTCTCAATTCATTACCCATCATTACCGTCACTTCAATTCCGCAGCACTGGTAGATGCTGCAAAGGCTTATGAAGACCTCCTGAACAATGGTGGAAAGATGTTTCTTGCAATGGCCGGCGCAATGAGCACCGCCGAACTTGGCCTTTCTTTGGCCGAGATGATTCGCCAGGACAAGATTTCCTTCGTATGCTGCAGTGCCAACAACCTGGAGGAGGATATTTTCAACCTGGTTGCCAACAGCCATTACTATCGTGTTCCCGCTTACCGGGACCTCACTCCGCAGCAGGAACAGGAACTGCTCGAGAATCACTACAACCGTGTAACTGACACCTGCATTCCTGAGGAGGAAGCTTTCCGTCGCATAGAAAAATACCTCATTAAGTACTGGGACAAGGCAAAGGAGGAAGGCAAGCGCTATTTCCCTTATGAGATTCTGTACCAGATTCTTCGCAACGGAGATCTGGAGAAGTATTACGAGATAGATCCCAAGAACAGCTGGGTGCTGGCAGCCTGCCAGAAGAACATTCCCATTATTTGCCCCGCATGGGAAGACTGCTCGACCGGTAACTTCTATACCGCCCACGTGATTCGTGGCCGCTATGAGCCCACAATGATTATCCAGGGCGTAGAGGTTATGATGTTCCTCATCGACTGGTACAAGAAGAACGCTCCCGGAGTGGGATTCTTCCAGATTGGCGGCGGTACCGCCGGCGACTTCCCAATCTGCTGCGTTCCCCTCATGTCCCAGGACCTCAGGTGGGAGGATGTGCCTCTCTGGGCATATTTCTGCCAGATTTCAGACTCTACAACCAGCTACGGTTCGTATTCAGGTGCCGTTCCCAACGAAAAGATTACCTGGGGCAAACTGTCCGTGGATACACCTCGCTTCATAATTGAAAGCGACGCCACAATCGTTGCTCCGCTCATTTTCGCCTATGTCCTTGGCTGGTAATTCAACTGTCCGGGATTTGGAAACTCTCCAGGTCCCGGACATTGAAAAACGGCTTTGCAATTGGGTTGAAAACAAATCTTACAGGCAATCCTCCTATAGCCTTAAGGCCTGCTCGGAGGGTATAGGCATAGACGGTGCGGTTCTTTTCCGCTATTTCAAATACTATCTTAAGACGGATTTCCGGACTTGGCGCAACGCTCTTCGGATGCAGGACGCCATGCGGCTGATGTTGGAAAACAAGGATGCCCCCATTGCTGCCATCGGGCGCCTTGTGGGCATAAACGACAGGAGCAATTTCACGCGCCAGTTCCAGAAATATACCGGAAAAACCCCTTTGGAGTGGCGCCGGAAGCACAATCGTTCCCTTACCAGCCGCGTTTTATGTTCATTGCCATTTCATGGGCAAGTCTTGCCCTGGCTTCGTAAGAATACCAAGCAATGTGAGGGCTGAGGGTAAGCCTTTCGGGATGTTCAAGTTTGAGAAGCGGGCTGTCTGACGGGAGAGGCTCCTTCTCATATACGTCCAGTCCGGCTCCGGCAATAAGGCCTTCGTCCAAGGCTTTTGCCAGATCATTCTCTTCAATAATTCCTCCCCTGCCGGTATTTACAAGAATTGCCGTAGGCTTCATCATCTTTATCTGCCCGTAGCCGATAAGTCCAGCCGTCCGCTCATTGTAGGGAGCATGGATCGAGACTACGTCGGCCTCCTTTAAAAGCGTCTCCAAAGGCACTGAGGGCCAGGTTTTGCAATGAGAGGTGCCGGAAGTGGAATAGTAGATGACCCTCATTCCGAAGGCCTCGCCAATTGCCGCGACTTTCTGGCCGATGGCACCCATCCCTATGATTCCAAGCGTTTTTCCTGCTATCTCTGCAAATGGATGCGCGAAATCTACGTGGACCGGATTTTTGCTGTAGTCCCCGCCAAGGACGAAATTCCTGTAGTGGAAAGCCCTGCCGCAAAGGTTAAGGATGTGCATCCAGGCCGTCTGGGCAACGGAATCGGTGGAATATGCCGCCACATTCCTAACGACGACTCCCCTTTCGGCACAAAGGGCCACATCTATATTGTTTATCCCGGTTCCAGCCTCGCAAATCAGCTTAAGTTCAGGTGCGGCGTCCAGGAAAGCCTTGTCAACTATGACCTTGTTAAGCAGTACGACAGTTGCGTCGTGCACCCTTTCGCGCGCCTGTTCGGCAGTTGAAGAAGGGTACGAGGTAAATTCGCCAAGGGCGGCAATTTCATCGAGGGATACGTCTCCCATTGAGATGGCATCCAAAAATACTATCTTCATAATCGCAAAATTAATGAAAATTTGTATATTTACACCCGCTAATGACCAGTGTAAAGGAAATATTGTCCCGCATCGATCCACAGGCTCCGTACAATATGGTTCTCGAAGCCTCTGTGAGGGATTATTGCGTCCTTGCGCTGAAATTTCTCCAGGGAGAGGCGGATTTCACCCGCTATTTCGAGTGCTCCCTGAAGGACCCTTTCCCGCTTATAGACAATGAAGTCGGGGAGAAGAAATATGCCTCTCTGCGTTATTGTGCGCAGCTTTATACCCCCTCCGAGGAAGCTCTCCTTGCCGATGCAATTGCCGATATCGCCTTCGCCCAGGCTTCAAGGCTTACTCTCGTCAGCCCTTCCAATCCGCAGGCCGATGATCGTGAAAGGGCGGATGTCTATATCGTTGCGGTATATACTCTCCTTGCCCTTGCGCTGCACGACAGAACGGATTTCGCCGTCCTCTTCCTGGAAGGCTGGGCAAATTTCACGGAGTTTGCAAGCGCCCGTACGGTAAGAAGAAAATGGGACCGCAGCTGGCAGAGCCGCTACAGTCCCCTCTTCTATCCTCTGGGTTAGATCCTTCTATGCCTCCATGCGTTTTTCCAGACGGCAGCGAATCGCCTTCAGGAATTCAAGCGAAGTAAGACCCTTCGGGGTGATGCCCTCGGAGAGGTTCACCAGATCCTTGGTTTCAAGACCTTCATTCAGCGTATCGAAACAGGCCTGCTCCAGCTGGTTTGCATAATTTACCAGTTCCGGCAGATTGTCCAGCTCGCCCCTCTTGCGGAATGCGCCGCTCCAGGCGAAGATTGTGGCCATAGGGTTGGTGGAAGTCTCTTCTCCCTTTAAATATTTATAGTAATGGCGTGTTACGGTGCCGTGTGCGGCTTCGTACTCGTACTTGCCGTCGGGGCTCACCAGAACCGAAGTCATCATTGCCAGGGAACCGAAGGCGGTGGATACCATATCGGACATGACATCGCCGTCGTAGTTCTTGCAGGCCCAGATAAAGCCGCCCTCGGAACGCATTACACGCGCAACGGCGTCATCGATCAGGGTGTAGAAATACTCGATGCCGGCGGCCTCGAACTTCTCTTTGTAATCGGCCTCGTATATTTCCTCGAAGATGGCCTTGAACCGGCCGTCATATTTCTTGGAAATGGTGTCCTTGGTTGCGAACCACAGGTTCTCCTTCACGTCAAGTGCATATTTGAAGCAAGCGTGGGCAAAGCTTTTAATGCTGGCGTCGGTATTGTGCATTCCCTCAATGACGCCGGGACCGGCAAACTCGTGGATAATTTCCTCGATAACCTGTCCGGAAGCACCCTCGAATACCAATTTGGCTATACCGGGCTCGGTGGTCTGAATCTCCACGTCGCGGTACACGTCACCATAGGCATGGCGGGCAATGGTGATGGGTTTCTTCCAGAATTTTACAGCCGGATGAATGCTGGGGATGGTAATGGGTGTACGGAAAACGGTACCGTCCAGCATGGCGCGGATCGTCCCGTTGGGGCTCTTCCACATCTGGTGCAGGTTGTATTCGCTCATACGCTGCACGTTGGGGGTGATTGTGGCACATTTTACTGCGACTCCAAGGCGTTTCGTGGCGATGGCGCTATCTACCGTAACCTGGTCGGAAGTCTTGTCACGGTTAGGCAGTCCAAGGTCGTAGTACTCGGTTTTCAGGTCCACAAATGGAAGGATGAGCTCGTCCTTGATCATTTGCCACAGGACTCTTGTCATTTCGTCGCCGTCCATCTCGACAAGCGGCGTTGTCATTTTGATTTTTTTCATAAATTATCTGTTGTTTCTGTAATAATTCATCAGGCATCCGTCGGCAAGAATCTGCCTCTCTTCTGGAGTGAGATTGCTGAAATGGAGGGTAATTGGAACGGAGCGGCCGTTACGGGTAATCACCTGGGCTTCAATTATTTCCTCGCCATCAAGAATGGCTTTGCGAATTCCCGGAACGAAGACATAATCCCCAACCTCATAATTGAATGGAACGTCCTTGCCGATGGTGAACGGAACGATACCCCAGTTGATGCAATTTGAGCGATAACGCTTCGTCGCATATTCGTAGCATATATTCGCATCGCCCCCAAGTACCTTCTGGCAGGATGCGGCCTGCTCTCGTGCACTGCCGTCGCCGGGCTTGTTCGCAAAGACACATGATCCGAAGGATGTATTGGCGGCCGATGCTCCCGCAACAGCGAGGGCTTTCGCCAAATCCTCCGACACTTCCCCGCTCCGGCGGGCCAGGTCATCGGCCTGGATCCTCTTGGAACGGGCTACATACTCCGGGACGCGGCGGCTGAGGGCAAATTCGCTCAGTTTCAGAGGGTTGGAGCGATAGGATGAGGTCTCACCCGAAGGGATGAGTTCATCGGTCGTCGTGACAGGGTCGTGGATAACCGCAGCAAGCTCCAGCATCATATTCTCCTGCATTGCAGGCATTGCCGGCCAGTCCTTGATGTTGGGACCGTAGCGCAGCTGGGTTTCCGCAATAGGATTTCCGTAGCCGTTATAGATACGTTTTTCGTAAATACGGCCGTCGAAGCTGTAAGGCTTGTGCTTGTCGTCATATTCGATATCCGTGGCGGCGGTGATAACGCCACCGTTGGCCGCCGTCGCGGCGATGGAACGGGCGTCCATCAGCGCTACCAAGGAAATCTGGCCCTGACCGGGCTTGGAGCCTTCGCGGTTGGGGAAGTTACGGGTGGTATGACGGATGGACAGACCGTTGTTGGACGGTACGTCGCCGGCGCCGAAGCAAGGACCGCAGAAGGCGGGTTTGATCACCACGCCGGCCTCCAGCAGCTCTTCGGCAATGTGATTGCGCGTGGTGGCAAGGTAAACGGGCGTGCTCTGCGGATAGGCGCTCATCGTAAAGTAATCGTTACCGATGGATTTGCCCTTGAGGATGGTGGCAGCCTCGGAGAGGTTGTCGTAGGTACCGCCGGAGCAGCCGGCGATGATGCCCTGGTCGGCATAGACCTTGCCGTTACGGACCTTGGAAAGCAGGTCCGGGTGCACTTTGTCGCCAAAGCGCTTCTTGGTGTCTTCCTCGATGGCCTTGAGCACCTTCTCGGGATTGGCCTGCAGTTCGTGGATGGTCACGGCGTTGGAGGGATGGTACGGCAGGGCTATCATGCTCTCCTGGGTGTCCAGGTCGATGCGAATCATGGAGTCATAATAGGCCACCTTGCCCGGTTTCAGCTCTTTGTAAGCCTCCGGACGGCCATGCATCTCGAAGTAATTCTTCACCTCGTCGTCCGTAACCCAGATGGAGCTAAGGCAGGTAGTTTCGGTGGTCATGACGTCGATGCCGTTACGGAAGTCGATGGGCAGGTGCTTGACGCCGGGGCCGGCGAACTCCAGCACCTTGTTTTTCACGAAGCCGCTCTCAAAGGTGGCTTTCACCAGGGAGATGGCTACGTCATGCGGACCGATGCCATGCTTGGGCTTACCTTCCAGCCACACCAGCACCACCTCGGGGGCGTTGATGTCCCAGGTGTTCTTGGGCAGCTGTTTCACCAGCTCGCCGCCACCTTCGCCAACGCCCATGT
>CACYCP010000016.1 GCA_902772985.1 uncultured Bacteroidia bacterium | reverse complement strand
GAGCTCAAAGACCTCTGCGAGAAGTTCAAGGTCAAGGTAAAGGAAGTCCTTGGAGTTGACTTCCCCGACACCGCAGAAGCCCAGCTTTGGGGCTCCATCGGCGGCGTTTTCAAGAGCTGGAACGGAAAGAGGGCCATCCGTTATCGCCAGATCGAGCACATTCCCGATGATTGGGGCACGGCTGTGAACGTACAGTCCATGGTGTTCGGCAATATGGGTGATACGTCGGCCACCGGCGTTGCATTCTCCCGCAACCCCGCCAACGGCGACAACAAGTTCTATGGTGAATGGCTCATCAACGCACAGGGCGAAGACGTGGTTGCCGGTATCCGCACCCCGAACCCCCTGAACGAGGCTACCAAGAGCGAAAAGAACAAGAATCTGGCATCCCTCGAAACTGCAATGCCGGAAGTTTATAAGGAACTGGACGACATCCGCAAGCATCTGGAAGATCATTTCAAGGATATGCAGGATATCGAGTTCACAATTCAGGAAGGCAAGCTCTGGATGCTGCAGTGCCGTGTGGGCAAGCGCACCGGTCTCGCTGCCCTGCAGATGGCAGTGGATATGGTTGACGAAGGTCTCATCGACGAGAAGACCGCAGTCATGCGCGTAGCTCCCGCCCAGCTGGACGAGGTGCTTCATCCCATCCTGGATCCCGCTTCCGAAAAGAAGGCGGCTGTCCTTGCTCAGGGTCTTCCCGCTTCTCCGGGCGGCGCCGTGGGCCAGATTGTCTTCACCAGTGAAGATGCCATCAAGTTCAACCAGGCCGGCAAGAAGTGCATCCTTGTCCGCGAGGAAACCTCGCCGGAAGACATCGACGGCATGCACGCATCCGTTGGTATTCTCACCGAACGCGGAGGCATGACCTCGCACGCAGCCCTGGTGGCCCGCGGCTGGGGCAAGTGCTGCATCGTAGGCTGCGACGCCCTCAAGATTAACTTCAAGACCAAGAGCGTCACCTTCGAAGGCATCAACAAGACCTTCAAGGAAGGTGATTTCCTTAGCCTGAACGGCGCCAAGGGCCTTGTTTACGAAGGTGCCATCGAAACCAGGGACGCCAGCGAGAACCCTCTCTTCGCCAAATTCATGGCTATGTGCGACAAATTCCGCAAGCTTGGCATCCGCACCAATGCCGATACTCCCGAAGACGCAGCCCGCGCCCTCAAGTTCGGCGCCCAGGGCATCGGCCTGTTCCGTATCGAACACATGTTCTATGGCCGCAACAGCGAATTGCCCCTGTCGAAACTTCGCAAGATGATTCTTTGCGACACCGACGATGAGCGCAAGGCCGCCCTTGCCGAACTGGAGCCTTTCATGAAGGCCGCCGTCAAGGAAACCCTGCGCGTCATGGACGGCAAACCCGTGGTGTTCCGCCTCCTGGATCCGCCTCTGCACGAATTCGTGCCTCAGGGCGAAGACAAGAAGAAAGAACTTGCCAAGGATCTAGGCATCAGTGTGAAAGAGGTTGAGAAGCGTGGCGAAAGCCTGCACGAAGTGAACCCTATGATGGGTCACCGCGGCGTTCGTCTGCACGTGAGCTTCCCGCTTATTGCCGAAACCCAGTACCGCGCCATCTTCACCGCCACCGCAGAACTGCAGAAAGAAGGCCTGCACCCGCATCCGGAAATCATGATCCCCGTGACCATCAGCGCCCGCGAGCTCAGCTTCCAGAAGGCCATCTGCGAAAAGATTAAGGCCGAGATTCAGGCCCAGAAGGGACAGCTCCTTGACTACCAGTTCGGTACCATGATCGAGATCCCTCGTGCCGCCCTTACTGCCGACCGCATGGCCCGCGAAGCACAGTTCTTCAGCTTCGGCACCAACGACCTCACCCAGATGACCCTTGGGTTCAGCCGTGACGACATCGGCACCTTCATGGGTGACTACCTTGGCAATAAGATTCTGGATGCCGATCCTTTCCAGACCATCGACACCAAGGCCGTCGGCCAGCTGGTAAAGATTGGCGTTGACAAGGGCCGCTCCCGCCGTCCCGACCTCCAGTGCGGCATTTGCGGTGAGCACGGTGGCGATCCGGACTCCATCGCCTTCTTCAACACCATCGGCATTGACTATGTGTCCTGCAGCCCGTTCCGCGTGCCCATCGCCCGCCTCGCCGCTGCCCAGGCTCAGATCAAGCAGGCATAAGTACTATGAAAATCTCTCGTTCAGGACTTGGACGAGAGATTTTTTTTGCTATTCTGGACGTGGACCATGTGAAATTTGGATTGAAAGAATGAGTACATCTGGATTATGGTCGCAACTGGTTTATGGCAATAAGTTGAGACCCGCAAATTGTGCATTATCATTTTGCGGTGTAACAATCACATATAGTGAGCTATTCAGCAAAATCGAGAGGGTGGTGCGGGCTTTCCAAGCCTTCGGCGTATCGGCCGGAGATATAATCACTCTGGCCCTCCCGACCTCACCCGAATCGATTATTTGTTTTTACGCCCTGAATAGGATAGGTGCGATTCCCAGCATGATTGATGTTCGTTTCAGGGCAAATCGTTCCACACCATCGCGTTAAGATTGTCGATGACGAAATATGCGTCCGGTCCGACGGATGTTCTCCGGGTTATTATCAGAATCCGGAAGCAAGTGATGGGCTGATACGAAAACACAAGGATGGCTTCTCATGGCTTCAAATGGGAAAATAGCATATAATTTATTGACGCCCACTAGCCGCGACGCTCTTCTTTTAAGGTCAGAGCCATGAAGAAGATGGCAAGGAGACAGGCTGCGATGAGCAGGATAAAGGTCCAGCTCCATCCGGCGGTCTGGGCCACCCAGCCGATGACGGTATTCGCCAGGATGAAAGTTCCAAGGAAATATCCGAAGAATCCTGTAAGTCCGGCGGCAGTGCCGGCAGCGTTCTTCGGGGCCAGATCCAGCGCCTGCACGCCGATCAGCATCACCGGTCCATAGATAAAGAACCCTATGCCGATGAGGCTGATTATGACCACGGTAAGGTTGTCGATATACCGCCAGTAAAGTACGATGAACACCAGCACCAGCAGCATAAAGAGGATGGTGGGCATGGCTCGCTTGCCATGGAAGAGCTTGTCCGACAGCCATCCGCAGAGCAAAGTGCCGGGAATGGCAGCGAATTCATAAGCGAAATAGGCCCAGCCGGCACTCTTCAGGTCTATGCCCTTTTCGGTGAGGATGGTGGGCGCCCAGTCCAGGCAGCCGTAACGCACCATATACACAAAGGCATTGGAAAGGGCTATGAACCAGAGGAACTTGTTGTTAAGCACATACTGGAAGAAGATTTCCTTGGTGGTAAGTGTCTGCTCGTGCTTGTGGGAGTAGTTCTTGGGGTAGTCGTCGCGCCAGGCTTCCACCGAAGGCAGGCCACAGGACTGCGGCGTATCCCGCAACAGCAGATATGCCAGCAGAGCGATGAACAGGGCTACCGCCGCGGGGAATGCAAAAGTGCCGATAAGGAAATACAGTTCCTGATGCGCACCATAGAACCAGCTGCCGAACCAAATTGCACCGTAAGTTGCCATAGGGCCCACCAGGGCGCCGCCAACGTTGTGCGCGCAGTTCCAGATGCTCATCATGGTACCCCTCTCATTGGGCGAGAACCAGTGCGTCATCACACGTCCGCAAGGAGGCCAGCCCATACCGTTGAACCAGCCCACGGCGGCATTCAGGACGCCCATCACCAGAATTGCCAAGGCCTTATGATCGGCGCCGATGAACTGGATCGGGACAATCATGAAGCACATGGAAATGGCCGTGAGGATAAGACCCAGGGGAAGGAATATGCGGGCGTTGGAACGGTCCGAAACGCTGCCCATCAGGAATTTGGACAGGGCATATGCCGCAGCGTTCAGGCCCAGGACAAAACCCAGCTCAGTCTTGTCAAAGCCCAGCGGTTCCATGGCCGGGATAGCCATGGAAAGGTTCTTTCGCACAAGATAGAAACCGGCATAGCCGATAAATGCGCCAAGGAACACCTGCCAGCGCAGCCTCCTGTACTTGGCATCCGCCTCCGGACCAGTCTGGGCCGGCAAATGGGCGGGGGGTTGTAGGAATTTCAGCATATAGAATTAATTTGTATCCAAAGCCTCGGCAAGGATTGAAATGGGATTGAGGACGGAATATCCAGTGGACATTTCAATTTGCCATTTACAGGTTTCGCAGTCACAGGCCACAATGTCTGGATTCACGGCGCGGATCTGGTCGAAGAGGGCGGCGCCAATGGCCTGGGAGTTATCGTAGTTCTCCTTTTTGAAGCCATAGGTGCCTGCGATGCCGCAGCAATTTGAATCCAGCGGCATATATTCCACCCCTGGTATCATCCTGAGCAGGCGTTCCGAGAATATGCCCCAGCCCATCCTTTCCATGTGGCAAGGCTCGTGGTAAGCGATTCTCTTATGATAGTCAGGGCGGAACTTGAGTGTGGCACCTTTCTCCAGGCATTCAAATATATAACGGCTGGCGATGAGGATGGAGTCGTGGACGTCGGCATTGTCCACATCCAGCAAGGCCGGATATTCTTCCCGGAGTGTGAGAGTGCAAGTTGAAGAGGTCGTTATCACTTTCACGCCCTCTTTCTCCAAGGCTTTACGAATGATGGAAACGTTGTGCGTGGCGTTTTTAACAGCTTCTTTCCGCATACCGTTCACAATCATGGCTATGCCGCAGCATTTCTCCTTGTCCAGCAGCTGCACGCCCACTCCAAGGGCATTGAGCACCTTCACCAAGTCCTTGCCCAGCTGCGGATAGTTATAGTTGACATAGCAGCCGTGGAAGTAGGCCACCTGAAGCGGGAAAGCCGCCTGTTCCTTCTGGCGGCGGCGAAGCCAAGCCTCGAAACTACGGCTGCCGTACTTGGGGAAAATGCGCCGGTGGTCCACCTTAAGGGCCGTTTCTATGAGGGTCCTGGGTAATTCCTTGCTGGCTACTCCGTTGATTAACGGTGCAAAAGGCCGGGCCATTTTGCCCATCAAATCGGTGCAGGCCAGGATGCGGTCCCTGAGTTTAGGAGGCGTCTGGTCATAATGGAGACGGGCCGACTGGATGATATCGGCCACGTTCACACCGGAAGGGCAGGCTACTTCGCAGCGTTTGCAGTTGAGGCAGTATTTGAGAGTCGCATCAAAGAAGCCGGGATCCTTTAGGCGGAGACGCTCCCCGTCCGGACCGGCCTGTTTGGGACCGGGGAACAGAGGATTCACCTGAAGTACGGGGCAGAACACAGTACAGATGGAGCATTTGGTACACTCCTCGAAGTTATTTTCGCTCTGTGTATATTCCTGGTACTGCATTATGTTTGGTTGGTTATCAGTTGTGCCGCCTTAAGAGCACTGCGGATTGCCAGGCCGGCACCGCTTCCCAGTTCAGGGTGAGTTTCTCCCAGGATGGATCCAATCACATACAGATTCTTCAAAGGGACTCCGCCGCGGCTGGGACACAGGTTTGCGTCGGTCTTTACGCCGAATTTCAGATAAGGCTGGTGATTCGAGAATGACGGATCGTACCAGGTGTTACGGTCCATATTGTAGTCCATGTCCAGTTCGAACAGGGGCTCGTAAATCTTGAATGGATTGCTGATGAGGCCTTTGGAGAAGAAACTTCCGCTGGCCAGAATATAATTGTCGGCCTCCAGGTAATGGCGGTCCAGCTGCTTGGTAACTACACTCTGAACCACGTCCTCATATACATGGGCGCCAGTTACGCGGTCCCCCATAAGATAGGTACCCCCCAGGACCTCATAGCGTTTTTTGAGAAGCATCTGGGTGCGAATTCCCGGCACGGACGGCGGCAGGGTTCCGGCAAATACGACACGGGCCGGGATGCCCTGCCGGATTTTCTCCGGGATGGTGGCATCTTTCAGGCCGAATACCTGGGGCAGAATCACGGTGTCTTCATCCTTGAGAAGGACTCTCACCTCCTGTACGACCTTTTCCCATACATCGTCCATCTTGCGGGCAATCTGCACGGCACGCATCTGGTTGGGGCCCAAATCCGGCTGGGCAAGATCTCCCAGGTTCAGGAAGCGGATGCGGCATTCCATGCCCTGCTTTTCCAAGCCTTCGGCCAGGAAGGAAGAAAAGAAGTCGTGGTAGGCCATGAAATTGATAATCAGGACCTTTTTGCCGAATTGGGGATTAGGGAAAATGCTTACGTCTTCCAGGGCCAGGGCCGATTCCCTGAACGTACCCATTGGCATAAGGCGTACTCCCGGCGAATAATGCAACCGGATACCGGCCTCCGAAAAAAGGGCCTGGATTTCCGGAGAGGGTTCCCGGATAGAGTCGAAACAACCCGAGAAAAAGTACAAGGCATTCTGTCCGGTACTTACGATAGCGGTGTTCTTTCCGGCCTTCTGAAGGCTGATACCCGCGGTGAGGCCTGCAAGTCCGCCTCCGATTATGACTGCATCGTACCTCATATTCCCAAGACGTGTTTATAAACCCATTGTGTATATTCGGCCTCACGGAGAGTATCTCCCCAGCCGATGGGGAAATTCCCTTTCCAACGCTCCTGGAGGAAAGAGTCGATGTCGGCTCTCTCTTTTTCAATGCAGCCGTGGGCCTTGGCCAGAAGACCGGCGGCACGGCAGGCGCAATATTCGCCCTGACAAGTTCCCATTCCTACGCGTGTGCGCCGGCGAAGGTCCGTGAGGGTAGAGGCTTCCAGCCTTTCGATGGCAAGATTAATCTCCCCCATCGTTACCTGCTCACATTCGCAGATAAGGGCATCGTCGCGACGGTCTCCGGTGCGGATGCGGGATACGCGGCTGCCCAAACGGGATGCGGCCACTTTCTGGGCAGTGGTGGGATTCTCCCAGATTTTCTTGGCCACTTCCTCATAAGAGCCTTCTTCCGAGCCAGGGAGGGGATGAATAGCGGTTTCGCAGGCTTTGTCAATGCCCAACTTCCTGCACACCAGGTCGGTGGCAATTTCGGCCATAAGCCGATAACTGGTGAGTTTGCCTCCGGTGATGGTTACAAGGCCTTTGACGCCGTCGCGCACCTCGTGGTCCAGGCACACGATGCCGCGGGAAATGTTGCGGCCGGAAGGGTCGTCATCGGCACTGACCAAGGGACGCACGCCGGCATAGGCGCGAAGGATACGGGTCGAAGCCAGCCTGGGGGCCAGTTTCATGCCTTCCGTTATGAGAAGGGTTACTTCGTCCGGTGTGACGGCCACGTTGCGGCACTCTTCAAGCGGGATGCGGGAGGAGGTGGTGCCCACAATGCAGACTGTGTCCCCGGGGACAAGGATATCGGCATTGGAAGGCTTTCTGCAACGGTTGATTACCATGTTGTTCACCCTGTGGGCGAAAATGAGGAGGGAGCCCTTGGCGGGGAACATGCCCACCCTTACACCGGCCATGCTGGCCAGTTCCTGCCCCCACACGCCGCAGGCATTAACCACGATGGGAGCATAGAAATCTGTATCTTCCCCGGTATTGCGGTTGTGCGTGCGTACACCTTTGACGGTATTGCCTTCTTTTATTATAGCGGTCACATCCGTGTGCAGGCGCACCTGACCGCCGTGCAGTTTTGCGTCCAGCATATTGGCGGCGCAAAGGCGGAAAGGATCTACGCTGCAGTCCGGTACGCGAACGGCGCCGATGATATCCGGATTAACGGAAGGTTCCAGGCGGCGGGCCAGGTCCGGATCTATTATCTCGGCCCGGATTCCAGCGTTGCGACAGGCCTGGACAAGGGTTTTCTGGTAGTCCAGGTCGTCTTCAGGAAGGGAGACAAAGAGGCCGTCGGAAGGGTCGATGCAGTGGGCGGCCACCTTGCGGAGTATCATGTTTTCGCGGATGCATTCGGCGGCCGATTCGGGGTCATTCACGGCATATCGGGCCCCGGAATGGAGGAGGCCGTGATTGCGGCCGGTGGCGCCGGTGGCGATGTCGGAACGCTCAATGAGAAGCGTCCTGAGCCCTCTCATGGCACAGTCCCGCTGGGTTCCGGCACCGGTTATGCCCCCGCCTATTATAATGACATCGAATTGATTATTTGCGTTCATTTTTTGCAAAATGAAAAAATATCTACGTTTTATTAAGTTAGACAAATTTAACAATAATTTTTTAAACCTTTCAAATGTCCGCGTGTCAAAGAAAGCGTTATGACCAAAAGAAACGACATATCCGTGCCCAGTGGCTACTTCGAGAGCCTGGAAGGAAAGTTGAACGCCATTCCACGCAAGGAAATGCGCCCTACAATGTTTCAGCGCGTTTCTCCATGGATGGCCTATGCCGCCTCCCTGGCCATTCTTGCCATGCTGGGAACCTTCATCCTGAGGAAATCTGCAGTTTCCGCTTCGGATGACGACGTCTATTCATGGGATTACATCTCCTACCTGGCCGGCTCCCTGGATCCTGACGGCCAAATTGAGCTCGAGGAAACGGAATCCCTGTCGGACGAGGACATTATGAGTTATCTCTTGGCCTCGAACCTTTCACTAGAAGAAGTATTGAGCTATGAAGAAAGTTATTAGTGTTGTGTTGCTTATGGTGCTGCTTGGCACCGTAGCTTTCGCCCAGAACCAGAAACAAAAGAAGAACAAAGGTAATGACTGGCGCGAGAAAGTGCGTTCTGAACAAGTTGCCATGATTACTTCGGAACTGCAACTCACTGAAGCCGAGGCACAGACCTTCTGGCCCGTCTATAATGCGGTACAGAACGAGCGCCGCGAAGCTTTCAAAGCTTCCCAGAATGCTTTCAAGGCCCTTCAGGAAGGGCTGGAAGGCAAGGAAGTGGAATCTTTGCTGGAAAATTACATCAATGCAAAGAAAGCCACCCAGCTTGTGGAAGAGAATGCAGTTAAGAAGTATAAAGCTGTCCT
>CACYCP010000015.1 GCA_902772985.1 uncultured Bacteroidia bacterium | reverse complement strand
CGAAAACAACCCCAGCCGTGGCACCAACCTGGAAGTTTATTTCTTTGGCTCGCCGGATATCCTGAACAAGCGCCAAGGTACCGACCGCACCGATTACCTTAAACTTGCCATACACTTCAAGCAGTTCTTCACCTTGGTTCCCGACCGCCTGGTGTTCGGCGGCCACCTTGCCTACCAGGGCCTGATTGCAGGACGCGCCCCGTCCTATATGCTCCAGACCATCCAGACCATCAACCTCAAGCAGATTCGTCCGGAAGGTCTTGGTTCCACCAGCACCATCCGCGGTTCGCTTTATAACCGCCTGCAAGGTGACGGCTATGCCTGGGCCAATTTGGAGCTGCGCTGGAGCTTCGCCCGTTTCACACTCTTCAAGCAGAACTTCATCCTGGCAACCAACCCCTTCTTCGACATGGGTATGATTGTCCAGCCTTATAAGCCTGCCAATGCCGACTACGCCGGATTTGCTGCGGATCAAACGGTGGTAAACGTCGTCACCGGAAAACTCGACAATCAGATTAAAGAATATCGCGTCAAAGACTTCTACAGCGAGCAGAAGCAGAGCCTGCACATGAGCGCCGGTATCGGCCTTCACATTATCATGAACCAGAACTTCAATATCAATTTCGAATTCGGCAAGATTTTCTTCGATGGCCAAAAGGCCGGATGGAAGAATAACGACGGCAGCGGAATTGGTATCAATGTGGGTCTTAACTACATTTTCTAAAATGAAAAAGTTATTGTTTTTCGGCCTCCTGGCCCTTTCACTTAGCAGCTGTCTGGGCGGTAAATTTATGGCAAGTTATGCCCTCCAGCCCCCTGTGCACGGTGTCGCTGATATTGAGCGCACCCGTCAAAAGGCGGACTCCCTGCTTCCCGGCAGTACAGCCTGGTATGATGACTTGAAGGCCCAGGGCATTTTGAAGGACGTTTGGCTAACCGACGACGAAGGTGATAAAATCCACGCCTGTCACGTTCCTGCCGCTCGTCCCGACCAGGCCAATGGAACTGCGATAGTAGTCCACGGCTACGGCGACAACCACCTGGTTTTCCTATACCTTGTGCGCATGTACAGGGATCAGTTCAATTACAATGTCCTGTTCCCGGACCTGCAGTACCACGGATATTCGGAAGGGGATGCCATCCAGATGGGCTGGCTGGACCGCCTGGACATTATGAAATGGATAGAACTGGCCCACGATATCTACAAAGACGATTTCATGGTGCTTCACGGCGTTTCAATGGGTGCGGCAGCTGTCATGTTCACCAGCGGGGAGGACCTTCCGGACTATGTAAGGTGCTTCGTGGAAGACTGCGGCTACAACAGCGTCCGCGGCCAGTTCAAGAAAGAACTTAAGGAAACCTATTCCTTCATCCCCTCGGACATCCTGAACAGCGCCAGCATTGTAACTCACAAGAAGCACGGCTGGTATTTCTCGGAGGCCGATTGTTCCAAGGCGCTTGCAAAGTGCTACAAGCCCATGCTATTCATCCACGGTGACGCCGACGATTACGTACTGCCCGACAACCTGCTGAAAAACTACAATGCCAAAACGCATGGTTACAAGGAGATGTGGGTGGCCGAAGGCGCAGTCCACGCCAATTCCTATGCCAAGTATCCGGAAGAATACACCCGCAGGGTGTGCAATTTCCTGAAAACGGTTCGAAACATGATTGAAGACGGAAGCATCTATGACTAAGTACATTCTTGCCCTGGATCAAGGAACAAGCTCCTCCAGGGCAATTGTTTTTGACCACAACGGAAACATTTGCTCCGTAGCGCAGCAGGAGTTCACCCAGTACTTTCCCAAGCCAGGCTGGGTAGAGCACGACCCTATGGAAATCTGGTCCAGCGAGGCCGCCGTAATTGCCGAAGCCATCACCCGGCTTGGCATCAACGGCCAGGACATTGCCGCCATCGGCATTACCAATCAGAGGGAAACCACCATCGTTTGGGATGCCGAAACCGGATTTCCTGTCCACAACGCCATAGTTTGGCAGGACCGCAGGACATCGGCCTTCTGCGACGAATTGAAGGCGCGCGGCCTGGTGGACAAGATTCGCGAAAAGACCGGCCTCATCATTGACGCCTACTTCTCCGGAACCAAGATCAAGTGGATTCTGGACAATGTTCCGGGCGCAAGGGAAAGGGCCGAAAAGGGGAAACTTCGCTTTGGCACCGTTGACAGCTGGCTTGTCTGGCAGCTTACCCGCGGCCAGGTCCACGTGACCGACGTTTCCAATGCCTCCCGCACCATGCTGTTCAATATCAACAGCCTGGAGTGGGACGCCGAACTTCTGCAGCTGTTGGACATTCCTTTGTCCATGATGCCATCCGTGCGTTCCTCTTCCGAGGTTTACGGCACCACCACCACAACGCTCTTTGCCCACGAAGTGCCCATCGCCGGCATTGCCGGAGACCAGCAGGCGGCCCTTTTCGGCCAGATGTGCACAGAGCCAGGCTCAGTGAAAAACACCTACGGGACAGGCTGTTTCCTCCTGATGAACACCGGAGAAAAGCCCATCCTTTCACGCAACAACCTGCTCACCACCGTTGCCTGGAAAATTGGCGACACGGTGAACTACGCGCTTGAGGGTTCCATTTTCGTAGGCGGAAGCGTGGTCCAGTGGCTTCGCGACGGTCTTGGCATCATCAAGAGTTCTTCTGAAATCGAGGCCCTGGCCTCCACCGTGCCGGATAACGGCGGAGTCTATTTCGTGCCCGCCCTCACCGGAATGGGTGCGCCTTACTGGGACCAGTATGCGCACGGAGTGATTTGCGGAATTACCCGTGGCACCACCGCTGCCCATATAGCCCGTGCCGCTCTGGAGGGCATCGCTTTCCAGACCATGGACATCGTAAATGCCATGGAGGCCGATGCCGGCGTGAAACTTTCGGAACTGAAAGTGGATGGCGGAGCCTCCCGCAACAACCTTATGATGCAGTTCCAGGCCGATATCCTTGGCACTTCGGTGATCCGTCCCCAGATTACGGAAACCACCGCGATGGGCGCCTGCTATTTGGCAGGCCTCGCCGTGGGTTATTGGGAGTCCCTGGAGGAAATCAAGAGCCAGTGGCTGGCCGAATGCCGTTTCACCCCCACCGCCAATGACGTTTCCGCCGTCAAGGCCGGCTGGGCCGACGCAATAGGAAGAACAGTAAATAAGTAACCATGACACAATACATTTTTGAATTTATCGGCACATTGGTACTTGTGCTCCTTGGCGACGGAGTATGTGCTGCATGTTCGTTGAATAAATCCAAGGCGAAAGGCGCCGGCTGGGTTGTAATCGCCCTGGGCTGGGGCCTTGCCGTCATGACGGGCGTCCTCATTGCCGGTCCGGTTTCCGGCGCGCACCTTAATCCTGCGGTAACCCTTGGCCTTGCCATCGCCGGCAGTTTTCCCTGGGCCTCCGTCATAGGATATGCCGCGGCCCAAATGTTGGGCGGTTTCGTTGGCGCCACCCTTGTCTGGATATTTTACAAAGACCACTACAACGCCACGGCCGATGAGCCCGATACCATTCTGGGTACGTTCTGCACCATGCCTGCCATCTGGAATCCCGGCCGCAACTTCATCTGCGAAGTAATCGCCACCTGTCTGCTGGTCTTCGTAATCCTGGCCCTTGGTTTCAGCGGAAACGCTTTCACGGTCGGCACGGTGACCGCCTCCACCGGCGCCATAGGCTCCTGGCCTGTCACCTGCCTCATTATGTCCATCGGCATGTCGCTTGGCGGAACCACAGGTTATGCCTTGAATCCGGCCCGTGACCTGAGTCCCCGCTGCGCGCACGCCGTACTTCCCATTGCAGGAAAGCGCGACAGCGGCTGGGCATACAGTTGGATTCCCGTCGCCGGTCCCATGGCTGGCGCTGCAATTGGCGCCGCTTTGTACCTTCTGGTTTTCTAATTATTCAAGCTGCAAGGCTTACAGCAGCTTGGCGGCCATATCAGAGAGTTCCGAGCGTTCTCCTTTGCGAAGGAGGACGTGCTGGAACAGTGCCTGGCCCTTCATCTTTTCACCAAGATGGGTGAGACCGTTGGACCACTGGTCCAGATAGGGCTGGTCAATCTGGAATATGTCTCCGGTGAAGACCATTTTCGTGCCCTCTCCGGCACGCGTGATGATGGTTTTTACTTCGTGGGGAGTAAGGTTCTGCGCCTCGTCCACAATGAAGAAAACCTTTCCAAGCGAGCGGCCGCGGATATAGGCCAGTGGGGAAATGAGAAGTTTTTCGTCCTTCAGCATTGCGTCTATTTTCAGAGCCTGCTTGCTCGAAGGCTTGAAACAGCGTTTGATGACATCCAGATTGTCCATCAGTGGCTGTACGTATGGCCCCATCTTGCTTTTCTGGTCACCTGGAAGAAAGCCGATATCCTGCCCGCCCAGCACCACGGTGGGACGGGAGAGGATAATCTGGTCGTATTCATCGGCCTGCTCAAGAGCGGCGGCAAGCGCGATGAGGGTTTTGCCCGTTCCGGCGCCTCCGGTCAGGGAAACCAGCGGAATATTCGGATTAAGGCAGGCGTCAAGGGCAAAAAGCTGCTCGTTGTTGCGAGGGCGTATGCCATAGGCCTGACGTGAGCGCACCAGCGCCACAACCTTGCGGGACGCATCGTATCGGGCGCAAACGCTTTCTCCGGCGAAGTCAAAGATATAGAGCTGGTTAGGAGCGGGCTCCTTCGCACTCACTTCCTTCCAGGGCAGGCAGTTGTCCTGACCGTAAACCAGCCTTTGGAGAGCCTCCGACGAGGCATGCATCACCCTCACTTCCTTCTCCAGCGCATCCATCACTTCGTCGTCCACACGGTCCGTGAGGTAGTCCTGGGCCTCCATTCCGGCGGCTTTCGCCTTCAGGCGCAGGTTGATGTCTTTGGTGACAAGGGCAACGAAACGTCCGGGATTATTGTCCTTCACCCACATTGCCGTTGCAAGGATGCGGTGGTCCTGGATGTCGTCGCGGAACATGTCCTGGAACTGGGGTGCGAAAGGATGGTTTGGCTCTATCTTGATGAATCCCAGGTTTTTACCAAGCGGAACGCCCCTGTCGTCGAAACGCTTTCCGTCCGTGAGGCGGTTAATCTCCCGCATGAAGGCCCGCGCATTGTAAGAAAGGGCATCGTTGCCTTTTTTGAATTTGTCCAGCTCCTCGATGACGGCGATGGGAATCACTATGTCATTGTCCTTGAAGCGCTTCACGCTTTTGTGGTCGTGAAGAATGATATTGGTGTCCAGAACGAAGATTTTGGCCATATTAGTCCTCTCCTTCCAATGTATTTAACAGGGATTCAAGAATTTGTGGAATATCCACCTTATCGTTAATGCAAACGCCGCTATGCTCCGTGGTGGGATGGCCGATGGGGAAATAGACGATGTCTTCCAGCAGGAGTTCGGCATCCACATAATCGTAGTCGATATCGGCAATCTGGAGTACCACGCCCGGAACTTCGCCGAAAAGGACGCGCAGCGGGAGCTCGTCGCCATAGCTGTGGCAAATGTCGCTGATGCATACGTCGGCACCGGTTTCCCCGCTTGCAAGGCTTCTCAGGGCCGACAGCAGGCCGCCGTCACCTACGGTAACCCCGGCCTTTACCACCCCGTCTTCCACCAGTTCGCGCACAACCTCGTAGCAGTCCATGAAGTAGTCGGCATCGGCAACGTCGGGAGCCGTGGAGGGACTTGCGCCGGTGGATTCGGCCCAGGTCGAGCCGCCAAGGCGGAAATCGCAGGGGTCGAAGGGTATGTACAGCAGCCAGTCCGAAGGCTCGTCCTGGAGCGTCGAAGCAGCTTTTCGGCGGCGGGAGATGCGGGGATTTTCCGGAGGGGCCTCGGCAAGAAGGTCTTCTTCCCAGTCCTGGGCGTCCTCGTCGGCTACGTTCGCAGCCTTGAAAGAAACCGCAGGAGTGCCGCCCGAAAGGCTATAGGAGCCAATTCTTACGCCCAGGGCATCCAGATAGTTGCAGGCGCTTTCCACTGAATTATAGAAAGCCGCCGCAAGGCCGATACTCTTTGCGTTCCATTTCCAGTCGGCCTTGAGCATAAGGTCTCCAAGGCGGAAATGTCCGTTAAGCCAAATGGCATCAATGAGCGCCTGGGCAAGTTTTGAAACGGTATAGGGGCCGGAAAACGGCAGCGGAAGAGCAAGCCGTTTGCAGGGGAAATAATCGCTTGGATCCTTGGTGACAATGTGATTATCCGGAGCCGGGTCCAGGGCCTCGTCGGAAATGGTCTCCGGATCTCCGTCCGGTTCCAGGGGAGGCTGGACCGTGCAGTCGCGCAGCATCTTGGCCGGTGACAGGGGCATCTGTACGCCGTCGATGATATAATTGCTGTTCAACAAATCTACCATAACCCCAAATTTAGTGTTTTTTTAGCGAAAAACAATAAAAATAAAATCGTATCTTTGAACTTCGTAATGGACAGTGTATTTTCCGAGAGCGCCTACCAGGCCCTTATACAGGACATATTCCGTCGTTTCCCTTCGGTGCAGCAAGGCGGTTTCACGCCCGGGACCTACAAGCCCGGTTTGGATGGGATGAAGGCCTTCGACCAGGCCCTGGGCCATCCCTCGGCCGCTTTTCGCAGTGTTCACATAGCCGGAACAAACGGCAAGGGCTCGGTAGCGAACATGCTTGCATCGGCCTTGACAGGAGTGGGCTACAAGACGGCGCTTTTCACCTCCCCCCATCTTCTGGATTTCCGCGAAAGGATGCGAATCGGCGGATTCATGATTCCTAAAAGATTCGTCTTCGATTTCCTAACGGAGTGGCTTCCCTGGATTAGCGAGCACTCCCTGTCCTTCTTCGAGATTACTACCGGCCTGGCTTTCAGTTGGTTCGCCTCCGAAAATGTAGATATCGCAATTATTGAGACCGGCCTTGGAGGAAGGCTGGACAGCACAAATATCATTACTCCGGTCCTATCGGTGGTAACCACCATCGGACTGGACCATTGCGCCCTGCTTGGAGACAGCCTGGAGGAAATCGCCAGGGAAAAGGCCGGGATTTTCAAGGCCGGGGTGAATGCGCTGATAGGGGAGAGCGTGCCCGAAACGCAGCAGGTTTTCAACGACATTGCCTGGATGTACTGTCCCCTCCAATACGCCCAGAAATTGCACCCGCGGCTGTGGAACCGTCATAAGCAGATAATCCAGAACATGGATCTCCAGGCCCCGGTGCAGGAGCGCAATTTAAGGACGGTTCTGGCTGCGCTTGATCTTCTTCGTCCGGACTGGCCCCTGCTGGACCAGGACGAAAAGGTAGAGGACGCAATTATCCACACCGCCCGTAACATGGATTTCCACGGCCGATGGGAGCGCCTTTCGACCCATCCCCTTGTCATTGCCGACATCGGCCACAATCCCCAGGCGATGAAATACAATTTCGCCGCTTTGGAAAAAATGCTTCAAGGCGAAGAACACTCCATACTTACCATAGTATATGGCATCATGGCCGATAAGGACCTGGATTCCATCATCCCCATGATGCCCCGGAATGCCACTTATATCTTCTGTTCGCCGGACAGCGAAAGGGCCCTTCCCGCCGGAGAAATCCTTCGCAAGTATCTGGATTTCAGGCGCAGTTCCCAGATTCCGGGGCCTGAACGGGCTTTCAGCGCCGGAAGCGTTCGCCAGGCTGTCCAAATGGCAATCCAGCTGTCGAAAGGCACCGAAGGCACCGTCATCTACATCGGCGGAAGCGCATACGTGGTGGCCGAAGCCCTGCCTCTTTTCCGGGGGCTCCCCGCGCTGAAGGCATAATTGTTGAAACTATTCCAGTTGTTAAACTGAATCGGATATGAAACGTTTATTTATAGCCGTAATGATAGGCATTATCGGCCTCGTTGCAAAATCGCAGAGTATGAACGATGGACATAAATTGACGGAACTTTGGAAAAAATACGATGCCGCCGTTAAGGCCGACCTTCCCCGAAAGCGTGCGCAAATCCTGGAGGAAATCAAGAAAGAAGCCCAGACGAAGCACCTCCCGGTGGATTTTTACGATGCCGCTACAACCTATGTAAGCGTAGTTCAGTCAAGGGATTGGAAACAGTCTGCCCAACTGCGTGAGAATCTGAAAAAGGAAGTTGAGGCATTTAACGAGCCCATCGTCACTTTCCGCTGGATGGACAGCTGGGAGGGCCATTCCCAAGGCTTGCTGCGTTCATACGTAGAGGCTCATCCCGACGGTTTCAACGGCCGCACCCGTCCGTTCTACGACAATGCGGGCCATTATCTTGGCGGCGTCCTTCCGGATTTCATCACTTCCGACAAGGAATATGTCCTTTGGAGGATAAAGGATAATGACGCCCTGCGCGCCCTCATTGCAGGCCGATACCCTAACGAGGCCGCCCTGGACCTTTCTCTCGCCCATAAGAAGGAGGAGTTGGAGGCAGTGGCCGAAAAGTATGCGGGAAAGGCAGCTTCGCTCTATCCAAGGTCCCAAATCCTTGATTTGGACTATAGTGAAGCGAATAGGAATAACGCCGGCGAAGATACTTACAAGGCCCTTTTTGAAAGGGCCAGGCAGCTGGAGGCCGAAAGGAAAGCGTATAAGGGGGACGAGGCCTTGATTGCCAAGGGATGCACCTACCCTTCGTCCCTGATGGAGAGCCTTAGCTCGAAAAACCTTCGCGTAGAACTGAATCAACGCAAAGTTTCAGTCCTTTTCACCAATTTGGACAAGGCCGACGTGCGCCTGCTCCGGGACGATAAGGAAATCAAGCGCTGGAAGGCGGTGAATCCCCGCGGGAGCTTTCACGTTACCGACACCATTTCGATAGACCTTCCGGAACTGCCGGACGGAGAATACATAGTGGAGGCAACCAGCGGAAAACTTAGCGACCAGGCGCCCTACTCTCAATATACCCTTTCCATCGCTAGTCGAACCGACGCCCTTGGCCGCTGTGTTTACGTGGCCGATTTTGAAAGCGGCAAGCCGCTGGACAAGGTGGAACTGGCGCTGATGACGGGGGATAAGGAGGTGGCCCGCACCAGTATGGCGCTGAAGGGTTTCACCCCGCTTCCCAAGGCATTCTCGGATAACATTGACAAGGCTTCGTCACGCACTTATTTCAGCATTGTGGCTTATAGCGGAGACCGCAAATCCATGCCTGTATCAATCCGCCGCGGATACGATCCGACCCGATATGACGAGCGTGTGCGCTGCAATATTTTCAAGGACCGCGGAGCCTACAATCCCGGCGATACCCTGAAGTTCAAAGCCATCGTGTTTGAAGGGAATCCTTCGCTTTCGCTCAAGCTTTGCAAAGGCCGGGAAGTGGAAATGATATTGCACGACAGCGAGGATAATGTAATTGCAAGAGAGAAGCTTACCACCAACGAGTGGGGCTCGGTTTCGGGCAGTTTCCTCATTCCTGTCGGTCTTCGCAACGGCTATTTTGAACTGGAAGCCAAGGGCCTCGCCTATGATCGCTTCCGCGTGGACGAATTCATCCTGCCCAGTTTCGATGCAGACTTCGACCCTCTGGACAAACTTTATTTCCAGGGCGACACCATCAAGGTTTCCGGAAAACTGAACAGTTACAGCGGCCACAATCTCACGGGCGCGAAACTGGAAATGGACGTAACTTATTACGGCACTTTGAAGCTGGCCGGAAAGGAACTGGAACTTCAGGATGGAAACCGTTTCTGCGGGGAGTTCCCGGCCGAAGCAAAGGGATATTACAGCATCGGCGTAAAGGTGAGTCTTCCCGACGGCGAAACCCGCTCATTCTACACGTCCTGCTTTGTGAGCGACGGTTTTTCCGTTTCGGCCGATGTCATTTCCCCTTCGGATTCGAATTATTCATTGAACGTACCCAAGCGCAAAGGGACTACTTATGTCATTGAATCCCAGAAGCTTGATTTTGAGCTTACGGCCCGGGATTACAATTTTAACAAAGTCCCCGGAACAATAAAATATACCATTTCTTCGGCCGACGGTACTCTTTTGGAGACGAAGGAAGCCTCTTCCGGAGATATCGTAAGTTATAACCTTCCCGGCAGTGGATTGTATTACATCTTCTGCGAGAGCAAGGCTTTGAAGGCCGATGGTACTGAGGTTAAAGCCGATTGCACTTGCACCGTCCTGTGCCTGCTTCCGGTAAGCAAGGCCATCCCGGAGGGAGTGGAAAGGATTTTCATCCCCGGGGATATGAGCATTCCCGCATCATCGGCCATTAATTTCCGCATCGGAAGCGGTGAGGGAACAATCTATGCCGTCGTAACGCTTTATGGAAAGGACAGGGAGCAGCTTTACAACAGCCAGATGGTCATTCCAAGCGGCGTAATGGAGAATGTTTCAATTCCTTACAAGACTTCCTATCCCGATGCCGTGCGGCTGCAGGTATTCTATTTCATAAACAGTACTACTGTCAGCTACGACAATGAATACCGCCGGGAGAAAGACCGCTATACCCTTCCGTTAAGTTTCACCCGCTTCACCGATTCGGCCTATCCCGGTTCGGAGGTTTCATTCAGAGTGAAAACCGCTCCTGACGTGGAGATGCTTGCCGCTGCCTGGGACAAGAGCCTGGATGCAGTGGCGCAGAATAACTGGCCGGTGGTGAGCCTGTATGACGTTTCGGCTCCATATGTTAATCTGCAATACTCCAGCGGAAGAATCACTTCTTCCAAGCCGTGGGTAATGGTTCGCGGCATGGCTTCTACCAAGGCGAACGGTGCCGTGATGGAAGATGCCATGATGGTGAATGAAGCCATTCCCTTCCAGATGGTAGAGGAAAAGGCTTCCTTCGGCGCCGAACCGGAGCAGGTGAGGATTAGGGAGGACTTTGCATCGGCCCTCACCTTCCAACCTCATTTGAGGCCCGGGGCCGATGGAAACTTGGACGTGAAGTTCCGAACTTCGGACAAACTTTCCACCTTCTATGTTCGCGTGTACGCGCACGATGCGGCGCTGCGGAATGCCACGGTTCAGAAAGAACTGCTGGTTACGCTTCCGGTGAAACTCACGCTCCAGGAACCGGCCTTCCTTTACGAGGGAGACGAGTACGACGCCGTTGTGGCGGTTTCAAATACAGACAAGGCGGCCGTGAGCGGCGTGCTGTCGCTCCGGGCTGGGGATTTCTATGAGGAAAAGCCTTTGGAAATTGCCGCTGGAGGCACTTCCTCGCAGCTTTTCAGCATCAAGCTTCCTTCCGGGGTTTCCGCAGGGGAGAAACTGGAGATAACAGCCACCTTTGCATCGGCCTCCTTCTCTGACGCCGTGCGCGTGAACGTGCCGCTGCTGCCCGCTTACCAGCAGATTTTGGAGGCTCACTCCGCCGTCCTTCGTGACGGGATGGACCGTGAAGCCCTGCTGGAAGAGCTTCGCTCCCGCTTTGTGAATGCACCGGCATCCGAGGCAAGCCTGAAGGACATTTCTGTCCTGGATATGGTGAAGGAACTGCTTTCCTCCAAGGTGGAACCTTCGGGGAACGACGTGCTTTCGCTTTCCGAGGCCTTGTATTCCCGCGAGGTGATTGCCCTTCTTGGCGGTGCCCCTGAGCCTACGGCCGAACTCCTCGAAAAGATTCTGTCCTGCAGGAACAACGACGGCGGCTTCGGCTGGTTCGAGGGTATGAGTTCTTCACCCGCAATTACGGCAGTGCTGCTGGAGCGTTTTGCCAAGCTTCGGGACAAGGGCCTTCCGGCTCCTGCCCTTGAAAGTTCGGTCAAATATTTGGACCGCATTCAGTTCGGCGCCACCCGTCCGCTTTGGTACGGCGGCATTTCCGACGCCCAGTATATGCACGTGAGGGCTATGTATGCCCAGGTTCCCTTCGAGGTGAGCACTGCTACATCGGCAGCGAAAAAGCGCCTGCAGCAGTTCCGCAAGGATGCCAAATCCTACCTTGTGCCTTCGGCCAAGGAGGGTCGTTCGCTCCAGGGGCAGATTCTTGCCAAGGCCCGCCGCATCCTCACTCTCCGCAATCTGCTGGAGATCCCCGGCGGAATCCAACTTGCAAAGGACTGGGGCGTGAGTCTCGGGGCATCGGCCCGGCTGAAAAAATCGGTGAAGGCCGATGAAGCCTCGCTCATCGAATACGCCGTGGAGCATCGTGATGGCGGCTGGTATTATCCCAATGCCGTTATGCCTTGGCGTGGACTTTTGGAGAGCGAAGCCTATGCGCACAGCCTCATTTCCGACCTTCTTGTCTCCACTTCTCCGGAAATTGCCGATGGCATACGCCTCTGGCTAATGCTGCAGAAGGAGACCCAGTCCTGGCCTTCGGATCCTGCTTTTGTGGATGCCGTAAATTCAGTTCTGGCAGGCTCGGATGCCGTTTTAAATACCCGTGTACTGGCTCTGAGCTCTTCCGCCCGTTTGCCCTTCGCCTCGGTGAAGGCTTCGGGAAACGGCTTCAGCATCGAGCGGAAATTCTTTATCGGCGACAAGG
>CACYCP010000014.1 GCA_902772985.1 uncultured Bacteroidia bacterium | reverse complement strand
TTGGCAAGTAATGTGCTGATACTCATGGCGTTATACAACATTCCTCGTTCGAAAATCGAACGAGGAATGTACAGGAAGTCACTGTGAGACAGTAAGTTAGTTATCAAGGACGATTGGCGCCAATAAAGGTAAAGGGCCGAAGAGAAACTACTGCTCCTCCATGGGGCGGATGTAGCAGCCGTGGGTGCGCTGCCATTTGGCTTGTCCAGAAGCACCCGCCACAGGATAAACCCATGCACCAGTCCCAGATGTATTGTTCGAGAAAATAAAGACGGAACCATAAGACCACGTGTAACTATCGCAGCAAGCGGGCTCCGCCAGCCAATAGTTGCCGGATATGGGAGAGCCGGGACTACTTAGCGCTTGATTCTGATCCATCTTTCCAGCGGTGCTGTCGCCACCGCCATTCCGCCGTCCGCGGGCATAGAAAAAGACTTCTTCACCAGCTATTTTTCTCCGCCACGACACGTTGTCGTCATTTTGGGCAAGGAAAGCAAAATAAGGCCAGCCTTCATATCCAGTGAAGGAAGAAGTGAATTTCTCATCGATAAAACCACTATCCTCAGACCTTAGATTGGTCCAATTGCGATGATTGGTCACTTTTTCGAGGTTACTACCATGAGGAATCTTTTCCTGAAGCAGACCTTGGGTATTAAAACCGGTAAATGCAAAGAGATTGGGCACACAAAAACCGGGAGGGCAAGGGTCGTAAACCGTTTTTTTAACCGGAGTATTCTTTCTTCCCATTGAGGTACCATCTACCACAAAGCCATCGAACGTCTGGGGATAATAATCTACATTTGTATTCCAAAGATTATCGTAACGTGTATTTCCATGCCAGGAGGCATTCGATGATGCATACAGGAGAAAAGTGGGGTTCTGGATAGCATATCCTAACGATTTGTCACTTCCGTCATAATAAGGCGTATACCGGTCGGTTTGTGAACCACGGAACGGATCCTTCCGCCCCCATTGGTATGTGGGCGCATCCCAAAGCCCGCTACTGTCCTTTACGCCGCTCTGAACAAAACAGACTATCCGCGTAGCAATTTCCTTCCCCCTCCAGTATTGGGAAAACTTGACATAACAGTAGCGGTAATCAGCCGAATCTTCCTTCGAGCCCTGTCCCAGATCCACCCTTTTCCAAACGACTGCATTTACAGGATTCTTGTACTTGAACTCATTTTTAATGTTAGGATTGGAATTGTATGCATAATTACTTTTCTCCACGGTCACCTTCTCCAGGGTGCTATTCGGATCCGGCACACACCAGATGTGCCAGCTCCAGACAATGGTGTTGCCCGATTTAGCCGCAATTACGGCATTACTCCAGGCTATCTGATTCACGTAGAAGTAGATATAACCATACCCGGTAGCCGGGTCTTCCCAATAGAAGGGTTTCAGGTCCTCGGCACGGCTGGCATCGGCAAAAGAAGCACCGGGGTAAATCATGTCCGTGGCATCTTCCCAAACCAGGCTCACACCATCCCGGCCTTTGTTCCCCTTACTGATGCCGGGAATCCAAGGCTGGGTGATATAGGCATTATTATGGTCCAGAAATGCCCCAAGGAGATTGGTACCGCCATCGCCGGTATATGCTGCAGTATTGTCAGCCCCACCCTTGAAGGCATTTCCGTAAACGGCAGGGAAACGATACCAGCCGGGGGCGCTCACCACATAGCAGTTGGCCGTCGTACCCAGGTCTCCGTTCTTGAAGCCGGGATAAAGGGTATAAAGATTGCCGTATATGTCGTGGCTGGAAAGGTCGTAGGCATAAGCCTCCCCGGCCTCATGGGTTCCCCGGTTTTCCGTATAATAATAGTTCCCGTCCGGGTCGCAATAATTATAGGTGATACGCTGATTCTTATCCACCAGCCAATCCTTGAGCGCCGTGCCGTTGTTTGTTCCGCCCGCATTAAAGAACACGCCCTTATGATTGTTCTCAAAAGCCTCGTAACCACAGAAGAATCCGCGGGAATTGGTCTTTTTCTTGGTATTGTCCATGTGCGTCCCATAACCCCAGGCCTTGTCCCAAGGGTCGCCAGTCGGGTCGATACCGTTGTTGGCATAACCGTACTCGGAATGGCCGGTCTGTTGGGGGTCGAAGAAAACGGCTTTGTCGGCAGCGGGATTGTAAGAGCCGTTTTCGCCCCGCAGGAACAGCCAGTCCAGCCAGTCCGGTTTGGTGGCGGTAAAGGGGCCCGTGGCGGAAGTCGCGTAACCGGTCACCTGCCATTTGAGCGGCTGCAGCACACCGGAAGAATCCCGGTAGCTGACGACGGAATAAAAGTCCTGTGCAAGGAATACATTCGACCCGCCTACGGTTTCCGTAGGACAGTCGTTCCTCCACACGCGCGGCAGGAAACTCTGCGACTGTACCTCGAAATGATACTCGATTTCGGGGACGCCGGAGCGCACATAGAGCTTGCGGGCTTTCTCGAGCTTGTACCAGCTTTCTTTGTCGGTCGTTTCGAAAATTTTCTTGCGGTCCTGCAGGGCAAGGATGCGGCGTACCTCTTTCCAATTATTGGGATCCGAAGGGTCGGCAAGGGGATCTTCCAAATATTCAAAGGTGTAATCCACCACCAGATATTTCTGCTCGATGGGAAGGACCAGGAAGGTTACTTTGACTGTTTTATCCTCCAACAATCTCCTGTCACCTGCCGGGATATTGATAGTAAGGCGTTGGAGGGTATCGGCCACTTCCTCGGAAGGGTCGCTGCCAGGAGGAATAAGAGTGAAATCACCGGTGCTGTTGCCATTCAGGCCGAACCTGGCCTTGAACTTGCCGCCCAGGGCGGTGCCCTTCGGGTTACCCGGACGCAGGTACACGTCGTTGTAATGCAGGTCTGTACGGAGTTCCACCTTCTTGAGCCGATAATTCTGCGCTCCGGCATCACGGGCCGTTATCATCAGCTTGACGGCCGAGAA
>CACYCP010000013.1 GCA_902772985.1 uncultured Bacteroidia bacterium | reverse complement strand
TCAAGTACTATATCATTGAGGTGAACCCGCGCGTGTCGCGTTCGTCGGCCCTGGCATCCAAGGCCAGCGGCTTCCCCATCGCCCGCGTGACGGCAAAAATTGCCGTAGGACTCACCCTGGACGAGATTGTCATTGCCGGTGCGCCAGCCTGCACGGAGCCCGCAATCGACTACGTCGTCACCAAGGTGGCCCGTTTCCCCTTCGACAAATTCAGCGAGGCTTCCAATGAGCTTGGCACCCAGATGAAGGCAACGGGCGAAGTGATGTCCATCGGCCGCACCCTGGAGGAGAGCATCCTTAAGGCAATGCGTTCGCTGGAGGCCGGCTGCTGCCACATCCACAAGAAGAAATTCGACGACTGGAGCAAAGAGCAGCTGCTGGACTACATCAGCACTCCCACAGACGACCGCATCCACGCAATTGCCCAGCTCCTGCGCCTGCGCATAGACCTTTACCGCATATACGAGCGCACGAAGATAGACATGCTCTTCCTGGAGAAAGTCTATAACATCATACGAATGGAACGCCGCCTGCAGGCCGCTCCCGGCGATATCGGCGAGCTCCGCGAGGCCAAGCGCATGGGCTTCGGCGACCGCTTCATCGGCGAACTATGGGGCCTCAAGGAGGCCGATGTCATCCGCCTGCGCTTCGAAAACGGAATCATGCCCGTCTATAAGATGATAGACTCCTGCGCGGCCGAACACGACACCTATGTCCCCTACTTCTATTCCACCTACGAGCAGGAAAACGAATCCATCCCTTCCGACAGGAAAAAGATACTGGTGCTTGGTTCCGGCCCTATCCGCATAGGCCAGGGCGTGGAATTCGACTATTCTACCGTGCACGCCATCTGGGCCATACGTGAAGCCGGATACGAAGCCATCATCATCAACAACAACCCCGAAACGGTTTCCACCGACTATACTGTTTCCGACAAGCTCTATTTCGAGCCCCTCACCACCGAAGACGTGATGAACGTAGTGAAACTGGAGAAGCCGGAAGGCGTCATCGTCAGCCTGGGCGGCCAGACGGCCATCAACCTTGCGGCTCCGCTCGCACAGTTCGGCGTGCCTCTTATCGGCACCGGGCTGCAGGCTATAGACAATGCCGAAGACCGCAAGGTGTTCGAGAAGATAATGCGCGAGGTTGGCATCCGCCAGCCCAAGGCACACGCCGTGACAACGGTGGAAGAAGGCGTTAAGGCAGCCGAAGACATCGGCTATCCCGTGCTTGTGCGCCCCAGCTTCGTGTTGGGCGGAAGGGCAATGATGATAGTGGGCAACGAATCCACCCTCAGGCATTACCTTCAGAACGCCGTAGAGATAAACGAGGATTCGCCGGTGCTGGTTGACAAGTACATTATGGGCAAGGAAACCGAGGTGGACGCCATTTGCGACGGCACCGACGTATTCATTCCGGCCATAATGGAGCACGTGGAACGCACAGGCATCCACTCCGGCGACAGCATAAGCGTTTATCCCAGCTTCAGCCTCAGCGACAAGGTGAAGAAAGAGATTATCGAAGATACGGTGAAACTGGGCAAAGCCATTGGCATAGTGGGCCTGTTCAACATCCAGTTCATAGTGGACGCCAACGAAGACGTCTATGTCATCGAGGTGAACCCCAGAAGTTCCCGCACGGTACCCTTCATCTCCAAATCTACCGGAGTGCCCATGGCAAACATTGCTACAAGGGTTATGCTGGGCCACTCGCTCAAGGAACAGGGCATTACGGATGTCTATTTCCCCGAGCGTAAACGCCACTTCGCGAAAACGCCGGCCTTCTCCTTCGGAAAGATAAAAGGCATAGACACCTATCTCTCCCCCGAGATGAAATCCACGGGTGAAGCCATCGGCTACGACAAATCCCTCAACAGGGCGCTGTACAAGTCCCTCCAGGCTTCCGGAATGGACATCAAGACATACGGGACCATCCTTGCCACCATTGCCGATAAGGACAAAGCGGAAGCCCTGCCCCTTATCAAGCGCTTCTACAACCTTGGTTTCAATATCGAGGCCACATCCGGTACGGCGGCCTACCTGCGGGAACACGGAATAAAGACAAGGCTGCGCCGGAAGATTGGCGAGGGCAGCGACGAAATTGTCCAGTCGCTGCGCCAGGGACACGTAAAATATGTCATCAACACCATAGACCTGAATCAGAAATCCAGCCACCTGGACGGATATGAAATCCGCCGCACGGCCGTCGAGAACAACGTAACCATCTTCACGGCCCTGGAAACGGTAAAAGTGCTGCTGGACGTGCTGGAAGAGATTACCCTTGGCATTTCCACCATCAACGAGGAGTATAAATGATAAAATCCCTTTATACCATAAGCGGGAACAGCCTTGTTGCAGACGATACCTTCCGTCTGGAATTACAGGCGGGCGAAACTGGCAGGGAAATCTCCGGAGAATTCGTCCACCTGTCCATTCCGGACTTCTATCTTCGCCGGCCTTTCTCCATCTGCGATGCCGGAGACGGCAAGCTGACCATTTTCTATAAAGTAGTCGGGGAAGGCACCAAAGTTCTTTCCAAGATGTGCGTTGGGGAAAAAATCGATGTCTTGGCAAAGCTTGGAAGGGGTTTTTCCGCTGATGAGTGCAAGGAATCAGCCCTTCTGGTGGGAGGCGGACTTGGAGCGGCTCCCCTGCATTTTCTGGCAAAGGAACTAAAAGCAGAGGGGAAACGCATCCACGCAGTACTTGGATTCAACAAGGCCTCGGAAGTGGTGCTTGAGGAAGAATTCCGCGCACTTTGCGACTCGCTGACATTCACCAGCCTGGACGGTTCGCTGGGCATTAAAGGCTTTGTGACCGATGCCTTGAAGGCCTCCCTTCCGCAGTACGACTACTTCTATACCTGCGGGCCAATGATTATGATGAAAGCGGTTTGCGACTTTCTGGAAGGTCCTGGAGAAGCCAGCCTGGAAGAAAGGATGGGCTGCGGTGCCGGATTCTGTTACGGTTGCAGCATTCAAACGGCAAAGGGAGTGCGCCGCGTGTGCACCGACGGTCCGGTTTTCAAAAAGGAGGACATATTATGGTAAAGGATCTTAGCGTAGAACTGTGCGGAATACGCCTGCAGAACCCTGTAATTCCTGCAAGCGGCACCTTCGGCTTCGGCCTGGAGCTGGAGGAAAGTTTCGACCTGAACTGCCTTGGAGGCATTTCCCTGAAAGGCAGCACCAGGGAAGCCCGCTATGGGAATTCTCTTCCCAGGATAGCCGATTGTGACGGCGGAATGCTCAATTCCGTGGGCCTCCAGAATCCAGGAATCGACGCTCTTGTAAATGAGAAAATCCCTGCGCTCCGCAAGATTTTCAATCAGGCCGTCATAGCCAACATAAGCGGCTTTTCCATTGAAGAATACGAGGATTGCTGCGCCAAGGCCGATGCCTGCGAAGGCATAGACATACTGGAAGTGAACATCTCCTGCCCCAACGTGCGGCACGGTGGAATGGCCTTCGGCACCGATCCAAAAGCAGCGGCAGAAGTCACGAAAGCAGCCCGCGAAGCCAGCCGGAAGCCGCTTTTCATTAAGCTTAGCCCCAATGTCACCGACATAGTGGAAATTGCCAGGGCCGTGGAAGACGCCGGCGCCGACGGCCTTACGCTGGTGAATACCTTCCTTGGAATGCGGATTGACATCGCCCGCCGGAAGCCTGTCCTTGCAAACACTATGGGCGGCTTCTCCGGAAAGGCCATCTTCCCCATCGCCCTCCGTATGGTCTATCAGGTCGCCCACGCCTGCAAGATTCCAATTATGGGATGCGGAGGCGTTTCCAGGGCCGAAGACGTGATAGAAATGATGATGGCAGGGGCAACGGCCGTACAAGTGGGAGCCCAGAATATCCGCAATCCCTTCGCCTGCCCGGAAATAATAAACGAACTGCCTGAAGTAATGGACAGGCTTGGAATACAAAGCCTTAAAGAAATAATTGGAAGCGTATGAAGCGAGATGTAATAATAGCCTGCGATTTTCCCGGCAAAGAAGCCACCCTGGCCTTCCTGGACCTGTTTCCTTCCGGGGAAAAGCCCTTCGTCAAGATTGGGATGGAGCTCTTTTATGCCTGCGGGCCGGAGATTGTCCGTGAAATAAAGGCACGTGGACACCGCATCTTCCTGGACCTTAAACTGCACGACATTCCAAATACGGTACGAAAGGCGATGACCGTCCTGTCGGCCCTGGATGTGGATATGGTGAACGTTCACGCAGCCGGCACCAAGGCAATGATGCAGGCCGCCCTGGAAGGGCTCATCAGGCCCGATGGAAGCCGTCCCCTCCTTATCGCCGTAACCCAGCTCACATCTACTTCCGAAGCCGTTATGCAGGACGAACTGCTTATTGGCGCCGGAATCGGCGAAACAATAGTCCGCTATGCACGGAATGCTCGCGAAGCCGGACTGGACGGCGTCGTATGCTCCCCTCTCGAAGCCGGAATAGTGAAAGAAGCCTGCGGAAAAGAATTCCTGACGGTGACTCCCGGAATACGCTTTTCCGACAGTTCGGCCGATGACCAGGTGCGCATCACTACGCCCGCAAGGGCAAGGGAAATCGGCTCGGATTTCATAGTGGTGGGACGCCCCGTGACGGCGGCCCCGGATCCGCTTGCCGCATATAAACGTTGTATTGAAGAATTTGTCTGATATGGAAAAGGAAATAGCTCACGCATTACTTTCAATAGGTGCAGTATTCCTGCGCCCCGAGCAGCCCTTCACCTGGGCCAGCGGCATCAAAAGCCCCATTTACTGTGACAACCGCCTCATCCTTTCGGCCCCCGAAGTCCGTACCTTGGTGGAAGAGGGGCTGGCAAAAATGGTCAAGGAGCATTATCCCCAGTGCGAAATGCTCATGGGAACCTCCACTGCCGGAATTGCCCACGCCGCCATTTCAGCCACCATCCTGGGCCTTCCGATGGGTTATGTGCGTTCCGAAGCCAAGAGCCACGGACGCAACAACCGCATTGAGGGAAAGATGCCGGAAGGAACAAAAGTGGTTGTAATTGAAGACCTTATCTCTACCGGAGGCAGCGCCATCGACGTGGTCGATGCTTTGAGGGAGGCCGGAGGCGAAGTTTTGGGAATTGTGAGTATCTTTACATACGGAATGAAAAAAGGCCTGGAACGTATCGCAGCGGCAGGAACGGAAAACCACTCCCTGTGCTGCCTGGACCCCCTTGTGGACGTTGCCGTTGAAGAAGGCCGCATCGCCCCGGAATGGAAAGATAGGATCCTTGCTTTTCGTGACAATTTATAAAAATTAATATATGAAACACCTCATCGACCCGATGGACCTCAGCAAAGAGGAACTGGACCAGATAATCGGCCTGGCCCAGGACATTATTTCCAACAGGGAGAAATACCAGGACCTGCTTTCACACAGGAAACTGGCAACCCTCTTTTATGAGCCCAGCACCCGGACAAGGCTCAGTTTCACGTCGGCAATGATGGAGCTGGGAGGCAATGTCCTTGGCTTTTCGGATGCGAAAAGCAGCTCCGTGAGCAAGGGTGAAACCGTGCAGGACACCGTTCGCGTGGTTGGCTGCTTCGCCGATGTGATTGCAATGCGCCACCACATAGAAGGTGCCCAGCTCTATGCCTCAGAGGTATCGAAAGTGCCTATCATCAACGCCGGAGACGGTTCCCACAGCCACCCTACCCAAACCCTTACCGACCTTCTCACTATCCAGAGGGAACTGGGGCATATAGACGGAATTACCATCGGCTTTTGCGGTGACCTGAAATTCGGCCGCACCGTGCATTCGCTCATCAAGGCCCTGTCCAGATACAAAGATGTGAAGGTTATCCTCATCGCCCCGGACGAGCTGAAACTTCCGGATTACATCAAACACGACGTTTGCGACCGTCTGGGCGTCAAATACTGCGAGGTGAGCACAATGGAAGAGGTGATGCCTCAGCTGGACGTGCTGTATATGACACGCGTGCAACAGGAGCGCTTCCTGGACCTGGAAGAATTCGACAGGGTGAAAGACAGTTTCGTCCTGGACTGCCAGAAGCTTTCCGGCGCCAAGGAGAAAATGGCCATCCTGCATCCCCTGCCGCGTGTGAACGAGATTCTCACCGAGGTGGACGACGACCCGCGCGCCGCATATTTCCGTCAGGTGGAAAACGGCAAATTCGTGCGTATGGCCCTCATTACCAAACTCCTGGAATGGAAGGACGATCCTTTACACGCAATGCCGGAAACCGATGCGCCGGAAACGGATCCCACCCTTCGCTGCAGCAACGGAAAATGCATTTGCAATAACGAAAATGCACAGCACAAGTTCCGCAGGACCGACAACGGAACCCTGCGCTGCTGGTACTGCGACTCAAAGATTAAATAGAAGGGCTACTCCCCTACGTGGAATGCCACGCGCAGTTCCTCTATTTCAGCGTCCGTGATAGGATTAAGCTTGCCCACCGAGGCAGCCATAATCAAGGAACGGGCGCTGAAATCGGCTACCTCCAGCTTGTCGAAGGTATTTATCAGCTTATCTCCCGTGACCAGGATGGAATCGTTCGAAAGCAAGGCGCAAGGCAGTTTCTTGAAGCCTTCGGCCATATTCTCGATGTCGTGATACTGGCTGCCGAAAGGATACTGTGGCACGTCCTGAAGGAAAATCCAGCTTTCAGGAATGGTGCGCACGTCAAACTTCACTCCTGTGGTGGCATAACCCATCAGGTAGGGAGTCTGGGTAAGGATGATGCTGTTGATCTTGGGATTGCGCTTGTAAATCTCGGCATGGAGGGCAACCGAACGGCTTGCGTTCTTGCCGGCCTCAACCATGGAATTCTTGACCTGCACGATATCCTCAGGTTCGATTTCCCAGCGCTGCTTGTCGGAAGGGGTAATCAGGAAATCGTCCCCTCTCCAGCGCACGGAAGCGGTTCCGTAAGAACTGCACATAAGCCCCTGGGCGCAAGCCCTGCGCACAATATCGCAAATCTCGGTGCGGATGGCCCTCTCGTCGGAAGGATGCTCCACGTTCATGAAATGCTTGAAATTCACGTGGATGGCGTTCTCGTGACGGAGAATCTGTTCCTCGTTAAGGTAGATGGGCTTACCCAGAGTCCTGGCATTCAGGATGGTACGGGCGCAAAGTTCCAGGGTTTCCAGCCTCTGGTAGGCATCGGCAATATCCTCTCCCATCAGCACTGCACCGTGATTTTCCATAATCACAGCCTTGTATTCGGGATTCTTCTGGAATTCAGCCGCTATCTTTTCTCCAAGCAGTTCGCTGCCGGGAAGGGCATAGGGGGCAAAACCTACAGGACCGCACACTCCGCGGGCCTGGGGAATGATGCTGGTGTCCGGCACCTGGTGTACTATGGAGAAGGTGACAAGTCCCGGAGGATGGGCGTGAATGACGCTGCGAAGCCTGGGACGCATCTTGTACAGAGCCCTGTGGAAAGGGTACTCGCTGGAAGGACGATGCTTTCCCACAATGGTCCCGTCGGCCTTCACACACATTATGTCCCCGGGGGTAAGGGAGCCCTTGTCGATGCCGGCAGGGGTAATCCACATATCTCCGTTGTCGTCCATTATTGAAAGGTTTCCGCCGGAGGTGGTGGTCATCTTCCTGCGGTATATACGGCCGATTATAAGGGCGATCTGCTCGGCCGGATGCATCAGAGTAGTATCAATTTTTTTCATAGTAGCTAAGCAAATATTTCTCCGCCTCCACATTCCAAAGGCCGTTGTGGGCCTTGCAGATGCGGTCCAACTGGTCAAAGAGAGCTGTTCCCTGCTTGCCGAAATCCGCAATTGCGGTGAGCGGCATATCGATGTGCGTATAGATGAGCTTCTTTCCGCCGGGGATGGAAGGGAGGTTCATCGTGGTGTCAATCACGGCATTGAGACCGCCGATATGGGTGACCAGGCCTGCGGGATCCATTCCCTTGCCCATATAGTGAAGGGCCTCCTTCATATCATCTGTATTACCGCCGGAAGTTCCCACCACGTGGGTTGAACTGTAATGTACGTTATAGAAATTGAAAGGAGCCTTGAACGGGGCCTTGGAAGGGCCTGCAAAGAAGTTCAGGCAGCCATCGAAGGCAAGGATGTCATCGGCCTGCTCCACAACGGCGGGAAGCGGAGCGAAGCAGAAAACGTCGTCGTAGCCGCTGCCGCCGGAGAGTTCTATCAGGAGTTCTACCGGATTCTCCACAGCGGTATTCACATAAATAAGCTTTATTCCGCGGGATGCGGCAAATTCCACGGTGTAAAGGCTTGCAGCACGGTCCAGGCGTTCCTGGTTAATGTCGGTAACAACAAGCAGCGAAGGCTTGCGGTCCTCCCTGTGAAGGACATAGTTAATGGCAGCCAGTCCCATAGGGCCAACGCTTGCAAGAAGTGCCATCTTTCCGCCGTCCCTGATTTCCATTTCGTGCTTGTACGAACCGGGACGGGTATGGTAATTGGCATGCATGGCACCTACCACGCAGGAAAGCGGTTCACTGAGCGATGCCGGATAGAAACCCTCCCCTTTGAAAGGCAGCAGGCAGCCAAGTTCCATCACCTCGTCGGGAATAATCACATAGGTGGCATCCCCGCCGATGAACTGATAGGAATAGCCCGGGGCGCTGTATATGCCCACGGGACCGCCTTCGAAATTCATGGCCGGCTGGATGGAAAACTTGTCCCCGGGAGCGAAATCCTTCTTCCATTTGTCGCCCACCTCGATTATCTCTCCGGCAAATTCATGGCCTATGATAACCGGCTTTTCGGCCACGTTGCGCGGCACCCTCTTGTGGGTATCGGCCCCATGGGTAGCCTTGTAGGACGACATGCAAATGCTGTCGCTCACCACCTTGGCCAGAATTTCGTTTTCCTTGATTGAGGGAAGTTCAAACTCTTCCAGCCTTAAATCGTCCTTTCCGTAAAGACGTACTGCTTTGGTTTTCATAACTGCGTGTTAACTTTATCCTTCAAAGTTACAGTTTTTAGCCGTAAAAAGCAAAGCCCGACCCTATTATAAATAAATGCCGTGGGTATTCTTGATTTCGTCCATTACGAAAGAGGAAAGGATGGAGCCGATGGAGTCGATGGTGCCAAGGACGTTGATGATGAATTCATTGTAATACTTCATGTCCGGGGCCTGAATCTTCAGGAGGTAGTCGTATTCCCCGGAGATGTTGTAGCATTCGGCCACCTGGGGAATGTCTTTGATCACGGAAATGAAGTCCCTGGCCACGCTGCGGTTCATCTGCTTGAGTTTGACGGAGCAAAAGACCGTGAAACCGCGGCCAAGTTTCTGCGCATCCAGTACCGCGGCATAGCGCAGAATATACCCTGCCTTTTCCAGGCGGCGGTGACGTTCGAATACCGGAGTTGTGGAAAGGTTCACGCGCGCAGCGAGCTCCTTGGTGGTGAGCCTGGCATTCTCCTGCAGGGCACGCAGGATTTGCAAATCGATGGCATCGAGGCTTGTCTCTGTCATGGCACTCATTCTTTTTGGGCACTATATTCCGGCCAAAATTAATCAATAATTCTGTTTATGGAGGTAAATTTAGAATATTCTTCTAAGTTTTACAAATTTCTTGTATAATATTTCTATGCATTTTAACTTTGTCATGTAAAAACACATTAGAATTATGGCAAAGTTGGACACTCGTTGCGTACATGCAGGATACAATCCCGGAAAGGGAGAGCCCCGTCAGCTCCCCATCATCCAAAGTACCACCTTCAAATATGAGACTTCCGACCAGATGGCCCGGCTCTTCGACCTGGAAGACAGCGGCTATTTCTATACCAGGCTGCAAAACCCCACCGTAGATGCCGTTGCCGCCCAGATTAACAGCCTGGAAGGCGGTGCAGGGGCCATCCTCACCTCTTCCGGCCAGGCAGCCAACCTGTTCGCCTGCCTGAACATAGCCGGCGCCGGAGACCATATCATCGCAGCCAACAACATCTATGGGGGCACCTTCAACCTTCTGGGTGTGAGCCTGAAACAGCTTGGCATAGATATCAGTTTCATTAAGGCCGACGCCACTGACGATGAAATCCAGGCAGCCATACGCCCCAACACCAAGCTCATCTTCGGGGAAAGCCTTTCCAACCCCGGCGTAGAGGTACTGGACATCGAGCGCTGGGCCGCCGTCGCGCACAAAAACGGCCGGCCGCTCATTTTGGACAACACATTCCCCACCCCCTTCCTTTGCCGCCCCTTCGAATGGGGGGCCGATATCGTCACCCATTCCACCACCAAATACATTGACGGACACGGTGTGAGCGTGGGCGGAGCCGTGGTGGACAGCGGCAACTTCCCCTGGGAGCGCTACCCGGAGCGTTTTCCCGGCCTCACCACCCCTGACGAGTCCTACCACGGCCTCACTTACAGCAAAAAGTTCGGCAAGGCGGCATATATAGTTAAGGCCACCACTCATCTTATGCGTGACCTGGGCTCTTCCCAAAGCCCCCAAAACGCCTTCTACCTGCACCTTGGCCTTCAGACACTTCATTTAAGGATGGCCCGCCACAGCAGCAGCGCCCTGAAAGTGGCGCAGTGGCTGGAGCAGCGTCCCGAAGTGGCCTGGGTTCATTATCCCGGCCTTGAAAGCAGCCCTCAGCACTCCCTGGCAGCCAAATATCTCCCGGACGGATGCAGTGGCGTAATGTGCCTGGGGCTTAAAGGAGGCAGGGCCTTCGACCAGCGTTTCCTGGATGCCCTCCGCCTTATCACCATCGAAACCCACGTTGCCGATTGCCACAGTTGCGTCCTGCATCCGGCATCCCATACTCACCGCCAGCTTAGCGACGAGCAGCTTCGCGCCGCAGGCATAGCCCCGGACCTGATTCGCCTGAGCATCGGCCTGGAAAGCCCCCAGGATATTATTGCCGACCTTGAACAGGCACTTGAAAACGCAGGAAAATGATTAAACATCAAATAAAAAGGACTCTTAAACTGGAAGCAGGCGGGCTTTTGAAAGATGCACGCATAGTCTTCCATACCTCCCCCGCAAAATCGGGAAAGGTAATCTGGATTTGTCACGCACTCACCGCCAACAGCAATCCCGAAGACTGGTGGCCGGAGATGGTGGGACCGGGCAAAGCCATCGATACAGAAAAAAACCGCGTGGTATGCGTGAACATGCTGGGGTCGGCCTACGGCTCGGAGAGCCCGGCGCTGGAGAATCCTGAAAGCGGAAAGCCCTGGCTCCTGGACTTTCCAAAAGTTACCATACGGGACACGGTGAGCGCCCTTATCGAAGTGCGCAAATACTTAGGAATCGAGAAGATAGACCTGCTGATAGGCGCCTCCAACGGAGGCTTCCACGCCATCGAATGGGCCATTATCGAGCCGGAGCGCTTTGCCCGCTGCGCCTTCCTGTGCACGGCACCCCGCATCTCCCCTTTCCTGGGTGCCACGGTTGAAGCCCAGCGGATGGCTCTGGAGGCCGATCCCTCTTTCCGGGAAGCCAAAGACATTAACGGAGGTACTGCAGGGCTGAAATGCGCCCGCGCACAGGCTCTCATAAGCTACCGCAGTTTCCACGGCTATGGCCTTACCCAGGCCGAAGAGGATCCCGACACCCTCTTTGCCGGACGGGTAGCCTCCTACGAGCGTTACCAGGGCGAAAAACTGGTACGGCGCAATTTTGACGCCTATTCCTATTATGCCCTGTGCTGGGGACTGGACAGCCACAATGCCGGACGGAACCGGGGCGGGGTGCAGAAAGCCCTCCAGGGCATAAAGTCCGCCGTTACGGTGGTAGCGGTGGACTCGGACCTCATTTTCCCGCCGGTAGAAGGAAAGCAGTGGACTGCCTGGATTCCCGGTGCCAGATACGTAGAAATCCATTCCGACTTCGGCCACGACGGCTTCCTGCTTGAAACGGCCAAATTATCGGCCATATTATTGAATTAGATTATGCAAGTACTCAAATTCGGCGGAACTTCCGTCGCCGACGCAGCCGCAATGCTGCAAGTGATAAAAATAGTTAAAAAGGCCCTGGAAAAAGACCGCACCATTGTGGTAAGCTCTGCCATCAGCGGCTGTACCGACACGCTTATCCGCATCGGAAACCTTGCCGCACGCCGCCAGAAAGAATACAAGGAGGAACTTGACCGGCTTCGTGAAAGGCACATAAGCATTGTGGAAGGACTCCTTCCGGAAGGTTACCGGAGCAAAACACGGACGGCCGTGGATACCCTCTTTGAGGAGCTCGAGGCCCTTACCCAGGGCGTTTTCCTGGTGGGCGAACTCTCCCCTACCAGCCTGAGCGCCATAGAAAGTTACGGAGAACTGCTCTCTACCCGCATCCTCACCGACAAGTTCCTTTCCCTTGGAACAGCGGTGCGCTGGCTGGACGCCAGAACCCTGGTGAAAGTCGGGGTCGATGGAGTGGTCCTCAGCGGCGAGACTTATTCCCGCGTCCGCAAGGCCGTCGATGCCCATCCCAGAGCGGAATTATTCATTATTCCCGGCTTCATCGGCTCCGACGAAAACGGCCGTACAGCCACTCTGGGACGGGGCGGTTCGGACTATACAGCTGCCTTGGTTGCCGTTGGCATCCAAGCTCGCCGTGTAGAGATCTGGACCGATGTCCCCGGCATCATGACCGCCCACCCTAAGGTGGTTCCCACGGCCAGGCCCATCCCCAACATCTCCTACCGGGCAGCCCAGGAACTCTCCCATTTCGGCGCGAAGGTGATTTATCCTCCCACCATCCAGCCCGTAGTGGCCGAAGGCATACCCATCTATGTCAAGGACACCTTCCACCCTGAAGACCCAGGAACCCTGGTAGAGAAGAATCCCCCGCACTCCAGGGGCGGAGTGATAGGCATTGCGAATTCCGAAGGCATTGCCCTCGTATCGCTGGAGGGCAGCGGAATGGTGGGCGTTCCGGGGGTAAGCTCCCGCCTTTTCGACGCGCTTTCCCGCGAAGGCATCAACATTATCCTCATCACCCAGGCCTCCTCGGTCCATTCCATGTGCATAGCCATCTCGGAGGCCGATTCAGAGCGCGCCCGCAAAGCCGCCGACGAGTGTTTTGCCTACGAAATTTCCCTCGGGAAACTGAATCCGTTGAAGGTGGAAACAGGTTTTTCCATAGTGTGCGTCATTGGTGATGACATTCTGGGCCACAGCGGTGCCACCGGCGGAATGCTCGCCGCACTGGGCCGCCACAGCATCCCTGTACGCGCCACCGCACAAGGCTCATCGGAGCGGAACATCTCCGTCATAGTCCCCTCTTCCCGGGCCGATGAAGCCATACGCGCCATACACCACGAATTCTTCGACAAGTTTGACACCCAGGTGATTCCGCTTTTCATCGCCGGTTATGGCCGCGTGGGAAAAGCCCTTGTGGATATGCTCCGGGACAATGCCGATGCCATTGCCAAACGCTCCGGCAAACAGCTGCGCCTGTGCGGCCTTGCCAATTCGAAACGCTATGTAATTGATACTGAAGGCCTGGACCTCTCCCGTGCAGCTGAACTGCTTGCCGAAGGTAGCCCCGGTTCTTATCCGGACGCCCTGTGCGCCCTGTCGCTGGAGAATCCCATTTTCATCGACTGTACGGCCAGCGAGGATATAGGCTTCCGCTATCCGGATCTTTTCCACAGCGGTTTCAGCATTGTGGCCTGCAATAAAATCCCCTTCTCGGGCACCTACGACCAGTTCCGCAGTCTCCAGCGCGAGGCTCAGCGATGCGGGGTTTCCCTCCGCTACGAGACAACGGCCGGGGCCGCACTGCCGGTGCTGGTAACGCTGGACCGCGTAGTCCAGAGCGGCGACACCCTGGTACGAATGGAGGCCGTCCTCTCCGGCACCCTCAACTACTTGTTGGACAATTACAAAGGTCACGACTTCGATGCCCTTGTAGAAGATGCCCGCGTTAAAGGTTACACCGAACCGGACCCTTCCATAGACCTGAGCGGCAAGGATGTCCTTCGTAAAATCCTCATTCTGTGCCGTCAGACCGGCATCCCCCTGGAAGAGGAGCAGGTAACGCTGGAGCCCATCCCGGCCGATATCGCAGAGCGCTATGCGGCAGCGGCGGCTGCAGGACGAAAACTTCGCTATGTGGCTTCGGTAGATGCCCAGGGCCATGCCCGCGTGGGTTTGCAGGAAGTCGGGATTGACAGCCCGCTCTTTGCCCTTCGCGGCACCGACAATGCCATCCTCATCACTACCGGGGACTACCCTTCCCCCATGCTCATACAAGGAGCCGGCGCCGGAACGCGTCAGACCGCCGGCGGACTCCTGAATGATATTGTGCTCTCGCTTTAGGCAAGCATTACCTGGCCGCCGGTCACGGGAATAGCCTGGCCGGTTTCGCCGGTTTGCTCTATGGCATAGAGTATGGCCTTGGTGACATCGGCAGGGTTGCATCCCTTGCGCATTGGCACCTGGGCCAGATAATAATCCTTAACGTCCTGCACGGTCTTGGCTCCGGGCACCTTGCCTGCGGCCAGATACTGCACGAAAAGACCGTTTTCCGGATTGCTCCACAGCGGTCCGTCATAGAAGTTTCCGGGACAGATGCTATTCACTTTCACACGGAAAGGAGCCAGTTCCAGGGCGAAACTCTGGGTGAGGCCAATGCCGCCGAACTTGCCTCCGGCGTATGCGAAATTGGCTTTTGAGCCACGGAGGCCGCTCTTGCTGTTCACCTGGACGATATCGGCAAAATAATCCGGATCGGCAGCGGTTTCCAGTTTCATTATGTGCGAAGCAACCTTTGCGCAGAAGAAATAGGCGTTGTAATTAATCTTGGTCACGAACTCGAAGTTCTCCGGCGTCATTGCATCCAGCCCGCCTGCACGAAGCACTCCGGCGTTGGAAACGAATACATCCAAGGCGCCGAAAGCGCATACGGTCTCCTTCATCAGGTTCTGGAGGCTGTCCATATCGGCCACATTGGTCTTGACGAAGATGGCGCGGTTGTTCTTGCCGATGGAATTTAGGTTTGCGGCTGTCTGGGTGCCCGCCACGTCGTTAAGGTCGGCCACCACGATGTTGGCGCCCTGCTCCATCAGGCAGCGGGCTATGCCCTCGCCGAAGCCCTGGGCAGCGCCGGTAACGATGATGGTCTTTCCTTCCACCCGGCCGGCAGAAGCGCCCGCGGCAACCTTGCGGCGATAATTTTCCACCTCCCAAGTGTCGATGAACCGGATCCAGGCCGGCTCCATCGCGTGCTCTCCGCAGAAGGCCTGCGCATAGAAAGCTATCTTTATGGCATCCAGGAACACCTCAGAAATGATTTCGGCATTCTTGGCATGGTCTCCCACCGCCACAAGGCCGATACCCTTGACCAGCAGAACCTTAGGCGTATAGCCGTGGGATTTGACATAAGCCTCTATCTTCTCCTGGGCCTGAGCCACGTCGGCATCAAGCACAAGATAGTCACTCTTGCAATAGACTATGATATCCGGCGAGAAGGGAACGCCGACGGCCTTCGGATGAGCCAAAGCCCAGTCAGCCAAAGCATTGGAGGTAATTTTGAGCGTTTTAAGGCCCCTTCCTTCGCGGGAAAGGATTTGCCTTACCACCGGAATGAAATCCGTGACGGAGGCATCCACCGGTGCATCACCTTCGGGAAGTGCAGGAGCGCAGGCCTCAAGTTTTGCCATCACCGAGGCATAAATTGCATCTATTTCCTCGCAGCTGTCAGCAGCAACGAAAATGCCGTGATTCTGCAGGAAAATCAGCTGCGGCTGCTTTCCATAGGCGGCCTCGTAGGCCTTGATCCGGTCATACACCTTCCTGAAAAGGGTATAGCCCGGGTCCGTGTACTCGATGTAAAGGGCATCCGGAAAGAGTTCAGCGCATTTTTCAGCGGCCTGGGCCGAGCACATAAGGGCATTGACCAGTGTAGGATGCAGGTGCACCACGAAGGCGAAATCCATGCAGTCGTGAAGGGAAGTCTCCACGCTGGGACGCCTGTCCTTGGTGATGCAGGCAGCATAAAGGTCTTCCTTCACCTGGGCTTCGCGCTCCTTGGAATCGGAACTATAGACCTTCTCCCCCATAGGCGCAAGCTTCTCGCGGTCCAGGATGGCGAATCCGTCTTCGCCGATGGTCGCCAAAGCGCATCCGCTAGCCTTCACCCAGAGATTTTTTTCGTTTTTATACGAGGTATTGCCGCCTCCGGCAATAACGTAACGCGCATCCGCACCGTACTTGCGGGAAATGGATACAAGTTGTTCTAATGTGTTCATAAGGATGACAAAATTAAATCCTCACCGGCAGCGAGGCTGTCCAGCCCTGCCTGGTGGGCGGCAATGGCACAGGCGCCACGCCAGTTGATGGCCTTGAGCTTAGGGGAAAGGCCTTCCGCGTCGCGGGTGCGGAGTTTCACCGGCTCCATTGCCGGAGTATTGTGCTCCGAGCCGAAGCTCACGATAAAGCCCTCGTCCTCCAGATATCCGGCATACTGCTCCAGAACGGCCGTGGTATTTCTGGTGGTTATGAATTCCACGCTGCGGAAACCCCGTTTTTTCAGGATATCGGCCGCCTTCTGAAGGTCGGCTTCGAAATCGGTGAAATTGCCCTTGGCGTCATCGGCCAGGAAAGGATAAGTGGGAATGCCGCCGGCAGCTTCAATGATGCCCTGGACGGTTTCCATCGGAAGGAAGGCTTCGGGGCTCTCCGGCACGAAGGCGGCGCCTCCGGCCTTCAGGAGTTTGGAACGAAGGTCATTCTCTATTTTAGCAGGCTCATCAGAATCGGGGTACATCGCCATGCGAAGGGCTTTCGCCAGATGACGCTCGCGGACGGAACCCTGCGTAAGCTTGGCCTTAATTTCCTGAAAATCAAGTTGGATGGTGCTTCCCTGCCCTTTCAGCCACTGGTTCAGCCTTTCGCACATCCTTTCAACCTGAGCGTTGGATTCGGCCTTAACTGCCTCCAATTGCCTCAAGGCTTCTCCGGAAAGAACAGGCGGACAGGCCAGGCCTTTGCCGCTGATATAGGTCCGTCCCGGATTATTGGGATCGTTGACCCTTAGGCCGGCGGCCTGGTCTTCGGCATTCAGCGAAATGAACTCTATCCCGAACAAAGGGAAAAGCCCCCTTGCAGCACAGCCCTCCTTCCACGCAGCATACCCGTCCATCGAATAGAAATCATTGATACCCACAACCTTGACACCTTCGGCCGCCGCATGGTCCAAAGCCTCGTCCACCGAAGCGAACGCGCTGAACGAATAGGGCGTATGTATATGAGCGTTTACGTCAAACATTTTAATTCTATTTTACAATTGTAGTATTTGTTCCGGAGTCTGTGGCCACCCTCTGCCGCATAAGAGGGAGGGGCCCACGAAGTGGGAGGGATCGGCAAGGCCGATGATTCAGGAATGAATACTACAAATTGTCATACGATATTAAATACCTTTCTTTGAACGGATCATCTGCTGGGCGCAGGTCTGGTTGCTCACGGGGATGTAGCCGGCCAGAGGCAACATCTTTTCGTTGATGACATCCAGGAACCACTCCGGCTGAGGGAAGAATGCCTCCTCCAGTTCGTGGCTGGGCGTAATCCAGTTACGGGAACCAAGCACCACGGGAGCCGCATCCAGATAATCGAAACAAAGGTCGGTGATATTCGCCGCCAGGTCATTCAGGTAACTACCACGGGCCGATGCATCACCGGCAATGATGATGCGACCGGTCTTCTTCACCGAAGCGACCACCTTCTCGTAATTGAACGGAACCAGGGAACGGGCATCGATAACCTCGGCCTCCAGGCCATACTTCTCCTTGAGGGTATCGGCCGCCTGAAGCGCACGGTAAAGCGTTGCCCCAATGGTGAGGAAAGTCACATCCTTGCCCTCGCGCTTGATGTCCGGCTCGCCGATAGGAATCTCGTAATAGCCCTCCGGGACGCCGTCTGCGTGGAATTCCTCGCCCTTGTCGTAGATACGCTGGCTCTCGAAGAAGATTACAGGGTCGGTGCCTTGCAAAGCGCTGTTCATAAGGCCCTTGGCATCGTAAGGAGTAACGGGGAACACCACCTTCAGACCGGGTATATGAGTGCAAAGCGAAGTCCAGTCCTGGCTGTGCTGGGCACCGTATTTCGAACCAACCGAGACGCGTACGACCACCGGCATCTTCAGGATGTTGCCGCTCATTGCCTGCCACTTCGGAAGCTGGTTGAAAATTTCGTCGCCGCAGCAACCCAGGAAGTCGCAGTACATGATTTCAGGAATCACGCGCCCGCCGCACATGGCATAGCCGATTGCCGTGCCGATTATGGCCGCTTCGGCAATGGGACTGTTGAACAGGCGGTGGTAAGGAAGAGCCTCGGTGAGACCGCGGTAAACGGCGAATGCGCCGCCCCACTCACGATTTTCCTCACCGTAAGCCACCAGGGTGGAATCCTTGTAGAAACGGTCAACGATGGCCTCGAAGATACCATCCTTGATATTGTACATCTTCATCTTGGACACGGGTTTTCCGTCGGCACCCACAAAGAAACGGCTCTTTCCGGCAATCTGCTTCACGCGGGGATTCTCCTCCATAGGGTGATTCACGTCCGGAACGGCGTCGCCAAGGCTGTCCACGCTGCCGTTGGAGAACATCATTTCGCCAAGCAACTCGTTATCCTTCATCAGGTCCATGCGAGGGGAAAGTTCCTCGTCGATGGCCAGTTTGTACATTTCAAACATAATATCCTTCACCCAAGCCTGAGTTGCATCCAGTTCCTCCTGAGTGGCGACACCGGCCTCGATGAGCTTCCGGCCAAAGCCAAGGATGCAGTCCTCGGCCATCCAGGCTTCCATTTCCTCCTTGGTACGGTAGGACGACTGGTCGGACGGGGAATGGCCGCTGTAACGGTAAGTAACGACATCCAGAAGGCAAGGTCCCTCCTTCTTTTCCAGAAGGGCCTTCTTGCGTCGGAAAGCGTCGATGACGGCAAGCGGATCGTAGCCGTCCACCCTCTCGGCATGCCAGGACTCGGGATTGAAACCTGCACCCAGGCGGGCTGGGAAGGTGTATCCCATAGTCTCGCCGCGGGTCTGGCCGCCCATTGCATACTGGTTGTCCATCACGTTGATGAGGATGGGCAGGCCGCCCTTCATGTCGCCCTCCCAGAGGGTGTTGAACTGGTCCATGGAAGCGAAGGTCATACCCTCCAGCACGGGACCGCGGGCCATGGCACCGTCGCCCAGGTTGGCAACCACAATACCCTTCTTGCGGTTCACCTTCTTATAAAGGGCTGCACCCACGGCAATCGAGCCGGAACCGCCCACGATGGCGTTGTTGGGATAGATGCCGAAGGGAGTGAAGAAGGTGTGCATACTTCCGCCCAGGCCCTTGTTGAAGCCGGTGGTGCGGGCGAAAATCTCGGCCATTGCGCCGTAGAGGAGGAAGCGTATGCCAAGGTCCTTGGTGCTGCCCTTGAAGTCCTTGCCGGCCACGGCCAGGGTTGCGCCGCCCCAGAAGTCCTCCATCACTTTCATCAGCTGGTCTTCCGGCAGAATCTGGATGGAACGGAGTCCCTTGGCCAGGATTTCACCGTGGGAACGGTGGCTGCCGAAGATAAAGTCGTCGGTGTCAAGGTTATAGGCCATACCCACCGCAGCGGCCTCCTGGCCGGCGGAAAGGTGGGCGGGACCGGGATTGTTATAGGCCAGGCCGTTATATGCTCCGGTGGTCTTTACCAGGTTGAGCATCGTCTCGAATTCCCTGATGACGAACATGTCGCGGTAGATGCGCTTGAGGTCATCGGCAGTAAAGTTCCCCTCCTTGAGCTCGTCCTTGACGGATTTTTTGTACTCCATTACGGGAACCTTGGGAAATACTATCTGGTGCTCCGTGGGACGAAGCACTTCATTCGGATCGATGAATAATGATTTTGGCATGGCTTATTTGATGCTAAATACGGTTTCTTTAAGGATTTCTGATACTGTGGGATGAGGGAAAACAACCTCCTTGAGCTGTTCTACGGTCATTTCCTGCTCTATGGCCATACAGGCGCTGTGAATCATCTCGGAGCAAGGGTTTCCAAGCATGTGGACGCCCAGGACCTGATGATAAGGATTGCCTACAATCACTTTGCAAAGGCCTTCGCCGCGTTCGTTTTCGGCGACGAAACGCCCGGAATAGGCCATGGGAAGTTTCAGGACGGTGTAATCCAGCCCCTTTGCGGCAGCCTCGGACTCGGTAAGGCCAACACCGGCCACCTCCGGATTGGTGTAAACCACGCCGGGAATGGCGCTGTAGCGCATGCGGTCTGCTTTACCAAGGATATTGTTGATGGCAACCTCGCCCTCGCGCGAGGCGGTATGGGCCAGCATGGAGAAGCCTGTAACATCGCCGGCGGCATATACTCCGGGAATGTTGGTGCGCATCTTTTCGTCCACCTTGATACCATAAGGGCGGCCGGCAGGATTCAGGGCCATCTCTACACCCAGCTTTTCAAGGCCGATGTCCTGGATATTGGCCCTACGGCCTACGGAAACCAGAATCTTGTCCCCGCTCACGCGGCACACCTGGCCATTTTCGTCCTCGTAAACCACGGTATTGCCTTCAACGGCCGTAACCTTGCATTTGAGATGGAATTCCACGCCCTTCTTTTCGTACTGTGCCTGGAGCAGGCTGCTTATCTCATCGTCCAGCGGGCCAAGAATCTTGGGCAGCATTTCCACAACAACCACCTTCGTGCCGATGGAGTTGAAGAAACTGGCGAACTCCATTCCTATCACGCCACCGCCGATGACCACAAGTTCCTTGGGCTGCTCGCTCAGGGAGAGTATCTCCCGGTTTGTAACCACCACGGAACCAAGGCCTTCGCGAAGGCCGGGAATGGGCGGAACGGCCGCCTCGGAGCCTGAGCAAACAAGGACGTTGCGGGCCGAATAAGTCTGCCCTTCGCAGGAGATGGCAATGCCATCGGCCCCGCGGCTTTCCAGGCAGGCTTCGCCTTTAACAACCTCTACCTTGGCACCCTTCATTTGGGCCTTCACGCCGCCTACCAGCTTCTTGACCACCTTCTCCTTGCGCTTGAAGATGGCCCCGAAGTCTATGGAAGAGCCTTCCACCTGGACTCCGTACTGATCGCCGTGTCTGGTGTAATCGTAAACCTTAGCGCTGTACAGCAGCGTTTTCGTGGGGATGCAGCCCTCGTTCAGGCAAACCCCGCCTAGTTCCCTCTTTTCAAAGAGGACGACGGAAAGGCCGGCACTTCCGGCACGTCCTGCGGCAACGTATCCGCCGGGACCTCCGCCAATGATTGCAAGATCGTATGTCATAATTAAAAATCAATATCCAAGGTTTCTATTTCGGCTGCCACCTGCTTGAGAAAACGCGTAGCTTCACCGCCGTCCACCGCCCTGTGGTCGTATGTAAGGCTAAGGCCGATGTATGGGACAAACGCATAGTCTCCGCCGCCAAGGTCCTTCGGACGGGGAACAATGGTGCCAACCCCAAGGATGGCGCTCTGTGGCACGTTCAGGATGGGAGTAAACCATTCAACGCCGAAGCCTCCCAGGTTGGAGACCGTGAAAGAAGCGGCTTCCGGGGAAAGGAGATCTGGATTGATGCTTCCCTTCTTGCTGTCGTCGGCGACCTTCTTAAACTGCCTGCTAAGTTCCACTATTCCAAGCTCGTCGGAATGAAGGACCGCGGGGACCATAAGGCCGCGCTCGGTATCCACGGCAAGGCCAAGGTTCACGCTCTTGAAAATGCGCATTGCATCACCCAGGCAGTGAGAATTGAGGTTCGGGTATTTCTGAAGGGCCTTAATCACCGCGAAACATACGAAATCGTTGATTGTGATGTTTGCGTCAATCCTACCCTCTTCCAGGGCTTTCTTCGCTTTCTTACGAAGGGCCTGAAGTTTGCGGGCATCGGCACCGAGCATATGCGTGAGCTGGGCGGAATTCTGGAGGGAATTGTACATGCTCTTTGCGATGAGTTTTCGCATATTCGGCATCTTGACCACTTCAAACTCCACTCCTTCACCTGCGAGACCTTCGCTGTGATTGGGTTTCCACTGCTTCAAGTCGCTGCCCTTCACGCTTCCGGCAAGTCCGCTGCCACTTCCGGGCGAAGCCAGGCCGCCTTCGGCCATCCGGGCCTTTGCAAGGCCGGTGAGAGTGCCCTGGGCAGCCGCTGCAGCTTCCACGTCACGCGCGATAATACGTCCGCCGGGGCCGCTTCCTGCAACCTGAGCGGTATTCACGCCCTTTTGGGCTGCAAGCGCACGGGCACGGGGCGACACCGGTGCCCCGGGAGTAATATCAGCGGATGGAGGCACACCCTCTGAAAACTCTGCCCCCCCCCGGCCGGATAAGGGAGAGGGGCCCGCCGAAGGTGGGAGGGGCCGAAGCGAAGCGGAGGCGTTTTCAGAGGGTGATGCCTCCGCAGCTGATGAACCTCCGGAAGACGGTGCGAATTCCTCGAAGGACTCTCCCGGCTCGCCAATTACCATAACATTCTGGAGCACAGGGATTTCGTCCCCATCGGCCCAAAAGATGGCAAGGACGGTGCCGGCAACCTTGGCCTCTTCCTCGAAGGTAGCCTTGTCGGTTTCATAGCCAAAGAGGACATCGCCAACCTGGACGCTATCCCCTACCTTTTTCTTGAATTCGGAGATTATGCAGCTCTCCACGGACTGGCCCTGCTTGGGCATAATCACTACATGTGCCATTATCTAGCGGGGAAAAATGTTTTTACAGAGAAAGCTTTGGCCACCAGGCTGCGCATCTCCCAGCGGTCCTTGACAAGTCCGGCGGCGCGTGCCTGAAGCATTACATTGCCTATGGCGGTGGCTTCCATGGGACCGGCGACCACGGGGATTCCCAATTCATCGGCAGTCCACTGGTTAAGTGTATTGTTTGCGCTGCCTCCACCTATGATGTGCAATTTCTCGATGGGGAAAGAGGCGAGGGAGGCCAGATTGGCCACAACCTCCTTGTAGCGCTTTGTAAGGCTATGATAAATGAGGCTCACATACTGGGCGTCGCTGGCGGGGATGATTTGGCCGCTTTCTTTCAGGTAGCCGTTTATGGCTTCAATCATATTGGCAGGTGCCGCAAAGCGCGGATCGTCCGGATTGATGGTGGATGGGAAGGCTGCCTCTTCAATGGCCATCGCCTCCAGCTGGGCATAACCGTACTGCTTGCCTTCGGCCGTCCAAATCTTGCGGCACTGCTCCAGAATCCACATTCCGGTGATATTCTTGAGGAAACGCGTGGTGCCGTCTATGCCGCCCTCGTTTGTGAAATTGAGCCTGGCCGATTCTTCGTTTATGATGGGTGAAGGGCTCTCAATTCCAAGGAGGCTCCAGGTGCCGCTGGAAAGGTAGGCGAAATTCTCGTTCTCGGCAGGCACGGCGGCGATTGCCGATGCCGTGTCGTGACCGGCCACTGCGATGACGGGAACTTCCCCGATCCCGCAGGCCGCGGCGATGGAAGGACGGAGAGTCCCGACCACGCTGCCCGGCTGGGTAATGGGAAGGAGCACATCGGCACGGATTCCAAGACTCTCAAGCAGGGCTTGGTTAAACTGCCCGGCATCCTGGTCCATCATTCCCGAAGTGGAAGCGATGGTGTATTCGCAAACCTGCTTGCCGGTGAGCATATAGGACAGCAGGTCCGGTACGAAGAGGATGTTCTTCGCATATTTCAAAGGGGCGAATTCCTCCTTTGTCTGGGCATACAGCTGGAAAATGGAATTGAAATTCATTATCTGTATGCCGGTGGCACCGTAAAGCTTTTCCCTTGGGATGCTGCGGAAGACTTCCTCCGGAATGCCGTCAGTGTATGGATCGCGGTAGGCGCGGGGATTTCCAAGAAGGGAACCATCGGCGGCGACAAAGCCGAAATCCACGCCCCAGGTGTCTATACCAATGGAATCTATCTTGACGCCATCCTTGCCAAGTTGCCCGAGGCAAGTGACGAAGTGGTTGTAAATTGCAAGTATGTCCCAGTAATATTTGCCGCCGAGTTCAATGATGCCGCTGGGAAAGCGGTAAACCTCTTTCATAGAGAAGTCATTGCCTTGGAAAGTGGCCAGAACAGCGCGGCCGGAAGTGGCGCCGCAGTCGAATGCAAGGAAGTTGTATGAGCCAGACATAATGGTTTTAGTTTTTATCATACAAAAATAACATTATTCTATTGCTTTTCCTATAGATTTCGTTTTGTTTTCCACACATTTTGTTTTCTTTGCTAAAATGCTTATTATTGTGGTATGAATACGCACGTGGTTATTATGGCAGGAGGTATTGGAAGCAGGCTCTGGCCGCTTTCCACCCCTGAAACGCCTAAGCAGTTTATCGATGTCCTTGGAGTTGGCCGAAGCCTTTTGCAACTTACGGCCGACCGATTTTCGAAGATTTGTTCCCCTAAGAATTTCTGGGTGGTAACCGGGGAAGCCTACACAACCCTTGTAAAGGAGCAGCTTCCAGAAATTCCTGAAGACCAAATCCTTGCCGAGCCCGAGGGCCGGAACACCGCCCCCTGCATAGCCTACGCCTCCTGGAAAATCCAGTCCAGAGACAAGGATGCCAACATTGTGGTCACGCCGGCCGATGCCTTGGTCCTGAAAACCGACGCTTTCACCCATTGCATAGGGAAGGCGCTGGAATTCACGGCCGGGAGGGACAGTATAGTTACCATCGGCATAACCCCTTCCTGCCCGGAAACCGGCTATGGCTACATACACGCTGCCGAAGCCCTTCAAGGCCAGTTGGTTAAGGTGTCGGAATTCAAGGAAAAGCCGGATTTGGACACCGCAATCGCTTATCTGCAGGACGGCCACTATTTCTGGAACGCCGGCATCTTCGTCTGGAATGTGGGAACCATTATCCGGGAGCTTCGCGCCTATGCGCCGGAAATCGCCGCAATCATGGACAGCCTGGCCCCTTCGTTCTTCACGGAAAACGAGCCCCTGGAGCTCCGGCGCCTGTTCCCGCAGTGCGAAAAAATATCCATCGACTATGCCGTTATGGAAAAGTCGCGCAGCATATTCGTAATTGCCGAAGACCTGGCCTGGAGCGACCTTGGCAGCTGGGGCTCGGTAATGACCCACATCCCTGCCGATGAAGACGGGAACGCGGTTGTAGGCGGGGATGTACGCCTTTTCGGATGCCGGGACTGCATTGTCCACGCCGGCGAAGAGAAAACAGTGGTCCTGGAAGGTCTGGAAGGCTATATCGTATCGGAATCCAAGGGCCGGCTCCTGGTTTGCCGCCTTTCACAAGAACAGAATATCAAGCAGTTCAGCGCATGAAAACAAGAATAGCATTTAGCGCCATTGCGGCAGCTCTCATTTGCATGGGCTGCAGCCAAAGGGAGCCCTCCTTTTTCGACAATGCCACTTACCTTTGCGACCTTGAAACCGGAGCCCCCCTCTCCCCTTCCAAAGCCTTGAAGGCCGATGGAGTCTATGGTCAATGGCTGACGGACGGGCTCTTCGACAGCCCTCAGGCCATTTCATTCGTCCGCATCAATCCTGCGGTTTTCGGCCTGGATATCATAACGGCCGAAGGTGAAAAGGCCGACAGCACCAGCGCGCTTTGTCTCAAGCACGGCGCTGTAGCGGGCATTAACGGCAGTTTTTTCAACATGAAGGAGCTGGTGGGAATTACCTTCGTCAAGGACGACGGCTTTACCGTCAGCGAGAATTCCTACGCTGGATCCTTCCACCCCCATGGTGCCGTAATTGTAAATATGGACGGCATTTTCATAGATGCCACAGATTCACTCTTTTACGCATCGGAAGGAGATTACCACCGCGAGCTTATGGAAAGCAACCCCATCCTCATCGATGAAAACCAGATCTTCGTTTACGGCGAGGACACTCCCGGCTGGGAAAGCTTCTATAATTTCCGCCATCCCCGCTCCCTTATCGGCCAGGATGCCGGCGGTTATATCTGGCTGGTGGTTGTGGATGGCCGCGCCAAAGACAATGCCGCTGGAATGACCATCGCCCAGCTCACCGATCTCGCCGGAATGATAGGCCTCACCGACGCACTGAACCTTGACGGCGGCGGTTCATCCACCCTCTGGACCTTGCCGGACGGGGTTATCAACCATCCCTGCGACAACCGCCGTTTCGACAACGAAGGGCAGCGCATCGTTCCCAACATCATTGCGGTAACAAATTGCAGATAGAGCTTGCAAGTTTGAGGGAAAACCTCTAATTTTGCAGTCCTTTTCCGGGGTATTAGCTCAGTTGGTAGAGCGATAGGTTCGCAATCTATAGGTCAGGGGTTCGAATCCCCTATGCTCCACAAGAGTAAATGGCATCGCATTGGAAATGCGGTGCTTTTTTAGTGGCCTGACCTGGAAGTTTGCTTACAGCGGAATCCCTGCAAATCGAACCTGTGCACCAAATCCGTCATTTTCGTGCACGGAGCCGAGGATTATCCGATGGGAGCGCTCCGTCATCAAAGGGCTGGGAAATATAAAGGCACAATAATTGAATCCTCCATTCAGCAATTTTAATTGTATGAGCCTTCGTGACCGCATCTATCTTATCTGGAGTTACGGGAAAGCCCAGTTCGTTGTGGGCCTGGTGTATAATCTTGTGTGCGCAAAGTGGCTTTCGATGGGCATTTCTTATCCGTTTTTCGTGGATTCATTCATCATCAAGGCCATTTTGTACACCGTCACCTTCTTCTTAATCAGGCAGTTCAGGGATCGTGATGCCATATTCTTCTATATCAACCTGGGGCTTTCCAAGCGGAAACTGCAATTGAGCGTACTGTTAATTGATTTCCTGTCTCTGGCGATTCTCCTGACTGCCATCCTCATAATTTATGGATAAACACACACTCATAGTGGACAGCGTAGTGGTCCGTTTTGGCGACAAGACGGTCCTGAGCGGCGGCTACATAACTTCCGAGACGGGGATGGTAACGGGCTTGCTGGGCCTAAACGGCGCCGGCAAATCCTGTATGTTCCGTGCCTTGATGGGCGGGCTGAGGGTGGAGAATGTGATGGTGAGCCTTGACGGAAAGCCTGTGGACAGACAGATTATCGGCTATTCAATCAAGTATCTTCCGCAGGGGCGTCTGCTGCCGGAAGGAATGAAGTTGTGCCGGGCATTCGAACTTTATGGCGTTAACTACTGGACCTTCGTGAACTGGGCCCCCAAGTTCTCCCGGCATTACTATTCGCCCATCTACGAGCTTTCCGGAGGTGAAGCCCGCCTGGCAGAACTCTATCTGGTGCTGATGAGTGAAGCCCCGTTCTATATTCTGGACGAACCTTTCACTCAGGTCGATCCCGTGAACATAGATGAGGTCAAGGCCCTGATCCGGGAGCGTAGCCAGAGCCACGGCATAATTGTGACCGACCATAACTACGACGCCATCTCTTCCGTGGCCGACAATCTCTTTGTCATAGCCGATGGCTACACCACACCTGTCCACAGCCGCGAAGACCTGGTCCGGCACGGCTACCTGCGGTAGTTTTTCCTTGTTTGGACGGCCCTGACCAGGCATCTACTTATAGTTCGTTCACGATGGATGTACCTTCGGCAAGCAGGTCCATCACCTCTTTACCGTTCTTAGAATCCAGGTTACCCGTAGGTTCATCGGCCAGAATCAATTTCGGTCCTGCAACCACGGCACGGACGATGGCCACGCGCTGCTGCGGGCCACCGGAGAGCTGCTGCAGGAAAAGGCTATTATCAGCTGATAAACTGGGCTTTAAGCATTTCTATCTTCTGCGGGGCGTCGGAACCCTTGGCACCGAAGTAGAACTTGATCTTGGGCTCGGTGCCGGAAGGACGGACGGAAACCACATCGCCGGCCTCGTTGAAGAACTGGAGGACATTGCTTTGCGGAAGCCCTGTTTCTTCCGGCTTAAGATAGTCTATTACCTTGGCGAGAGGGCTGCCTGCAATCGTGGCGGGAGGGCAGGCACGGTAATCCGCCATAATCTTCTGGATTTCTTCTGCTCCGGATTTACCCTTTCGAACAATGTACACCATCTTTTCCACGTACAGGCCGTACTGCTCATAGACTTTTTGGAGCAACTGCCAAAGGCTGAGGCCCTGCTCGGCGGCCCAGGCGGCACATTCCGCCACCATGCAGCCGGCCACCTGTGCGCACTTGTCGCGGACGAACTCTCCAAGGTTGAAGCCGTAGCTTTCCTCGCCGCCGCAAATGAATACTCCCTTGCCCTCGTTCTGCTTCACGATTTCGGCAATGTACTTGAAACCGGTGAGGACGTTGTAGCATTTCACGCCGAAACTCTCGCATATTGCAGCGATAAGCTCCGAAGTGACGATGGTTTTGACCACATATCCCCTGCCGTCCAGTTTGCCCAGTTCCTTCCAGCGGGTAAGGACGTAATATGTGAGGAAGGACCAGGTCTGGTTTCCGGTGAGCTGGACCATATTGCCCTCGTTGTCACGGACTGCAATACCAAGGCGGTCGGCGTCCGGGTCGGTGGCAAGGACAAGGTCCGCACCTGTTTCATCGGCCTTTTCCAAAGCCATTTTCATGGCAGCGGGCTCCTCCGGGTTGGGAGAAAGGACAGTGGGGAAATTGCCGTCGTTCACGTCCTGCTCCGGAACGTGGATAATATTCTTGAAACCAATCATATTCAGGGCTTCCGGCATAAGGCGCACGCCGCAGCCGTGAAGCGGGGTATATACGATTTTGAGGTCTGAATGTTTCTTCACGGCTTCCGGGCTGAGGGCAAGCGAGGTGATATCCCTCAGGTAGCACTGGTCCACTTCCCTGCCCATCATTTCCACCGGGGCTTTTTCAATGCCTTCGACCGGAGCGAAGAGCACATCGGCAGGGTCCTCGATCTTGGCGACTTCCGCTACGATGTCCTTGTCAACCGGCGAGGTAATCTGTCCGCCGTCGCTCCAGAAAACCTTGTAGCCGTTGTACTCCTTGGGGTTATGGCTGGCCGTTACCATTATGCCGGCAGTGGCCTTTTTCAGGCGGATGCTGTAGCTAAGCTCCGGAGTGGGACGGAGGCCTTCGAAAAGATAGACCTTGATGCCGTTATTCGAAAGGACATCGGCCGATATCTGGGCGAAAAGGGCCGAATTGTTCCTGGAATCGAAGGAGATGCAAACGCTCTTGGGGCCTTCCACGTGGGCCTTGATATAGTTTGCAAGGCCCTGGGTGGCCATTCCCACCGTATATTTGTTCATCCTGTTGGTACCTACGCCCATAATTCCGCGAAGGCCGCCTGTGCCGAACTCAAGATTCCTGTAGAACGCATCTTCCAGCGCTACGGGGTCGGTATCCATAAGGTTTTTAACTTCGGCTTTGGTCTGGGCGTCAAAATTACCGTTGAGCCAACTTTGGGCAATTTCCAAGTATCCTTTCATGAGTTTCTAGTTTTAGAGTCTATGTGTCCTGCAAATTTAAAGATTATTCCGTATTTTTGCAAGGTGATATTCCAGGAATTCATATTGGCGCACGACGACGACGATTTGGCCGTTTTAGCCCTCTCAAGGGAAAAATTCAAGGCCGATGCCGACGACTTCCACCTGGCGCTTTCCACCCTGGAAGCCCGGCGGAAAATCAAAGGCAAAGTGCCTGAGTGGCACGCGCTTCCGTCGCTCCACTACCCCATCCGGTTAAGCGCCGAACAATGCTCTTCCTCGGAAACCGCCCGCTACAAGGGGGCTGTGGCGGCCAGCCTTGGCGGAAAACGCATCGCCGACCTGACAGGCGGCCTTGGAGTGGACTGCTGGGCGTTTTCCCTCATTTTCCAGGAGGTCCTTTACAACGATATGAATCCCTCCCTGGCAAAGGCCGCCAGGCACAATTTTCCCCTTCTCGGAGCCCATAATATAATGGTGAGAAATATGATGCTGGAAGAGGGAAAACTTGCCGATGTGCTTGACGGTTTTTCTCCGGACGTCATTTTCCTGGACCCCGCCCGGCGGGACAGCGAAGGACGAAAGGTATTCCGTCTGGAAGATTGCAGCCCCAATGTCCTGACGCTCCTTCCGGAGCTTTTCGGCGCCTGCCCCAGGCTCCTTCTCAAACTCTCCCCCATGGCCGATATCAGCTTGCTTAAAAAACAACTCCCTCTCATACGGGAGATTCATATTGTCGCCCTGGACGGAGAGTGCAAGGAACTCCTCTTTCTTCTGGACAAAAACTGGGAAGACAGTCCTTCAACGATAATTTACGAAAACGGAAAAACGCTCTGCGTTGACAAGGGATGCACCGGCTCGCCGCAGATTGGCCAGAATGAAAGGAACTACCTCTTCGAGCCCGGAAAAGCCCTTCTGAAATCGGGCGAATTCCTTCTGCCCACCCTTCGATTCGGCCTTGAAAAACTCTCCACCTCCACACATCTTTTCTATGCCGCCGCACCGGTCAAGGCGCTGGAAGGCTTCGGCAAATGGTTCAGGATTAAGGAGATACTGCCGCTGAACAATAGGAATATGAAAGAACTGGGGAAAAGGCTGGGAAGGGCGGAAGTATCGGCCCGGAACATTCCTTTAAGTTCGGAGCAGCTGCGCGCAAAGCTGGGCGTAGCTTCGGGCGGAGAAGCCCATGTTTTCGGGGTGAAATCGGGAGAGGAAAGGCTCCTCATTGTTGGAATTCCGCAGGAAATTATTAACTTTACGGAGTAAATTTTACTGATTATGGCAACTATCATTTACATTGCAGGTATTGTCCTGGCCATCCTTGCCGTTTTGGACATTTTCAAGAAACCCATCTCCACGGGAGGTAAAATCATTTCGGCCATCGTGGTCCTTCTCACAAGCTGGATTGGTATCCTGGTCTATTTCCTTTACGCCAAGGACAAGCTCACCAGCTGGTTTAAATAATGCGCATCCTGCTGTCTAACGACGACGGCTACCGCGCTGCCGGGATTCACGTCCTGGCCCGCGTGATGGCTGCTTTTGGCGACGTCACCGTTGTGGCGCCGAAATATCACCAAAGTGCCATGTCCATGGCCGTTTCCCTGGGCGGAAAACAGCTTAGCTACAAGGATTTACCGGAAGAAGGCCCGGGCCGCTGGAGTTATCTGGATTCCACCCCGGCCTCCTGCGTAAAGTGGGGCCTGGAATTCAAATATGAGAACCGGCACGATCCGGACCTTGTGGTTTCCGGTATAAATCACGGCTCCAACGCATCGTCCGGTGCAAATTACAGCGCCACCATGGGAGCGGCGGAAGAGGGCGCCATAAACGGCATAAAAGCCATAGCCGTATCACTCTGCGACCATAATCCGGATGCCGACCTCAGTGCCGTTGAAGCCTTGCTTCCCGGCATTATCCAAAAACTGCTGGACAACTGGCCGGACAGGGAGGGCATTATCTACAACATTAACTTCCCTTCCATTCCGCTGTCTGAAATAAAAGGCGTAAAGGCCGCAAGGCAGGGCAAGGGGCACTGGGTAAAGGAATTTGAAGCCTGGGACGAGGCACGCCTCGAAGCCCTTGGCCTTACCAGTTCCTTCCTTTGGCAACAGGAAAGAGTGGAACTGGAGGAAGGAGAAAAAGCCTGCTTCATGAAAGGGGAATTCGTAAGCACCGACGACGACCCTTCATCGGCCGACCATCTCCTTGTCAAGCAAGGCTGGATTACCATCACTCCTTTCTGCGCCGACGGGACCGATTATCAGGAACTGGAACGCCTGCGCAAATTATGAAATACTATCTCATAGCAGGAGAAGCCTCGGGGGACCTTCACGGTTCCAAGCTTATGCGTGCCCTCTACGAACAGGATTCCCAGGCCGATATCCGCTTTTGGGGCGGGGCCCTGATGGATGAAGTTTACCGCGAGCATCAAAGCGGAAACGGCTTTGTAAAAGACTACAGGGAGGGCGCCGTACTTGGCATTTGGGAGATTCTGACAAAGTGGCGCTATCTTGCCAGGCAGATAAGTTTTTGCAAGCAGGACATCAAAAACTGGAAGCCGGATGCCGTCATCCTGATTGACTATCCCGGCTTCAATTTCAGAATTGCACATTTCGCCCACGATGCGCACTTCCGCGTCTATTATTACATTGCCCCAAAGCTGTGGGCCTCGCGCGAAGGCAGGATCCGCAAGTTGAAGGCTTGGACCGACCGCCTTTTCATAATCTTCCCCTTCGAAAAAGAATATTTCGCATCCAAAGGCGTTCCCTGCACCTATGTGGGAAACCCGCTGATAGATGCCATCGACCAGTGCCCCGACTTGAAGGAAGAAAGGGAAGACCTCCCTTCCATCGCCCTTCTTGCGGGAAGCCGGGACACGGAAATAAGTTCCATGATGCCGGTCTATATGGACTTTGCCGATCTTTGGCACAAGGCCCATCCGGAGTACCGTTTCATCGTGGCGGCAGCACCTTCCCGGAAGGCCCAGGACTATGACCGCTATATTGGAGACAGGGATTACGTCTCCGTCGTTTTCGGCAAGACCTATTCCGTTCTCCGTAATTCCAGGGCTGCCGTAATCAATTCAGGCACAGCTTCTTTGGAGGCGGCCCTCATTGGCACGCCCCAGGTGGTGGGATACCGCATCGCTCCCCTCACCTACATTATTGCACGCTCTTTCCTCAAGGTAAAATACATTTCACTTGCAAACCTTATCCTGGACAAAGCGGCCTTCAAGGAACTCATTCAGGACTACCTTACGCCGGAGAACCTGTTCTGGGAAGTTACTCGTCTCACCGGCGACGGACTTTACCGCAGTGCAATGCTGGAAGACTATGCAAAGCTTAGGGAAATGCTTGGCGGAAGCGGAGCGTCCAAGGCCGTAGCCAAGGCCATAATAGAAGAAAACGGCAAGCCGTGAGGCCTGCCGTTTAAAAGAAAGTGTGGTCTGGTTTACTTCATGATGACCTTGGCCATCTCGCAAACCTTGTTGCTGTAACCCCACTCGTTGTCGTACCAGGCGCAAACCTTAACGAAGGTCTTGTCAAGCTGGATACCGGCCTTCTCGTCGAAGATGGAGGTGCGGGCGTCACCACGGAAGTCGGTGGAAACCAGAGCCTCGTTGGTGTAACCCAGGATACCCTTGAGTTCGCCTTCGGCGGCTTCCTTCATAGCGTTGCAGATTTCCTCGTAAGTGGCTTCCTTGGCGAGTTCGCAGGTGAGGTCGACGAAGGAAACGTCGCTGGTGGGAACACGCAGGGACATGCCGGTGAGTTTGCCGTTGAGTTCAGGAAGAACCTTGCCTACTGCCTTTGCAGCACCGGTGCTGGAGGGGATGATGTTCTCCAGGATACCGCGGCCGCCGCGCCAATCCTTCTTGGAAGGACCGTCAACGGTCTTCTGGGTTGCAGTTGCAGCGTGAACGGTGGTCATAAGGCCACGGACAACACCGAACTTGTCATTGAGGACCTTGGTGAGGGGGGCAAGGCAGTTGGTGGTGCAGGATGCGTTGGAGATGATAGCCTGACCAGCATAGGTCTTGTGGTTAACACCATAAACGAACATAGGGGTAGCATCCTTGGAAGGAGCACTCAGGATAACCTTCTTGGCACCGGCCTTGATGTGGG
>CACYCP010000012.1 GCA_902772985.1 uncultured Bacteroidia bacterium | reverse complement strand
CAGGTGAGAGGCTGAGAAAGACAGATGCCATAGATAGTGGTAAACTTGCCAGAAGTTTACGTTCTGGAGAACTGAAAGGGATATATGCTCCTGATGGAGGCTTCTTTCCTGCTGCGCACGTCAAAGCTGAGCATCGCACAGATAAGCGACCGCCTCCATTTCTCCGACACCCCTTCCTTCAGCAAGTTCTTCTCAAGGATTAAAGGCCTGTCACCGAGAGAGTATAGAGAGTCTTAAATTTCCAATTTCCCGCTCAGCCTCTTAAATGAACGAGACGTTGGAGAATTGTATGGACGATTCCTCTATTTTTTCTATCTTTGTGAATATGAGGGATAAACACTGGAAAATGAAGGAAGGCTTCCTGGTGGGAGGAGGCATTATCGTTGCGGGAATTCTGCTGCAGCTTGCATTGGGTCCCATCAACTGGAGCGTATTTGCGGCTCCGGTCAACTATATTGTGCTGGCTCAAGTACTTGCGCTGATCGGCATAATCTACGTTTTCCGTCAGAAACTGTATGTCTTTGAATGGATGATGCACGCTTCGGCGGCAGTCCCCAGCCTTTGCTATGCGGCCGGGCTCACGATTATTATGGGACTTACGGTACAGACCGCTCAAGGCGGTATTCCCTGGCTTTCACAGATGCTGAGCTTCTGGCCGTTCGTTCTCATCTGGAGCTGGATGATGCTCATTTCAGGCCTTGCCACGCTTAACCACCTGCTTCGCTGGCAGTGGAGGGAGATTCCATTCATTCTCAATCATTTGGGCGTTTTTATAGCCATAGTTTCCGCCACCCTTGGAAGTGCCGATGTCCAGATGCTTCGGATGAACGTATTCGAGGGAAACGAACAAAGCTTGGCATTGGACGATAACGGAAAGGTCCACCAGCTAAACTTTGCCCTGCGTCTGAACGAGTTTACCATGGAATCCTACCAGAATGGGATGCCAAAACGCTTTGCCTCCGATATTTCGGTATCTTCGACGGAGGGCGGAAACGTAAGCGGAACGGTGGAAGTGAACAAGCCCTTGAAGTTCAACGGATGGAAAATATATCAGTATAGTTATGACGTAAAGAGCGGGCCTGACAGCCAATACAGCGTTTTCATGCTGGTGCGCGACCCTTGGCTTCCCTTGGTTTACCTGGGCATTTTCATGATGCTCGCTGGCGCCCTGTGCCTTGTAGTGCTGAAATATGTACCGAAACGCAAATGGGTGCTTCTGGTAGCACTTCTGCTTACCGGCTTTTTCACATACCTTACAGTCTCACGGATGGGCCCCACTGCCAAAGAACAACCGCCGGCACTGCAAAGTCCATGGTTTATACCACATCTGATAGTTTATATGGCAGGATATGCCATGCTGGCAACGGCTACGCTGATAGCTGTCTATATGCTTATAAAGCCCGGGAAGGCCGAAAGGACGGGGATGAACCTTCTGGACAACCTGGTATATGTTGGGCTGGCCTTCCTGACCATAGGAATGCTTTTCGGCGCTCTCTGGGCCAAGGAAGCCTGGGGCCATTACTGGTCCTGGGATCCGAAGGAAACCTGGGCGGCCATTACCTGGATATCTTATCTTGTGTATGTCCACTTCCGCAGGGGAAGGCCCGATGACCGGCGAACAGCCTGCTGGATACTCATATTCGCCTTTATATGCCTTCAAATGTGCTGGTGGGGCATCAACTACCTGCCATCGGCACAAGGAAACAGCGTTCATACATACAATTCGAAATAACCCATGAATAAGGTAAGAATCAGTCTTTTATCCCTTTTGATGCTGTGCCAGGGGCTTATGGCATCGGAAGATAAAATCGTTTGGCAGATTGGCAAGGACGACGGCAGTCCGGACGAATTCGCGCTGGCACCCGGAGATTATGAGAATTTCATACGGAACGATTTCGGTTTTGAGGACCGATATTTCCTTGTGGGATATTCCCATCCGGGGACTGATTTCCCTTATATTCTGCCGGGGCCCGCTGACAGATGGGCAGGTTCTTCCAACGAGGCCGGTTGCCGCACGCAGGTTCTGAACATTCTTTTCGGCCTGGAAAAGACAGGTGATGCATCTCTGGTGATTGACCTTGCCAATGTGAGCGAAGGCCTGTCCCGGCTCAAAGTGTCCATAAACGGGACCGCGGCATACCACGAGATCCGTGATGAACTTCTTGTGAAGATTCCCCTGCTCCCCGGAGTGCTTAAGGAAGGCGGCAACTGCATCAGCCTGACAATCCTGGAGGGCTCCTGGATTGTTTTTGACCAGATTCGTCTTGAAGGGGTCGAAGGAATGAAGATGCGCCCCGTGAATCCTTTCGCGTTCGTCCGCTCCGTGAAAGCCGCCGATTATGAGTTGGCCTCTTCCGGCCGGGTGCAGCCTCTTCTTCTTGACATAGAGCACATGAGTGATTTCCAGGAGCTGTCGGTATTGCTGGACGGCAAAAAGATTTACGCCACACATCTGGACACTGCACGCTATGTCCTTGAAGTGCCCATGAAAGCCGTCAAAAAGGCGAAAACATCCAAATATCAGATTTTTGCCGACCGTTATCTTCTGCAGGAAGGGACGGTTGACAGGGCGCCCAAACCGCTTCAGACCCATGCCGATTACGTTGATACCCATATGGGCACCGCTCATTCCCGCTGGATGATTGCGCCAGGGCCGTGGATGCCCTTCAGCATGGTCAAACTAAGTCCCGACAACGAGAATGCAGGCTGGCAGTCCGGCTATCAGCCCAGTATCGAAAGCATCGGCTGTTTCTCCCACATTCACGAATGGACTATGGCGGCGCTCGGTGTCATGCCCACCAACGGCCCTTTGCAGACACAGGTCGGCGACCAGTACAAAGCGGATGAAGGTTACCGTTCCCGCATAGACAAATCCACGGAGGAGGCGTCTCTGGGGGCCTATCGCGTATTTCTTTCGGACAGCGGAATCTGGGCCGAAATGACAGCGACCGAAAGGGCGTCCCTCATGAAATTCACCTTCCCTCAAGATAAGGACGGAAGAGTGATGATCGACCTTAAAATACCGGCCGAATACCGCTACGACCTGGTGGACGTGGACGTACGCAAGGTTTCTGACCGTCGCATAGAAGGTATCAGCCATCAGATCTCCCCTCGCCCGCACGTGTGGAGCAACGATGCCGATCAGGAATACTCCGTTCACTTCGTCATGGAATTCGACTCGCCCATCCTTCGCACCGGTATCTGGAAAGATGACAAAGTAGAGCAGGCAGAAAGGCTTATCGGCCATAATATAGGTGATGGAGGGATGTTCGTGGAATTCGACACAAAGGAGCACCCTGTTGTGATGGTTCGGACAGGGATTTCACTGGTGAGCCTGGAGAATGCCGGAGAGAACCTTGAAACGGAAATTTCCGCCCGCTTCGGATGGGATTTCAACGCCGTGGTGGAGAATCAGAAAGCGGCATGGAACGATATACTGGACCGGATTGATATCACTACGGATGACCGCCTGGAGAAAGTCCGTTTCTATACCAATATGTACAGGGCCAATTGCCGGAACCTTTGGAGCGATGTAAACGGCGATTGGATGGCACCGGACGAGAAAGTCCGCCATTTGGAGAAAGATGGGCTTGTTGCCCTTGGCTGTGACGCCTTCTGGAACACATTCTGGAACCTGAACCAGTTCTGGAATCTTGTTACCCCGGAATGGAGTTCCCGCTGGGTTAATTCCCAACTGGCCCTTTACGATGCCTGCGGATGGCTTGGAAAGGGGCCGGCGGGCATGGAATACATCCCCGTGATGGTTGCCGAGCACGAAATTCCCCTCATAGTTTCGACATATCAGATGGGAATACGGGATTATGATGCCGAAAAAGCCTTTGAGGCAATCTTGAAGATGCAGACTACCCCGGCCACCCAGGTTGCAGGTGGATTTGCAGGAAACCGGGACCTTATCCCATATCTTAAGTACCATTATATCCCCTACGAGAAGGGACGGTTTTCCAATACCCTGGAGTATTCGTTTGACGACTGGACAGTGTCCCAGATGGCCCTGGCCCTGGGGAAGAGCGATGAGGCAAAGATTTTCGCAGAGCGCGGCTCGTGGTGGAAAAATGCCATCAATCCTGAAAACGGATATGCCCAGATGAGAGACACGACAGGCCATTTTCTCGATGATTTCGACCCGTTCCGCTCCGGTGCAAATCACCACTATGTAGAGGGAAACGGATGGCAGTTGAGCTACTTTGTACCTCAGGACGTGCCTGCCTTGGTAGAGATAATGGGCAGGAAAGACTTTGTGGAGCGCCTCGACTGGGGTTTCCGGGTTTCAGAGACAACCAGATATAACGCCCCGAACGAAGCCTATTGGGACTTCCCCGTGGTTCAGGGCAACCAGCAGAGCATGCATTTTGCCTTCCTGTTCAACTGGGCCGGTTCACCCTGGCTCACCCAGAAATGGGCCCGTTCGGTGATAGACAGATATTACGGTACAGGAGCCTCTAACGCTTATCTTGGAGACGAGGACCAGGGACAGATGAGCGCCTGGTTCGTAATGGCCGCCCTGGGGCTTTTCCAAACCGACGGAGGCTGCAGGGTAAACCCTGTTTATGAGATAGCCAGCCCCCTGTATCCGAAGACTGTGATTAATCTGGGGAACCGCTATGGCAGAGGCCGGGAATTTGTAATTGAAGCCAGGAATGCTTCACGCAAAAACATTTATGTCCAAAGTGCCATCCTGAACGGAAAGCCCTTGCAAAGCTTCCACTTCCCTGCTTCCGAACTGCTGTGTGGCGGAAGCCTGGTATTGGAAATGGGCCCGGAGCCCAACAAGGATTGGGGGAAGGATTAATTTTCCACCTCGCGGCGAAGTTTGGCAGGAAGGTCAGGCACGCATTCGCTGCATTTCATATCCAGCGTAAACATACGGGCTATGCAGTAGTTCGAATGGCGGCAGCCGCTGCGCGTAATCTCTCCGCTGTGGAGTTTATTCACAAAATCCGTATCATGAATAAGCGCACGAGCAAGCTGAAGGGCATCGAAACCTTCAGAGAGCACCTCTTCCATCTTGTCGAGCGAAACAAGGCCGCCCACGTATATGAGAGGGAGTTTTAAAGCAGCCCTGAAAAGTTTTGCCTCCTCGAGGAAATAGCCCTCGCTATAAGGAACGCTTGGAATGAGAATGCGGCCGGCGATGGGCATCAAAGCCTTGAACCACCACATCGTACGCCAATCAGTATAATAGGCCAGCGTGCGAAGCGGCATGGCTCCGCGCATCACCTCCATTGGAGCTTTACTCACAAATCCGGCCGACAGCACTATGGCGTGGACACCCAGCCTTTCCAATTCCTTTGCCACTTCTAGACATTCCTCCTGCTGCATTCCGCTGCGGAAACCGTCGTGCATGTTCATCTTGACAATTACCGCCATGTCATCGGCCGCAGCCTCAAGCACACGCCGGATAACCCTTTGCATCAAGCGCATACGGTTTTGCAGCGAGCCGCCATACTCGTCGCGACGATGGTTTGTATAGGGTGAAAGGAACTGGCTGATAAGGTATCCGTGGCCAGCATGAATCTCTACGCAGTCGAAGCCTGCCTTGCGAGCCAGGTTCACTGCAATGCCGAAATCTTCCACCAACTTGTCTATGTCTTTCAGCGACATTTTGCGCACGAAGGTTGGCGAATAGATGTTAAAGCCTCCGGAAGCGCCCATGGGCATACAAGCGCAAGTGGATCGGTGAGTCATATTGCCGCAATGGCCCAGTTGGATGGAGCATTTTGCACCCTGGGCATGCACGGCGTCAGTGATTTGCCTGAGAGCGGGAACTATCTCCTCCCGCATCCACAACTGGCCTTTGAAGGACAGGCCGCTTTGGCTGACAGATGCGTATGCAAGCGTGGTCATGCCGACTCCTCCGCGTGCGACAGCCTGGTGGTAGTCGAAAAGGTCCTGTGAAGGCTTGTTGTCGTAGGCCATATTCTCGAAAGCAGCCGAGCGTATAACTCGGTTTCGAAGGCTTATCGGCCCAATCTTAACAGGAGTAAATACTTGCGAATCAATCATCTCAGAAAATAAACGGAATCATCCGCCTAGTTTTTGTAGTATCAATTTGTCCAGGGAATTCACTAAGGTAAAGGTCGTAAATCCGAGCCGCACGAGGTGCCAGGTTAGCAAAGGTCCAAAACGCAAATACCGCTCCGGCCCAGGACCAGGTAAGGATAGCGAAACCCACCCATTCCACAAATTCGCCAAAGTAGTTGGCACTGGTCACAAAACGGAACATACCACCCTTCGGAAGATAATGTGCGCTGTCTCCGGGTTTGCGAAGGTCGCGTATGATGTTGTCGGACTGAATGTTTATGTACAAACCGGCAAAAAACAAAGCCGTACCGGTGATGAACGGAACGCTGGTGAGCCATCCGCCTGAATAGTAGTTCACCGGTGAGAAGTAAAATATCCAACCGCCTTGCATGAAAGCGTTAAGAGTATTGAAAAGGGCACCCATCAAGATGATTGAAAGGGGCATACGGCTATGTCCGCGAAGCCGGAGAGGGAAAATGAATGAGCGGTGGAAATAATGAAGTTCGAAAAGAAGCAGGAAAACCACTCTAGTGCTGTCGGAACGTATTGGAGAAAGCCACCAAAGCACCAGCATTGCAATGAACACAGGCACTTCCATAAGGAACCATCCCAAATGGTTGTCCACTGAAGGGCCCCACTTGGGCTGATAAAATTTTCCATAGCCGGCATCCACGAAAAAAAGGACCACGAAAACCGCCGCCGCTATGGCGCTCATTACTATAAGAAAAATGTTAAATGCTTGAAAGGATATCATTTACAAATCCATTTACAGGCAAAATTCCTGCAAATATAGTAAATATTTCTCATTAAGGAAGCATTTCGCTGCACTGCGAAATCATACCGAAAGGACGGATATTCTTTGAAGAAAGATTCCTCACGATTGAATCGCCGGTCTTTTGATAGATAAGAACCTGTTTGGCCGATTCGAAAACGGCAGGCGGCAGGCTCAGGCCTATTGCTATGGCTTGATTCGTATCGTGGACGCAAACCGCCACCGTAAGGCTGCTATGCTTGTCCTTGGCAAGAGAATGGTGGGCTTGCAAGCTTATCCAACTCCAGGGGGTGATTGTGCTTTTTTTCATGGTTCTTCTCCACTACTCGTTGAAACTTATTACCTGGCCTGAGCCCTCATAAAGGGTGGCCGGGGTTTCCAGTTCCAGGGCAAGGACCGTCATCCTGGGGTCAAGGACATCGGCAGGAACCTGAATGTAATATACGCCGGGAGTTTCGCTCCAGTCAATGTCGTTATACAGCCTCCAGCGGAGCTGCCTGTCGGTCCCGACCACACGGACATTCTTTACGCGTGACTTAAGACCCTTAACCTCAATCGATTCGTTAGGTGTATATGGGAAATACAAATAGAGAATGTCTCCTTCTTTATTCAATGTGGTGTAGGCCTGGACATGTCCCGGCGTGATGCCAGCACGTGTGGAATAGACCGCTTCTTCATGTTTGGAAATCCATCGGCCAAGTTCTTTCAGAATCTGGACTTCCTCCTCCGGGATTGTACCGTCGGCACGGGGGCCGATGTCCAGCAGGAGGTTGCCGCCCAGGGACATACAGTCGACCAGCATACGGATTATGGTATCGGGAGATTTGAAGCGAGTATCGCGTTTTCGGAAGCCCCAGGAATTGTTTATTGTCATGCAAGTCTCCCACCAGCGGTCTTTCGGACGGACTACGGGTACACCCAGTTCGGGAGTGGCATAATCTCCGTAACCGTTTATCCTGGAGTTGATTATAACGTCGGGATTGCTTTCACGGAGCATGGCCACTATTCCCGGGGAATCCCATTCTTCTGCCTTGAACTCCCAGTCGCCGTCGAACCAGATAAGGTCCGGCTTGTAACCCTCGTTAATCTCCTTCAACTGGGCCGTGTTGAAATCCAGGAAGTGCTGCCAGCGCTCCGGCTCCTGGTGGATGTCGTAACGCGCGGGACCAGCCCTGAAAACATTTGGATAATCCTCTCTGGGCCAATCGATAAGCGAATAATATAGACCTAATTTCAAGCCGCCCTGCCTGCGGACTTCATCTACGAAAGGAGTGAGCACATCCCTTCCTGCCGCCGAACTTTTGACGGCGCTCACATCCCCAGCCTTGGTATCCCAAAGGGCAAAACCGTCGTGGTGTTTGGAGGTTATGACCGTATATCTCGCACCGCTTTCCTTGATGAGTTGCACCCACTCGGCCGGATTGTAATCACTTGCCGTAAAATCATTTTCCTGGGCGAAATAGTCTTCCATGCTTACAACCCCGTTATGGAAAGCCCAGCTCTCGGACCAGTCGCCCCTGGAATATATGCCCCAGTGAATGAAAATACCCAGTTTGGCCTGGGAAAACCATTCCATCCTGACGGCCTTCTGGTCATCGGATTCAGGCTCTTCCTGGACACTCTTTGGAGCACAGGATGCGATAAGCAGCATAGCCGCTGAAAAAAGAAGAAGATAAGGTTTCATATCAGTTTTCATTTGTTTCTTTTCCTTTGAAGGCGTTTTCCATCATAAGTATGAGATTGGCCTTCCAACAAGGCCAGTCGTGCCCTCCGGGAAGGATAACATACTCATGCTCATAGCCTTTCTTGTCCAGATAACGGCAGAATTTTGCAGTCGAAGGACGCACTATATCCACATCGCCTGTCATAAGATAGTAGCGGATCGGCGGGTTAATCTTGAACTGCGTTGCCAACAGCTCTTTGAAATCCCGGTAGAAAAGTCTTCTGTGCTTAAGTTTTCCAAGGCTCCACCAATAAGGGGAATAGGCTCCAATGTAAGAAAAGGTATAAGGATAAAAGGCGGCAAGGTGCAGACTTTGATGCCCGCCGATGGAAAGGCCGCTTATGGCCCTGTGCGTGGATTCAGGCACGGTGCGGTAAACACTGTCCACATATTCCACCACATCGTGAAGGAAAGCCCTTTCCACCTTTCCGTCCACCTCGAAAATGGATTCAAAAGCGTCCTTGTAGCGACCGTCATCATAATCGTTGTCGTCGTTGTACTGGTTGGTATTGGGCATAACGATGATGCTTGGAATTACCAGATTGTTGGCGCGCAGGCTGTCTGTAATCTCCAGCACACTCCCCTTTTTAATCCACGAAGTTTCATAGCCCCTGGCGCCGTGCAGGAGGTAAAACACCGGGTAACGGACAGTGGTATCCTTGTAATAATCGGCCGGAAGATAAACAATCATGCGACGGGTGGTGAGCCCTGGCTCGCTACAGGGATAATGGTGCTCTTCCAAGATTCCCTGATGCTCGTAACCGGCTTTTTCCGCCGGACCGGCATGATAGTATGGGGCATTTCTAGGGCGAACGACCCCGCAGGAGGCTATCAGGAAGCAGATAGTAATAAGTGGTAGCAGGTGACGAAGTTTCGCGAACTTCAGCAGGAGCAGTTTTACCCCATATTTATCGAAAGAGACTTTGGCTTTCAGATCAGGGACCTGGCCGCTTATTTCAAGGATTTCCCCCGCCCCGAAACGGTTATGCTCTATCCTGTCCCCCGCCTTGAAACTGGTCATCGCCTCTGGCTTGAAATCAGGATCGACAAGCGCAGGTTTCACCGGAATGTTTGAAACCGGTTTTGATGATGAAAGAGGGGCCGCAGGCCTCTGCACGGGAGCCGTCCACTTTCTGGATGCAAAACGGAAGGGACTTTCAGCGCTGTAATCCTGCTCCATATCCACATTGGTCAAAGGCCTGTCCAGATACTGTGGCGCCAGTTCCCGCAGGAAACGGCTGGGAGAGTTGCTTTCGTGTTTGCCGTTACGCATCCTTGTGGAGGCGAAAGTAAGTGTCACGGTTTTCATGGCCCGGGTAATTGCAACATAGAAGAGCCGCCTTTCCTCTTCCATTTCCTTGACATCGGCCAGCCAACCGACGGAGGGGAAAAGGTTTTCCTCCATCCCGGCCACAAATACGTAAGGGAATTCCAATCCTTTGGAGGAATGGATTGTCATCAAGGCCACCTTGTTACTGCCGTTTTCATCGTCATCGGCAGTATCGGCATTTGAAAGGAGGGAAATGTCTTCCAGGTAATCCCCAAGGGTAACTTCACCCTCGGCCTCTTCCACGAAGCCTTTTACACTGTCCAGGAGTTCCTGGACATTGGCCATGCGCGATTGCCCCTCCACCGAAGTGTCGGATTTGTAATATTGATAAAGGCCGCTGTCATTCGCCAGTTCTACCGCGAGGTCGTAGGCATCGGGAAGCTGGGCCTTGTCCATAGCGCCCTGCATCATCTGGCAAAACGCCCTTATCTTGCCGATGGCGGCACTTTTCAGGCCGAATTCTTCCAGATTCGGGAGGAATGCGGCACGGGAAAGCGATATCCCCTCTGAAAGGGCAGCCGCCTGAAGCGAATGCATGGAGGTGTCACCTATCCCCCTTGCAGGCTTGTTTACCACACGGCGGAACGACTCATCGTCGTTAGGATTGACCGCCAGTTTGAAATAGGCCATCATATCCTTGACTTCGGCCCTTTCAAAAAAGGTGTTCCCGGAATAAACCATATAAGGAATATTGCGGCGCCGGAGCTGCTCTTCCAAGGCCCTGGACTGGGAATTTGTCCTGTAAAGGATAGCAAAATCCCGATAACTGCAATGGCTGCTGCGCAGCCTGTCCTGTATGGCCGATGCTATTGTGAAAGCTTCCTCCTGTTCTGTAAAGTTTCGGACAAGGTGTATCTTTTCGCCCTTTTCCCCGGTGGAAATGCAGTTCTTGGGGATGCGTCCCTGGTTATGGGCTATGAGGGCGTTGGCGGCATCCACTATGGTCTGGGTGGAACGGTAATTCCTTTCCAGGCGGAAGATCCTTGCCTCCGGAAAATCCTTCTGAAAATTCAGGATATTCGCGATTTGGGCGCCGCGGAAGCCGTAAATGGACTGGGAATCATCCCCCACCACGCAAAGGTTCCTGTGAGTCGAGGACAGTCTTTTCAGGATAATGTACTGGGCGGCGTTCGTGTCCTGGTACTCGTCCACCAGAATGTGTGAGAATCGGCCTGCGATGGACTCCAGAGCCTGGGGATTATCCCTTAAGAGAATATTGGTATAAAGGAGGATGTCGTCGAAATCCATCACGCCGGAGTTCTTGCACATCTGGCAGTAGAGCGCGAAGATGCGGTATATTTCCCCCTTCTTCTGCCTTGTGTCGTTTTCCCTGTATCCACCTGCTCCGTTCATGTAGGGCGTAGGGGTGATAAGGTCGTTCTTGGCCCGGGAAATGCGGGAGAGGACCTCTTTGGGCTTGTATATCTTTTCGTCCAGGGAAAGCTGGCGGATGCAAGTTTTGATGGCGCTGACAGAATCTGTGGTATCGTAGATAGTAAATGTCTGGGGAAAACCCAGCAGCGGAGCAAATTCCCTGAGGAAACGGACGAATACAGAATGAAAGGTTCCCATCCAAAGCCTTTTTGCCTGACGCTCCCCTACCATGAGGCCTATCCTTTCCTTCATCTCCCCTGCCGCCTTCTTCGTGAAAGTGAGCGCAAGGATTCGCTCGGGAGGTACCCCTCGGGCAATCAGATAAGCTATTCTGGAAGTGAGGACGCGCGTTTTTCCCGACCCTGCTCCAGCTACAATGAGAACCGGCCCGTCCGAACACTCCACAGCCCTTCGCTGCTCTTCGTTCAAATCCTTCAATATCTCTGTCATTCTATTCTCCTTATATAATGCGAAATTAGTATTTTTTTCGTAACTTCGCGCAGTGTTTTTTGCAAATACACAAAACTGTACTAAATAATGTCACACAATCTCGATTTGAAAAAGGGTCTGAACATCCCGTTAAAAGGTGTAGCAGCCCCGGAAGTGGTCAAGAACGTGGTCCCGGACATTGTTGCCGTCAAACCTACAGATTTCAACGGCCTGGTTCCAAGGCTGCTTGTGAAAGAGGGAGACGCGGTGAAAGCCGGTACACCCGTGATGGCTCACAAAATGTGCCCCGAGATTCTTCTCACAAGCCCTGTCAGCGGTGTAGTGAAAGAAATCGTCAGGGGTGAAAAGAGAAAATTGCTGGCAGTTCTTATCAAGGCCTCCGAAACCCAGGAATTCGTAGAATTCGGCGCCAAGGCCCCCGCATCGGCCCAGGAAACCAAGGATCTTCTCCTTGCCACCGGCCTTTGGGGAAGCCTTATCCAGCGCCCTTACGGAGTTTTGGCCGGCCTGGATGCAACTCCCAAGGCAATTTTCATTTCTTCCTTCTCCACGGCTCCCCTTGCCGCCGACAACGACTTCGCCTTCGACAATGCCCTTCAGGACATCCAGGCCGGCGTTGACGCCCTTTCAAAGATTGCCCCGGTGCATCTTTGCCTGCGCAAGGAAAGCGAAGCCTCTTCTGTTTTCCACAAGGTCGAAAACGCCGTCCTTCACAGCGTAAGCGGCCCGCATCCTGCAGGTAATGTCGGCGTGCAAATCAGCCACATCGCTCCCATCCGCAAGGGTGAATGCGTCTGGACCATCGCTCCCTGCCACCTTGTGGCCCTTGGCCACGTAGTGAACAGTGGGAAACTCGACCTTAGCCGCAAGGTGGCCGTCACCGGCCCCGCAGCGGAAAAGACCGCTTATGTGCAGTGCCTGCCCGGCACTCCCGTCAATGAGATTACCTCCGTCCAGGATGGCACCCGCATCATTGGCGGCGACGTCCTAAGCGGAACGACTCTTGGCCCGGACGGCTATCTTGGTTTCTTCGACAACCAGATAAGCATCCTGAAAGAGGGTCACGAGAGGGAGTGGTTCGGTTGGGCCAAGCCTTTCCGTACCAAGGTTTTCAGCAGCTCCCGCTGCTACTTCTCCTGGCTTACCCCCGGCAAGAAGTACAGCCTGGACACCAATCTTCACGGCGGTCCCCGCGCATTCGTGGAAACGAAGTGTTTCGAGGACGTCACTCCAATGGACATCTTCCCCATCTACCTTATCAAGGCCTGCCTGGCCGGTGATATCGAGAAGATGGAGAAATTCGGCATCTACGAAGTACTGCCGGAAGACCTTGCCCTTTGCGACTATGTAGATCCTTCCAAGAACGAGATTCAGGCCATTATCCAAAAGGGCATTGACCTGATGATTAAAGAAATGGCGTAAGTTATGGCAGAAGAGAAAAAACCCTGGTGGCACTCTACGGTAGATGCCTTCGATACTTTCCTTCGCGTTCCGGGCACCGTCACTTCGAAAGGCGCTCATATCCGTGATGGCATAGATCTCAAGCGCGTGATGATAATGGTTGTCATATCCCTTGTCCCCGCCGCGCTCTTTGCAATGTACAACATTGGTTATCAGACTTCCTCACTCTATGGCCTTGGCTGGACCTTCATTCAGATGTTCGGCTATGGTCTTCTGAGGATGATACCCCTTTTCGCCGTTTCCTATATCGTAGGCCTGGGCATTGAATTCGCATCGGCCCAGATTCGCGGTGAAGAGGTGAACGAGGGTTATCTGGTAACCGGTTTCCTCATTCCCCTTATTGTCCCTGTGGACGTTCCTCTATGGATGCTGGCTCTTGCCGTTGCCTTCTCCGTGCTCCTAGTTAAGGAAGTTTTCGGCGGCACCGGCATGAATATCTGGAATCCGGCCCTGGTTGCCCGTGCATTCCTGTTCTTCGCCTATCCTTCCAGCATGTCCGGTTCCAGTGTCTGGGTTTCAAAAGCGTGGCTGGGCTCCCTTAAGGGCGTCGATGCCATATCGGCCGCAACTCCCCTTGCTATCGCAAACGAAGGCGGCGTGGCTGCCCTGGACAAGGCCGGATACTCCTTTATGGACATGTTCTGGGGCCTCATTCCCGGATCGACCGGTGAAACCTGCGTCGTGGCTATCCTCATCGGCGCGCTCATCCTTGTCGGCTCCGGCGTGGCATCCTGGAAGATCATGCTCTCCAGCATCGCCGGCGGCCTGCTTGTCGGTTGGTTCGGCCAGCTTGCGGGCGGCATCCCCAGCTACTATCACATCGTGATGGGCGGCTTCCTCTTCGGCTCCGTCTTTATGGCAACCGATCCTGTGACCGCAGCCCAGACCGAAACCGGCAAGTGGATTTATGGCTTCCTGGTGGGTGCCCTGGCCGTTGTGGTTCGCCTGTGGAATCCCGGCTACATGGAAGGCATGATGCTGGCAATTCTCCTGATGAACACCATGGCCCCGCTCATCGACCACTGTGTTGTATCAGCGGCAACATCCCGCCGTGCTAAAAAAACAATGAACGCATAAAGGAAAAGAGCCATGAATACAAACAGTAACGTATATACAGTCATTTACACCACTGTCATCGTGGTGGTAGTGGCAGCGCTCCTTGCCTTTGTGTCCCAAAGTCTCAAAGGCAAACAGGAGGCGAATGAAAAGGCCGATACCATTTCCCAGATGCTCACGGCCGCACAGTTCGGAACCAAGGCCGATTTCCAGAAAATAGGCAATACCGCCGTGCTGGCAAAGTATGCCGAAGAAATAGAACAGGCCTTTACCGTTAACATCGACGGCGAGAAAATGCAGGACCTTCCGCTTGACCGCGTGTTCAGCCCGAAGGAACTCAAACGCCAGAACTACAACATCAAGGGCGGTCCCAACAAGACCGGTGAGCCGGAACTCCCCGTGTTCATCTTCAAGAACGGGACCACGGTCGTCCCCATCTATGGCGCAGGCCTTTGGGGGCCTATCTGGGGATACATAGCTTTTGAAAAAGGCTCCAACACCATCCAGGGTGCATATTTCGACCACGAGAGCGAAACCGCCGGCCTTGGCGCAAAGATTAAGGACGATCCCGCCTTCCAGGCCGAATTCATCGGCGAGAAGGCCGATTTCGACAAGGCAAACGTCTTTGAAATCGTGAAGGGCGGAGCTCCAAAGGATGCTTCCGGCAAATCCCTGGTGGACAATGAGATTGACGCCATCACCGGCGCAACGATGACTTCCCAGGGCCTGGATGCCGCAATTGACACCTGGCTGTCCTCATACGCCAAGTACTTCCAAGGCAATGTTTCCGGGGAAAAGCACTGCGGCAAATGCAAGCACGAAGGCGAAAAGGCCGAAGAATGTGAAACCACAAAATGTGAGGAGGAATAAGATATGGATGCAAAACTTAAAGAGACCATTCTGAACCCCATTTTCAAGGGGAACCCGATTACCGTCCTGGTACTGGGCATCTGCTCCTCCCTGGCGGTTACCGTCACCATGAAGGGTGCCTTGGTAATGACGCTGTCCGTGATTGTGGTCTGCGGCATTTCCAGCCTTATCCTGTCGCTCCTCCGCAATACCATACCGGGCCGCGTCCGCATCATCGTCCAACTGGTGGTGGTGGCCATGATGGTTATCCTGGTCGATCAGGTTCTTAAGTCTTTCGAAGCCACTTACGCCATCGACAAGCAACTGTCCGTTTACATCGGCCTAATCATTACAAACTGTATCGTGATGGGCCGCATCGAAGCCTTCGCCCTTGGCAATAAGCCATGGCCCAGCTTCCTTGACGGCGTTGCCAATGGTGCAGGCTACGGCATTATCCTTATCATCGTCGCCTTCTTCCGTGAGCTCCTCGGCAGCGGAACCCTTTTCGGCTTCGATATCCTTAACCGCTTCGGCTATATTCCCAACAACCTGGTAATTCTGCCGCCCTTCGCACTCATCCTCCTGGGATGCATCGTCTGGGTTCAGCGCAGCATCCAGAAAGACCTTCAGGAAAAATAATTGTAACGCCTTATGGAATATCTCAGCTTATTCGTCAAGTCCATCTTTGTGGACAATATGATCTTCGCATACTTCCTTGGAATGTGTTCATTTCTGGCTGTATCGAAGAATGTGAAAACAGCTGCCGGCCTGGGCCTTGCAGTTATCTTCGTGCTCCTGGTCACCCTTCCCATCAACTATCTGCTTAACACCTATGTGCTTGCGCCCGACGCCCTCATCAAGGGTGTAGACCTTAGCTTCCTTAGCTTCATCGTCTTCATCGCGGTCATTGCAGCCATAGTCCAGGTAGTGGAAATGGTGGTGGAGAAATTCTCTCCGGAGCTGTATTCTTCCCTGGGTATCTTCCTGCCCCTGATTGCCGTGAACTGCGCCATCCTGGGCGGCTCGCTCTTCATGCAGCAGAAAGATTTCATGAACATTGGAGAGGCTTGCGTTTACTCCCTCGGTTCCGGCCTTGGCTGGTTCCTTGCCATTGTTTCGCTTGCCGCCATCCGCGAGAAGATGGCCTATTCCAATGTCCCCGGAGCCCTCAAGGGTCTTGGTATCACCTTCATAACCGTAGGTCTCATGGGCATGGCCTTCATGACCTTTATGGGCATTTCATTGTAGGAGGTAAAGAATATGGGTAATACAATTCTATTCGCAGTAATCGTTACAACAGTCGTAACGCTCATTCTGGTAGCCCTCCTGCTTTGGATCAAGACCGCCCTCACCCCTTCCGGCTCCGTCAAGATCAACATCAACGGCGGCAGCAAGGAATTGGAAGTGACTCCCGGCGGAGACGTGATGCACACCCTGGCCGATCACGGTATTTTCCTTCCCTCCGCCTGCGGCGGAAAGGCCAACTGCGGACAGTGCAAACTCCAGGTCCTTGCCGGAGGCGGCACCATCCTTCCCACCGAAACGGGATTTTTCTCCCGCAAGCAAATCAAGGAAGGCTGGAGGCTCGGCTGCCAGGTGAAAGTCAAGGATAACCTTGAAATCTCCGTTCCTGAAAGCGCCCTGAGCGTAAAGAAACTCGAGTGCGAGGTTATCTCCAACGATAATGTAGCCACCTTCATCAAGGAATTCACCGTACGTCTCCCCGAAGGCGAGCACATCGACTTCAAGAGCGGTGAGTACATCCAGATTGACATTCCCGAATATGAGGCCGATTTCGCCGATATGGGAGTTGCACCCATCTACATGGGCGACTGGGAAAAGTACGGCATCACTTCCCTGAAGTACCGCAATACTGTGCCCACCATCAGGGCCTACTCCATGGCTTCGTATCCTGCCGAAAAAGACCTCATCAAACTGAATGTGCGTATCGCTACGCCTCCTTTCGACAGGACCCAGCCCAAGGGCGTGTTCAAGTTCGTTCCCGGCGTTCCTCCGGGCATCGCCTCCACCTATGTATTCTCCCGCAAACCCGGAGATAAGGTTTGGATAAGCGGTCCCTATGGAGAATTCCTGCTGCCGAAGGACGATCCCGACACCCAGGAGTACATCTTCGTGGGCGGCGGTGCCGGTATGGCTCCCCTGCGCAGCCATATCATGCACCTGTTCAAGACCTTGAAGACCAAAAAGCCGGTTCGCTTCTTCTACGGCGCCCGCGCCCTTGTGGAAGCGTTCTATCTGGAAGACTTCGCCGAAATCGAAAAGGAATTCCCGAACTTCCACTTCACCCTTGCACTTGACCGCCCGGACCCTGCAGCCGACGAGGCCGGAGTGAAGTACACTCCCGGATTCGTGCATAACGTAATGTACGAAACCTACCTCAAGGAGCACGAGGCCCCCGAAGACATCAAATACTTCATGTGCGGCCCTCCTATGATGGTGAAGTGCGTAAACGAGCTTCTGGATTCGCTTGGAGTTGCCCCTGAAAGCATTCTGTACGATAACTTCGGCGGTTAATCCCCCATCAAGCCTTAATTGCAGCCGTGATGCCAGGAAGGTATCACGGCTGTTTTTGTAATTAAAAAGAGAAAATATTCTGTTTGCTTTTACATCAAAACAGACAAAAACTCTTTAAAACGTAAAAATCGGCTTTAAGTTTTTTATGATTCTGGTTTCCCATTTTTCTCCTTCTTAGTTTTGCATCGGACTAAAAAAGTAGGAAAAATGAAAACAGGCCGGATGTCTTTTTTAATTACCGATACTTTCTCTTCGCGCATTGCGGGCTGCACGTCTGCGGCAATCATTACTGTTGTCACACAGTTTCCGGCCTTTTTCTCTGCATGTACACGCCAGAATAACATAATTGAAGAAGTCCCCCTTTCAAGACAGATTCACATTGAAGGGACAAAGGCAGGAGAGGCTGAAACCATAGACCTTTTCTTCTTTGACACCCTTGGAGCCAAAACGCTTGATGCCTACCAGAGGGTCGTTCTTCCCGACAGAAGTACTCCACTTTACGGACTTTGTTCCGGAGGGGCCAAGCACTTGGTTGCCATTTCCGGAGAGAAGGACAGCGACTGGACCCATATACTTAATTACGGGAGCATGTGCAAGCATGTTTTTTCCCTGGAAAATGACTCCCCGGAAAATCCCATCCTTGTAGGAGAATACCAGCTTGAAGATGCAGCATCAAACCACATATTCATTCATTTCAACACTTTATTGTCAAAAATCCGGATTCGCTCCATCTCCTGCGACTTTGCCGGGCGAACGTATTCATTTCACCGATTCACAAACAACAAGCTTTATCTGTCCTATGCTGTATCTGAATGCCAGGCAGTGGGCGCAGGAGGTGGAACGATACCGGTAAGTTGGATTAACCCGGGGCTGCCCGACAGCGCCGCTGTCCAAAGGCTTCCATTCCCTGAAATGCTGATGCAGGAGGGATATGGAGTCATCGGCCCACAAAGGATAAACGAGGAAAGGACCTTTTACTGCTATGCCAATTCTGGAGAGGAACGGGTGACAAGGCTGGTAATTGAAGGGGATGTGGAAGACGTGCATTGTTACTACCCCATTGACCTTACGAATCTTGAACCGGGGAAATGTTATGAGTTTGACATCACCATTAAAAGGATGGGCTCTCCCGATGTGGAAATACCCGTTGACAGCGGAGTCCTTGTCCTTGAGACCAGAACCCTACCCTGGGAAGATAGGGATGAATATAGCGTAAGATTCTGAGATGAGTAAACGATACCTTTCATTTTTTCTGCTGCTCGGCCTGGCCTCCTGTACGGAAGAACCCGTCACGGCCCCCGATTGCAAAGCCATAACTACGTTGATTATTTATTCCGGGGGTACACAAACCCGTTCAGCCGACCCGGACGAGCAGCAGATTTCCGATTACAACATTTTTATCTTCAATGCTTTCGGCATACTGGAGGAGAAAAAATATGTATCCTCGCGCCAGATTCAACTGACAAACGGAGAGATTCGATACAGCACAAGACTGCTGAAACAGGTGCCACATACCATTTTGGTTGCCGCAAACACCGGATACCAGCTGCCTTGCAGAACGCTGGAAGAAGCCAGGGCTTTCCGATACTATATGGCCTATCCGGACGAGTTTTCCACGGGTATACCTATGGCGGCCTGCCTGGAAGAAGCAACAGCCGATGAAAACGACAGGATAGAAATTCCCCTGCAAAGGGTTATGTCCAGGCTGGACATAAGCATAGACCGGACTGAACTTGACAAGGATGTCACTTTCAAGGTTACGGAGGTAAAAATCGGGGGTTGCCCTTCATCGGTCAGGCTCTGGGGTCCCAGCAAGGTCGAGAACAACACCCAGGTTTTCCGAAACGGCTATACAAAGTCCGGAGACCAGGTTATTCCCCTGAACCAGGACAACAGCGTTGGAATAAGCCGCCCTGTAAGTGTCTATATGATGGAAAACCTGCAGGGAGACCTGCTGGAGGATGTCCAGAGTGACAGGGGTAAAGTTTTTTCAGAAAGCCGCTACGGCGAAGTGTGCTCATACATAGAGCTGAAAGCCGAATACCACTCGCCCAGCTATCACAATATTCCGGGGAAAAGACTCGTTTATCGTTTTTATCTGGGCGAGAACCTGAATAATTTTGACGTGTACCGGAACGTCCGATACCGGATTTATGTTAAACCAATTGGAGACGGACTCTCGGAAGACAGCTGGCGAGTGGATAAAAGCGGCCTGGAAGAAGGAGATGACTAATCTTGATCCATAAGCATGCCGGCATCAAAGCGCTCGCCGGCCTGGACGTCAAACTTTATTCTTTTTCCAAGAATTTCAGGCAGATACTTGGGATGCATTCCATAGCCGGGACGCACGCTTCGTACATTTTCGGAAGTGATGACTTCACCCGCCTTCATATCACGGGCCACATAGAGCGAACGGGAAAACTCCCTGCCCTTGATGGATGATGGGTCCGATGGATAATAAACCGTTCCCAGCGCCTTCTCCGCGTTTCTGACCGAACGTATCATAGCGGCAAATTCATCTTTCTGCATGGAGAATGCCGCATCGGGACCGCCGATGGAACGGTCCAGGATAAAGTGCTTTTCTATGAGGGTGGCCCCCAGTGCCACCGCCGCAATCGCCACGTCGGCACCCAGGGTATGGTCCGACAGTCCCACCTTTACGCCGTAACGCTCCTTCATATCCGGCATGGTGAGCAGATTGGCGTCTTCGACGGGCGCCGGATAGGAGGATGTACATTTTAGTAGCGTAATGTCATCGTTGCCGGCCTCACGGCAGGTCTTTACAGCCAGTTCAATATCTTCCTGCATGGCCACACCGGTAGAGATTACCATAGGCTTTCCCTTGCTGGCAGCATAGGCAATCAGAGGGATGTCGGTAATTTCAAAACTGGCAATCTTCACAATCGGGTTTCCCAGACTTTCCAGGAAATCCACGGCCGATTTATCGAAAGGAGTAGAGAAACAGACCAGCCCCTGTGCTCGTGCCTCGTCAAAGATGGCCTGATGCCATTCCCAAGGCGTATAGGCTTCCTGATACAAATCGTAAAGGGTGCGGCCATCCCATAGTGTTCCCTTAACCTGAAAGTCCTCTTTCCGGGAAGGAAGGGTTATGGTATCGGCAGTGTAAGTCTGGATTTTCACGGCATCGGCCCCGGCCTCTTTGGCAGCGCGCACGCTTTCCAGGGCCAGTTCCAAGCGGTGTCCGTGATTGGCCGACAGTTCGGCAACTATGAAGGTTTTGCTCATTCCAGCGGCAGGATAAAGTTTATGTATTCTCCATCGGTACGGTCCTCGCGGAAGCCCATCTTCCGGTGATAGCGCAGCGAACGGGCATTATCTGCCTTTACCTTGGCGCTTAAGGCCTTGATGTCCGTAGGAAGGGATGAAAGGATCTGACGCTCCCAAAGGGCGGTTTCCCCGCTCCCCTGCGACTGAGGAGCCGCAATGATGCCGCGCTCCCAAATGTCGTTGTCCTCCCGCGTCAGATTCCATGTCCCCATCAGGACTCCATCCTTATAGACGGCATAATAAACACGGTCGGGGCTGCCTTTCAAACGCTCCACAAAGGCAAAATGGTCCTCGGTGGCAATGGGCTCCGGATGCACCATGAAGGCGCGGATGTCGTCGCGGTTCCGTAAGGCGAGCACCTCAAGCGACTGTTTTCGGGTAAGTTCCGTGTAATTGACTACTTTATAAGGAAACAGGGCGTGAATCACTACGTCCTTGTACTGTCCCTCAAAGAGGCAATGGTCCTTCAGAGTCGCCTCCCGAACGAAACCGCAAGCCTCCAGCACAGGATAAAGCCGAGGCCTTAGGTCAAAGGCATAGGTGAACAGCTTATGCAGGCGAAGGTCTCCGAAGGCCACCCCGCGAAGCATCGTAAGGTAATTGGTCCAGTGAAGAGCGAATTCATCGGCCTCCCGTGAGGTGTCCATTATGAAGGAAACCTCTGCGTGACGGTCCGTCCAGTTGATGTGCACCAGGCCGCCATATCCGATGCAAACGCCGTTCTCCAGATAAGAAAAGAGAATCTGATCCGGCTTTTCGGCACTGTAAAGCCCGGCGACGACGGTATCGAAATAACGCTGCTGGTCTTCCTCGGTGAGAGGACGCTGCTGCCGAAGATGGTAAATCTGCTGGTTCCGCCAGCGCATAATGAGGAAACGGTCCTCGTAACGCAGCGGGACCAGGCTATAGGCACCCAGATGGCATTCCTGCCGATGAAGACAAGCGTACCGCATCTTAATTCAAGCGTTTGAAACCACTCTGGCACACGGGGCCTTCCAGGGCCTTCATCACGTCTTTGCCATCCTCGAAGTCGCGGATATCCGCAAAGATGGGATCCAGGGCCTGAAAATAGCCGTCCAGAACCTCGTCCGTATGGGCCAGGCAGGTGTACATAAGGTTACCGGCAATGTAGCCCTTCTTGAGCATTTCCTGTGTGATGTAGGTCTTGTAGGCCAAGGCATTGGGACTGTCGAAGGTAAAGCCGGCCAGGGCAGGAATCCCCCACTGGGTGATTTTCAGGCCATATTTGTCGGAGAGAGCCTGCCAGCGGACCTTGTTCTGTCTGCCTTTTTCGGTGATGTATTCCCAGGACTTGGTCTTTTCCATCACGTCCAGTGTAGCCAAGGCGGCAGTAGGGCCTATACGGTCCGTCCAGAAAGTGGAACTGATCCAGGAGCCCTGCGCCGCGTCCATAATTTCCTTTTTGCCCAAGACGGCGGCAATAACATAACCGTTACCCATGGTCTTGGAGTAGATGGTCATATCGGGATAGACGCCGTATTTCTTGTGCAGGCCGCCGAAGGTCTCGCGGAACCCGCTGGTACATTCGTCGAAAATGAGAATTACACCGTATTCGTCGCAAAGGCTGCGGATGTGCTCCAGATAGCCTTCTGCCGGGCCGAAGTTGCGGCAGACCTCCATTTTCACGGCGGCAAGATCCGGCGTATTGCGGATGATGCCCTCAATCTCTTCGAAGTCATTGTAATGGAAAGGGATGGCCGTACCGCGGAGCTCACGGGGAACGCCATTCGTAGGGATGCCGGGCAGCAGATGTCCCGCCAGGGCATCGTTCTCCCCCAAGTTCACGGACACATACCAGTCGTGCCAACCATGGTAGCCGCAGATAGCCACCTTGTCCTTCCCCGTATAGGCACGGGCGATACGGATGCACATCGAGTTGGCTTCGCCGCCTCCGCGAGTGTAACGCACACCGCCTGCCCAGGGATTCATCTTGATCAGACGCTCGGCCAGATAGACTTCCTCCGGACAGTTGAAGGTGGTAAGATTTCCGTCCCGGACAACCTTCATCACGGCTTCGTCCACTTCTTCTCGGGCATAACCCAGCGTATTGGTGCCCACGCCCATCAGGCCGCAGTCGATGTATTCGCGGCCGTCCAGGTCCCATACGTGGCAACCCTTGGACTTGCTGTAATAGGCCGGCCAGTTTTCCGGAAGCAATTGCTCCGGACGCTTGGATAAAAGACTTGTACCCCCAGGTATCAGGGTTTTAGCCTTTTTGTATAATTCCTGTCCTTTCCCCATATTTCCTTATTTTATTTCCTTGTCATTTTTGAGCGACTTGTCATAGCCCTCATTATATCCGAACTTGCTGTTCACCGACTTGAGCTCCGGATGAGAAAGCAGATAATCGATATATTCTTTCCAGTAGCGGCCGGTTCCAAGCCTGTCAATCAGGGCCGATAGCACCTGGAAATCCTCCGGTTCGTCCAGTGTAATCCGATAGTCGGAAGCATTGAAAACGCCCTCCTTGTTCTGGAAATAGAAGGTCTTGAACAAATCCCTGCCTTCGGCCGTGCCGTTTTTCCAGATATATGGAGTCACGTGCTCACGCTCGGAAGTGAGATTAGCCTTCTTGAAGGCCTTTTCCAGCGCCTGGAATTTCATAACCTCGGTATCCAGGCCGTCCGGGAAACAAGCGGGGTCCGTTCTCACGTAATCGTAATCGTGGCTTGTGGCAAAGTCCACGATATCGTCAATGACTGAAGGGTCTATGAGCGGACAGTCGGAGGTGAGGCGGATAACGTAATCCGGATGTTCCGGTTCTGCGGTTCCGTAAAAACGGGACAGGACATCGTCCACCGAACCCTTGAAATACTCCACACCCACTTTATCGGCCACTTGTACAATGTAAACCGAACCTTCCTCATCTGTAGTGGCAATCTTTAATTTGTCGATGCTGCGGGCCTGCAGGATGCGGCGCAAATGAATCTCCAGGAGGCTCTGTCCGTTAACTTCTTTCAGAATCTTTGCAGGGAGACGCGTAGAGCCGTATCTTGCCTGCGTTATGGCCAAAATCTTCATCTCAGTTCCAGTTTACAGGATTCAACAATTCTTTTTCCTTCACTTCAATCTCCGGATAAAGAGGCAATTCCCGAATGCTGGCGAGGTTTGCTTCAAGCTGCTCCACATTATCTACGCCGATAAGGACTCCGTCAATGCAGGGGTTCTGAAGATTGTAGTTAAGGGCCAGTTCGGCAATGCTCAAACCGCTTTCCGAGGAGCGGCGGTCCAGTTCAAGAAGATACTTTTTCAAGGGCTGGAGTTTCCCGGGAAGAGCATTCCTGTCCATGAAGAACAGCCCCTGAAGGAAGGTGCTCCTGACATGAATTTCCACCCCACGGCTGTGCAAATCGGCCATATATGGCTCGAACTGGCGGTCAAAAATGTTATATGGGAACTGGAGGAGGTCAAAAGGAACACCACTATCCAGAATAAAGTCCAGCTCGGCCGGAGAATATAGGGAAAAGCCGATTTTCTGCACCTTCCCCTCTTCGCGGAGGGAAATAATCTCTTCCCAGATGGAAGGCCTTTCCATGAAAAGCTGGAAGTGATGCAGAAGATAGCCGTAGAGCCGTTCTGTGCCAAGACGCTTGAGGGTGGTATCGAACATCTCCCGCACAGGGATCTCCCCTTTCGGGTATTTGGAAACCACCCGGAAGGCGCCCTCGGGCATGCATCGGCCCAAAAGCTCTTCGGCATTGCCGTAGGCGCTGGACGTATCCAGCGTGGTGATGCCTCCCTCCTGGGCACGGGCAAGGATTTCCCTTACGGACGCCTCTGATGGGCGCCCCTGGGAGTTCACGCCATACTGCAGCCCGAACTGCACTGTTCCCAAAACCAGCTTTCCCATCTACTTGGCGTAATATTCGGCGATTTTCTTCACTGCGTGAATGACATCGTCGGTGTCCGAATCGCTGAGCATCGGATAAAGCGGAATGCTCAGAATGCCCTTATACACATCTTCGGCAACAGGGCAAAGCCCTTTTTCATATCCTTTATGCCGATAGAAGGGGAACCAATAGACAGGGACGTAATGAATCTGGCACTGGACGTTCTCGGCGCTCATCGCATCGAAGAACTGACGGCGGGTACAGGTGAGTTTATCCAAGTCCAGACGGATGATGTACAGATGACGGCAGGTGTCCGATTCCGGGATTTCCCTCTGGACGATGATACCGGGGACATCCTTGAATGCGGCATCATACTTTTTGACAATCTCCTGACGGCGCTTTTTGAAGCCCTCCAGCTTATTGAGCTGGCTGATGAGCATTGCCGCCTGGAAATCCGTCATACGGTAGTTATAGCCCAGGGATATCTGCTCATAGTACCAGATTCCCTCGTGAGGGGCATCCTCCATCTGGGATTCTTCCCTGGTGATGCCGTGAGTATGGGCCAGGACAAGTTTCTGGTAATAATCCTTGGAATTGGTGGTAATGGCGCCACCCTCTCCGCAGGTAATGGTCTTGACCGGATGGAAACTGAAGCAGGTGATGTCGGCCAGGCTGCCAACCATCTTTCCATTGTATGCGGTGCCTATGGCATGGGCGGCGTCCTCGATGAAAACAAGGCCATACTGATCGCAGATAGCCCTGATTTCCTTGATCTTAACGGCCTGGCCGGTGAAATCCACCGCCACCACAGCCTTGGTCCTGGGCGTAATATGGGCTCGGATGCTTTCCGGATCGATGTTATATGTCTCTGGGTCGATATCGGCAAAAACCGGTTTCGCTCCGCAATAGACAGCGCAATTGGCACTGGCGGCGAAAGTCATGGGAGTGGTAATCACCTCGTCTCCGGGGCCGATCCCGGCGGCGATGCAGGCGCAGTGCAAGGCGGCCGTGCCGTTGCTGCAAATCACGGCATACCTGGCACCGGTGTATGCGGCCAGTTTCTGCTCTGCCTCATCCACCTTGGGACCGCAGGTGATGTACGGGCCGCGAAGCACTTGTGCTACGGCTTCGATATCATCCTCTCCGACACACTGGCGGCCATAAAATATCTTTTCTGTCCTAACGGGCTTTCCACCCATCAATGCTAGCTGTTCCATAACTCAAAACGTAGGTGCTAATTGTGCAAATGTACTAATTATTTACTGAACCATCAAGAAAAAATCGTACCTTTGCCTGCCGTACCGGAACAGTAAAAATAGGCATGAACACAGAGAAAATTAAACTCTTTCTGGAAGGCCGACGGGGTCTTCTTCCCAAAATAGAAGCCGCCTGCCGCGGCCATAACGATATCATCTGGTTCCATGTGGCTTCCTATGGAGAGTTTGAGGAAGCCCGCCCGGTCATCGAAGCCACACGCGCGCGTTTCCCGGACAGGAAGATACTGCTGACCGTATTCTCCCCCACTGTCTATGTACCCATGCATCAGTACAGCAAGGTGGACTGGGTGTTTTACCTCCCGCTGGATACGCCTTGGGACGTGCGCCGCTTCCTGGATGCCGTACGCCCCTCAAAAGCCATTTTCACCATCACCGATTTCTGGCCCGTCCTACTTAACGCCCTCAGGCGCAGGAAGATAGACACATACATAATGTCTGTCAGGATAGAGCCCGATTCCCACCACTTGAAGTGGTACGACTGGAACTACCGTCAGATTTTACGCCACTGTTATACCACGGTTATGGTTCACAACCAGGAAAGCCGCGACTTGCTTGAAAAGCTTGGTGTGCCGGATGTCAGGGTTATGGGAGACCCCAGGCTGGATCGTGTCCTTTCAATCGTTAATGAGCCCTGGAACAATGCAATTGTGGATGCCTGGACCGGTGGAAAGAAAGTGTTCGTCGCCGGCAGCACTCTTGATGCCGAAGACGAAATGATGGCCATTCTGGCCAACAATCATCCTGAAGGAAAATTCCTGGTGATTCCACACGAAATCGATCCCCAAAAAGTTGACGCCTTGATTTCAAAGGTACAGAACGGCGCCGCGAAATACTCTGATTATCAAGGGAAAAATCCAGATGAAAAGCTCCTGGCCTCACAGATGCTTGTGATGGATACCGTGGGCATGCTTTCACGCTTGTACCGATATGGATTTGCCGCTCTGGTGGGTGGAGGATTCACCGACAACGCGCCCCATTCCGTAGTGGAACCCGCCGCCTATGGGATGCCCGTCGCCTTCGGCCCCATTTTCAGACGGGAGCCGCACGGAGTCCAGCTGATTAAACTTGGAGGCGCCTTCAGCCTTAAAAACCAGGAAGACCTGGATGCTTTTTATGTAAAGTGCACGGGCGACAAGCCCTTCCTTGAAGAAAGCAGCCGTATTTCCAAGGAATACTGCGCAGCATCGGCCGGTGCCACACCCAAGATCCTGGAGGTGATTTTCGGCCCTATTTAACCTGGAAATTCGGATCTACGTATTTCCTGATCTTATCACGCATCGATTCCACGGTCTCCCACTGGTCATTCTTGTCGGAAGAATAATGGAAACCGTCGGGAACCGGAACTGCATTGTGATGCTTCATATAATCCTCCCTGCTGCGTTTTCCGGTAAAGGTAATTGAAGGAAGGATTGCATAATACTTGCCCAAATCGATGGTGTTCAAGGAATCCGTGGGCGTTATCATCTCTTCATGGAGTTTCTCGCCGGGACGGATACCCACTTCCACCTGGGAAAGGTCCGGAGCGATGGCAGCAGCCACGTCTTTAATGTGGTATGACGGAATCTTCGGGATAAATATTTCACCGCCGAGATGATGCCCCAGGGCAAACATTACAAGGGCCACACCATCTTCAAGGGAAATATTGAATCGGGTCATGCGCATATCCGTGATGGGCAGTTCCCTTGCACCGCTGTCCCTCTTTTTGATGAAGAAAGGTATGACTGAACCGCGGGACCCCATCACGTTGCCATAACGGACAACGGAGAAACGTATGTCCTTGGAGCCTCGAATGTTATTCGCCGCAGTGAAAAGTTTGTCGGAAGTGAGCTTTGTCGCGCCGTAAAGATTGATGGGAGCGCAAGCCTTGTCCGTTGAAAGAGCCACGACATCCTTGACACCACAGGCAAGAGCCGCCGCAATGACATTTTGTGCTCCGCCCACATTGGTCTTGATGCACTCGTCGGGGTTGTATTCGGCTGTATCGACCTGTTTTATGGCTGCAGCGTGAATAATCACGTCCACCCCCTCGCAGGCCCGGACCAAACGTTCACGGTCACGCACGTCGCCAATGAAATAGCGTAGCTGGGGATATTCATTTTCCGGCCAAATCTGTTTCAGTTCAAACTGCTTCAATTCATCCCTGGAGTAGATGATTATTTTCTTCACCTTGGGATAATCGCGAAGGATTACCTCTACGAACTTCTTTCCGAACGAGCCCGTACCTCCGGTAATGAGCACTGATTTTCCGTTTAACATAGCTTTCTTCTTATATGCAGCCTACAAATTTACTAAATATTTTCCGGTAAAGGTATTCCCTTTGGCGGCAAGTTCTTCCGGCGTGCCCGCAAAGACCACCTGTCCACCGTTTTCGCCGGCATCCGGCCCCAGGTCAATCACCCAGTCGGCGCTGCGAATCACGTCCAGGTTATGCTCCACCACTATGACGGTATGACCCTTGCCGATGAGCACGTCGAAGGCCTTGAGGAGTTTCTCCACATCGTAAAAGTGCAGTCCGGTGGTGGGCTCGTCGAAAATGAATAGAATCCGGTCGCGCCCGCCTTCGGCCAGGGAAAGGAAATAGGCCAGTTTTATGCGCTGGCTTTCACCGCCGGAAAGCGTACTGGAGGGCTGTCCAAGCTTGATATAGCCAAGGCCTACATCGACAAGAGGCTTGAGTTTTCCAGCGATTACCCGGGCCGCTTCTTCCTTTTGCGAGCCGAAGAATTCTATCGCCTGGTCCACGCTCATATCCAGGATATCGTCCACATTTTTCCCCTGGTACTTCACCTCCAGGATTTCACTCTTGAAACGCTTTCCCCCGCAGGAAGTGCATACCATGGTGACATCGGCCATGAACTGCATCCCGATGCGTACGAAACCGTCGCCCTGGCATTCCGGGCAGCGCCCACCCTCCTGGTTGAAGGAGAAGAACGAAGGCGTGAAGCCGTTAATCTTTGCAAACTGCTGTTCACTCAAGAGTTTACGGATATCGTCCCAGACTTTCAGGTATGTGACCGCATTGCTCCGGGAACTTTTACCTATGGGATTCTGGTCCACGTATTCCACCCGGGTGATACGGTTCAAGTCCCCTTCCAGCCCCTTGAAAACACCCGGAAGTTCACCGGTCTCATTGATGCGCCGGTGAAGCGCAGGATAAAGGATATCCCCCACCAGGGAGCTCTTTCCGCTGCCGGAAACGCCACTCACTACCGTAAAGGCATTGAGAGGGAATTTCACATCGATGTCCTTCAGGTTGTTCTGTATCGCCCCCTTGACAGTGATACTGTAGTGCCAGGGATTCTTTTTCCGGGAATAAGGCTTCCGTATGCCAGCCAGATACTGCAGGGTGAGGGATGCCATGAAACTATCCCCAGCCTTAGCTGGAATCCTCGGCGCCCCCATATAGACGATTTCCCCGCCGTGAATCCCTGCCTTCGGCCCAAGGTCGATAAGGACGTCGGCCGAAGAAATAATCTCGCTGTCGTGTTCGACCACGACCACCGTATTACCTATGTCCCGGAGCCTGCGAAGCACCTGGATGAGGCGTTCCGTATCCCTGGGATGAAGGCCGATGGATGGCTCGTCCAGGATGTACATCGAACCCACAAGGGAACTGCCCAGCGCCGTCACCAGGTTCACCCTTTGGCTTTCACCCCCGGAAAGGGTGTTCATTGTACGGGACAGCGTAAGATAGCCAAGTCCCACATCCTGAATGCATTCCAACCTGTAACAAATCTCCTGCACAAGCTTTTCCGCCACTTCCTTCTCGAAAGGAGAAAGTTCCAGAGTACGGAAGAACTCCAGCAGAGAGTCAACTGTCATTGAAAGGAGCTCGTGGATGGTTTTTCCTCCGAACTTGACATAAAGGGCTTCTTTCCGGAGACGGCTTCCGCCACAGGAGGAGCAAGTGGTCCGGCCACTGTAGCGGCTTAGCATATACTTGTACTGAATCTTGTACCGGTTGCTCTCTACCCATTCAAAAAACTGGTTGATGCCGCAGAAAGAAGAGGGATCCTCATAATCCCCTCGTGTTTCCCAGATGATGCGTCTGGTCTCATCGCCAAGTTTGCAATAAGGTTCGAATATAGGGATGCCGTATTTTTCGGCGTTCAGCACCAGAAGTTCTTTGAAATAGCCCATCTTGTCACCCCGCCAGCAGGCTATGGCGCCGTCATATATGCTCTTTGTCTTGTCCGGAACCACAAGGTCCTCGCTAATCCCGACAATCTTTCCCAGTCCACCGCAAACCGGGCATGCGCCAAGAGGACTGTTGAAGGAAAAAAGATATTCGTCGGGCCGACGGAAGGTGATTCCGTCCAGTTCAAACCTGGAACAGAAGTGTTTCAATGCCTGATCCTTAGCCTCAACGTCATACAATGCCATATCACCACTGCCCTTGTCGAAAGCGGTTTGGATGGAAGAGTGCAGGCGCGCACGCATATCCTCATCCAAAGTGGAAGAGGTCTTCACACGGTCTATCAGAAGAAGCAGTCCGTCGGGATAATTCCCGTCCATCTTCATCACTTCTTCAATTTGATAGATTGTGGCATCCTTCGGGGAGAAGAGCCTTCCGTAGCCCTCTTCCTTCAAGGAAAGGAGAAGTTCCACCTTGTCGGACCGGCTGTCCCAGTTCAACTTGGCCAGGATATAAAGGGCGTGGGGATTTCCGTCATTTATGGCGTCAAGGACATCCTTTACGCCCTGGGCCTTGACTTCGTTCCCGCTCACAGGCGAAAAAGTGCGGCCGGCACGTGCGAAAAGGATTCTTAGGTAGTCGTATATTTCTGTCGTAGTGGCAACGGTGGAACGGGGATTCTTTACATTGACCTTCTGCTCGATGGCAATTGCCGGAGGAATGCCCTCGATTATGTCCACATCGGGCTTCACCATACGGCCCAGGAACTGTCTTGCGTAAGAGGAAAGGCTTTCCGCAAAACGGCGCTGTCCCTCGGCGAAAAGAGTGTCGAAGGCAAGGGAACTCTTGCCGCTGCCGCTTACGCCGGTAATCACGACAAGTTTATTACGGGGAATCTCCACCGTAATGTCTTTCAGGTTGTTAACCCTGGCTCTCTTTATGACTATGTTCCCTTCCGATGACATTTATTCTTCAACTGTTTCAAGATCAGCAGGAGGAATGTATGAACTGGCAACCGCAATTATGCCTTCAATGCAAACCAGAAGCCTTCGGTCCCTGCGAATACGCTTGATGTAGCCTTCAGTGCCCTTCAGCGGCCCGGAAACCACCCTTACCCGGGAGCCTTCCTTGTACCTTGTCAGCCCCTCTTCCGAAAAGAAAAGCAGCCCGGAGCCGGAAGTAGTTATCAGCTTGAACATCTGCATCTGACTGGCAGGTATCTTTGCGAAGGCGGAATAATCGGCATTCTTATAGATAAAGCCCATCGGCTTGGAAGAAGTCTGGTTTTCCTTAAGTGTGGCATCAATCTTAAGTATCTCACTCTCTGTGGCTTTTACAAAGATAAGTGAACTTACCAAAGGCTTGCGCTGGAAAATGACAGGACCCTCTTTCACCAGGCTGGAATCGGCCTCTCCGGAAGCGACGCGACGGGCCGCGGCAATATGCTCCTGGCCCTTCAGCTGTACTTTTTCAACGGCAAGATACGACTCCTGGCCCATTCCATCCAGAATGGCCTCAAGCATGAAAACCTTGTTAAAGAAGACCTTTATGGCATACCATTCCGGTTCCTGAGAGTACTCCCTTGTCATGTGAGGGTGCTCAATAACGGAGTTCCAACTCGTCTAGATACAGGACGGTGTCGGTAGAACCGGTGTAAGTGCCACCCCACTTGCTGGACGAAGCCATTATGCCAATGTAAGTGGGCGTTGCATCGCTGGTATATTTTACCGGAATATTGAATTCCACATATCCGTCGGTAGCAGTGCCAAGGTCCAGTACGCCATAGCCGATAACCTGGGCATCCTTGGAATTCAGGTTCACTCCCTTGGTATTGTCGATGATGAAAGGCTTGTCCCAAACGGTGAGGTAAATCTCGATTTGTCCGTGATCGCCCTGGCCCTTTTTCGAGCTCATGGACTTCGCGGCATAATCGATAATGCCCGGCTTGTAGGAATAATAACCGTGCAGGGACTTAGGCCTGCGGGTGAAAGGAACGCCGAATGACAACTGGGCACCGCTCGTTCCAAGCGTTTTCAGGTATTCACCGGTATAGAGGCTTGCCGATGCGAACTTCCCTATACCGACCACCCCGACGAATTCGCTCTTGAGGCGGGCAGCCTTCTTTCCGTTCCCTTTTACGGCAAGGAAAGTCTCCTCGGGCTCAGTCACATTCTTGCCGATGGTGGTCGTCCCCTTGTTACCGGAGTCCCAGCCCACAGCATACCATACCTTCCCCCTCTTTTCCCATTTGTCCAAAGAAAGGTTTTCCAACTGATCTTGCGCCTTAAGTGTTATCGGCAGTACAAAAAACAGGGCCGATATTAGTAAAACTGTCTTTTTCATCACTTGACTCCGGCAGCATCCCGGAACATTTTTTGAAGTTCACTAACTGATTTATCTATGGAGTAAGCCTCCATTTCCCTAACATATTCACTGCGGACTGCCTCCATCCGGTCCGGATTGTCCAGCCACCAGTCAATCTTTCCTGCAAGTTCACGCGCATCTTTCTGCTTGAAGCGGCTGCGGTCGTCCAGGGCGAACTGGTCGGTACCGGTGATGGGGCCGCTGGCAATGACAGGCACTGCCCCCTGCTGCATGGCCTCCATGATTGAAAGGCCTTCCACCTCTACAATGGCGCAATGTATGCAAAGATCGGACTTGGCTGCAAGTTTGCGGAGCCCGTTCCTTTCCATGAAGCTGAAAATCGGCTGATATGCAAGGACACCGCTTGTGTACAAATTCTCTGCCATTTTCCGTATTTTCTTTTCCTGAGGGCCATGACCGACGAACATCAGTTGGATATCCTTGGCATGGGAACAGTATTTCATGGCCTCCAAAAGCGTTTTCTGGTCCTTTTCACCGGAAATACGGCCAATGTAGGAAACAATGAAAGGGCGGTTCTTGTGAGGAACGCGTATACATTCGTCCGGTATGACTCCGTTGGAAATGACACGTAAATCAGAAGTGAAACCATTTGCCATCAAACGCTCCTTGACGTTGAGCGTAGGGCACTGCACAATATCCCACTTATTGAAACACTTGTCTCTCCAAAAGTTCAGGAGCACCTGGTTGGGCCACTTCCAGCCGCCAAATGATATGGAATAAAGAATATTTTCCGGATGAAGATGGTAGGTACCGGTGATGGGCTTTCCAAGACGGCGAGCAATCTTTGCAGTCCTAGTTTGCAATACGAACGGCTCCTGCATATGAACCACATCGGCCCAACGGACAGCCTCTTCGACAATGCGGATATCGGTACTTGCAAATTTATATCCCTGAGCCACGATGATGGGCTCGAAAATGGGAAAATAAAAGTCTTTAAGGGCATATTCAGGCTGGGGTCCGTCCGGATTAGGATTAGGACCGGACAAAATCCTCACGTTCTCTCCCGCCCTCTTCAAAGCCTCTACTGTCCTTCGTGCCGAGGCAGCAAGACCATTACCGTTCGAATAAATGCTATTCAGTACGAAAAGAATATTCATATTATTAGTTTAGGTCTGCAAATATAGCACTTTTTTATAACCTGAACTTAATCTACGAACTGAATCTTGTTTAAATCCCTGGGTCTGGCTTCCGGTTCCTCATCCGGATATCCCAGCCCGATCACTATGCGAAGACGGAAGCCCTCGCTCAAATTCAGGCGGTCCAGATATGGTTTGGCCTCAGGGGCGGTATTCATCATCATCACCGGACCTGCCATGATAACCGAACCCAGTCCCAGGGACTTTGCGGCCAGGCAGACGTTTTCGGCCAGAAGGCCAACGTTGATGAGTGACATTCCGCTTTCGTCATCCGGGCAGGCAACGGCGATAGCGGCCGTAGCATTACGGAAGATATTCTTGAACTTGGGATCGTCGTCCTTGAAAGGCATGGCGCCTGCAACGGCTTTTGTAAGGCCTTCAAAATACTCCGGATTGTTTATGATCCGCACTTCCCAATTCTGCCTGTTCATGGCGTTGGGGGCGTTCACGCCGCATTCTGCCAATTGCCGGAGAATCTCGCGCGGGACGGCCTGGTCGGTATAATGGCGTATGGAACGGCGGGCCATAATGTTCTCAATGACAGGATTTTCGCAGGATTTGGGCTCTGTAGCAGTGTTGCAGCAGGCGCTAAGGGCTGCAATAACAATAGGGAAAAGTATGCGTTTCATAATGATTTTTATTAACTTTGAATGCAAAGATAAATATTATGCTCCAAAACACTATTTCCAGCAGCTTAAAATTATTGGCCGTCCTCATTCTGGCGGTTTCCTGCAGCAACTCACCCCAGGCTCCAAGCATTCCCGCATCCGGGAAAAGCCTGAAGGAACTCCAGCAGGAATTCGTGGACCTTCGCTTCGGCCTGTTCACCCACTACGGCCTTCCCACCTATACCACGGCCGACTGGTCCGATCCCCTGCTCTCGCCCGAAGTAATGGTAGCGCCGGATCTGGACTGCGCCCAATGGGCCGATGCTGCCGTATCGGCAGGAATGACCTTCGGATGCATTAGCGTAAAACATCACAACGGCTTCTGCATTTGGGACAGCAAAACCACTGATTATCAGATATTAAACAGTCCCATCGGCCGGGATATCCTGAAGGAATACTGTGAAGCCTTCGCTGCCCGTGGGCTGAAAGTAATGTTCCACTATTCCATCCTTGACACCCACCACAAACTGCGTGCGAACCTTATTTCGAAAGAAAAGATTCGCATGATCGAAGAGCAGCTCAGGGAACTCCTCACCGGATACGGCCCGGTCACCGCAATTATTTTTGACGGCTACGAGGCACCCTGGGGACGCCTTTCCTACGACGACATCCATTTCTGGGATTTGTACCGCCTTATAAAATCCCTTCAGCCAGACTGCCTGGTAATGGATATGAACTCCGACAAATACCCGAACGAAGCACTGTTCTATACCGACATCAAGTTCTACGAGCAGGGCGCCGGACAAAAGATTGATGCCGATGCGAACCACCTCCCATCGGTAGCCTGCCTGCCGCTTCAGCGCACCTGGTTCTGGAAGGAGGACATGCCTTCGTCGGATCAGTTGCGTTCTGCCGAAGAGATTGTAAATGAAGTACTTGTCCCTTACGGAAAAGCCCATTGCAGTTTCATCCTGAACGCCGCTCCAAACCGCGATGGAAAGATTGACGACAACGCCCTTGCCCGCCTTAAGGAGATTGGGGAAATGTGGAAAGCCCAGGACCGTACGCCCGTTCCTCTCCCCGAATATGAAGCCCCCATCGTGCAGGAGAACATTGCCAGGTTCCGGCCTTCAGACTCGTCCTGGAGCGATGACATGATGATAATGGATTTGGCAAACGACGACAATTTCCGCACTTGCTGGTACTCTTCTCCGGAAGTGGAAACTCCGTTTTGGGAAGTGGAACTGGATGGTACCCAGACGTTTAACATGATTGTCATAACTGAGGGGACGGCGGGAGGGCTGAAGCGTTACCGCCTGGAATACCGCAAGGGCTCCAAATGGACCACAATCTTTGAAGGTGCCGCACCAGGCGCGGAAAGGGTCAAAGTCCATCGTTTCCAGCCCGTAAGCGGGGAGGCCGTCCGAATCGTGTTCCTGGAAGGGACATCGGCCCCTGTAATATCCGAATTCGGAGTGTACAAACCATAAAGGATTTTTATTATATTTGTAGGTTAATTAGTAGTAGTAAAACCTGTCCGATTATGGAAAATTTCACCCAAAGGTATGTAGAAGGCTTTATGGGAGACCTGGAATCCAGGAATCCCGGCGAGAAGGAATTCCTCCAGGCCGTGCGCGAGGTAGTCGAAAGCGTAGCCCCTTACGTTGTCGAGAATCCCCAGTTAATGGACCAGAAGATACTTGAGCGCATCGCCGAAGCGGAGCGCATAGTCATTTTCCGTGTTCCCTGGATGGACGACCGGGGCGAGATTCACATCAACCGCGGCTTCCGCGTCCAGTGCTCCAGCGCCATCGGCCCTTATAAAGGCGGCCTGCGTTTCCATCCCAGCGTGAACCTTTCCATTATGAAGTTCCTGGCCTTCGAGCAAACCTTCAAAAACGCCCTTACAACCCTTCCCATGGGCGGTGCGAAAGGTGGCAGCGACTTCAATCCCCGAGGCAAGTCAGACATGGAAGTGATGCGTTTCTGTCAAAGCTTCATGACTGAACTTTTCCGCCATATCGGAGCCGATACCGACGTCCCCGCCGGGGACATCGGCGTAGGAGGACGCGAGATTGGATATCTCTTTGGCCAGTACAAACGCCTCAGTGACGAATTCACCGGCACACTTACCGGAAAAGGCATAGCCTGGGGAGGCAGCCTGCTTCGCCCTGAAGCCACCGGCTACGGTCTGTGCTATTTTACCGAGCAGATGCTTGCAACCCGCGGTGAAAGTTTCAAAGGGAAAAAAGTAAATATTTCCGGTGCTGGAAACGTGGCCCAGTACGCAGCCCAGAAGGCCATGAGGCTTGGCGCAAGCATACAAACCCTGTCAGACTCGGACGGATTCATCTACGATCCCGAAGGGTTGGATGAAGAGAAGATGGCATACGTGCTGGAACTCAAGAATATCCGCCGCGGCCGAATCAAGGAATACGCACAAAAATACCCTCAGGCCAGTTATTATCCCGGAGAACGTCCCTGGAGAATACCCTGCGACATAGCCCTTCCCTGCGCAACCCAGAATGAAATTGAGGCGGATGACGCCCGCCGCCTGGTTGACGGCGGCTGCATCTGCGTAGCCGAGGGTGCCAATATGCCCACTACGCCCGAAGCCATCCATATCATTCAGAGTGCAGGACTGCTCTACTCTCCCGGCAAAGCTTCAAATGCCGGCGGCGAAGCCACCTCCGGCCTGGAGATGACGCTGAATTCCATGCGCCAGAAATGGACTTCGGAAGAAGTTGACCAGTATCTGCACCGCATAATGCAGGACATCCACGACGCCTGCCTCCAGTACGGCACCAATCCCGACGGCAGCGTCAATTATGTAAAGGGCGCCAACATCGCCGGCTTCATCAAAGTGGCCCGCGCAATGACAGATCAAGGACTGGTATAATGGAGAACCTTCCCCTGATGGCACGGCGAATCCGGCGGATTCTGCTGGTTTGCAATAACTACGACAACTTTTCGCTGGAAGAGGACGGCCGGCTGGATATGCGCATCGCGCGTGAATATGCCGAGCTTAACCTTAGCGGGCCTCCCGTATTCGAGAGGGTGCCCTCCACCGGCCATGCCCTTGAAAAAGCCGCCTCAGGAGAAAGGTTCGACCTTATAATCACCATGTACGAGCCCAAGGTCTTCGACTTTGCGGCCCGCCAGAAAGAGTATTCGCCCGATACGCCCATCGTGCTGCTCACATCCTTCTCCAAAGTACTGTACCGCCAGCTGGAGAATGAAGACCAGTCGGCCATAGACTACATGTTCAACTGGAGCGGCAGCACAGACCTTATCATCGCCATTATCAAGTTGCTGGAAGACAGCATGAATGCCCCTATTGACATACTTCAGGGAGGCGTTCAGTGCATTCTTCTGGTGGAAGACAGCGTACGCTACTACTCCACCTACCTTCCGCTGCTATACAAACTTGTGCTGCAGCAGAACATTGCCGCCGTGCGCGACGCCCTGAACGAAGACCAGCAGATTTTCCGTAAGCGCGCCAGGCCTAAAATACTCATGGCCACCAATTACGAAGACGCCGTAAACCTTTACAATACCTACAAGGAAAACCTCCTGGGCGTGATTTCCGACATCGGCTTCGTGCTGCATCGCGGTGACAAGCCTTCGACGGAAAAACTGGATGCGGGAGTAGATCTTTGCAAGCTTATCCGTACCGAAATCCCCAAAATGCCCATCCTGATGCAAAGCTCCCAGGAAAGCATGCGCAGCGTAGCCGAAAGCATTGGAGCCGGATTCCTGATGAAGCGCTCCAAGACTCTCACCCACCAGCTTTCCGAATACATCGGCAGGGAATTCGGCTTCGGCGACTTTGTGGTAACGAATGAACGGGGAAGGCAAACTGCCAGGGCGAGCGATCTTCAGGGTGCCGAAGAGATAATCGCATCCATGCCGGAAGACCAGCTGTTCAAACTCCGAAGCAAGAATTATGTTTCCCGCTGGCTACTTGCCCGAGGCATTTTCAAGGAAGGCAACGCGTTGAAAAACGGCTTTTTCAAAGACACGGAGGATTTCCGGAAAACGGCCGTAGAACGCATCCACGCCTACAGGGTTGCCCAAAGCCTTGGCGTTGTGGCCCGTTTCGATCCCGCCACATACAACGATACAATATGGTTCTCCCGCTTCGGAGAGGGCTCACTTGGCGGTAAAGCCCGCGGCCTTGCTTTCCTTAATCACATCCTGTACAAGCATCAGCTTTACGACAAATGGGAAGGCGCTCATATTATGGTGCCCCGCACCCTGGTAATCGCCACCGAGTATTTCGACCGCTTCATCAAGGAGAACGGCCTCCATTACGTTATCAACTCCGATATTTCCGATGCCGAAATTCTTTCCGAATTCGTATCATCAAACCTGCCCCAGGACTTGACGGAGGCCCTGCGCTCTTTCATCCGCCAGGTGCGAACTCCGCTTGCCGTCCGCTCTTCGTCCAAGCTGGAAGATTCTTATTACCAGCCCTTTGCCGGAGTCTATTCAACCTATATGATTCCAGCCGTAGAGAATGAAGACCAGCAGCTGCGCCTGCTCTCCAAGGCTATCAAGAGTGTTTATGCCTCGGTCTATTTCGCAGGCTCCCGCGGTTACATCACCGCAACGGCCAACGTCATCTCGGAAGAGAAAATGGCCATCATCCTCCAGGAAATTTGCGGGGCCGAGGAAAACGGCTACTTCTTCCCCACCCTATCCGGCGTCGCCCGCAGCGTAAACTTCTATCCCATAGGATATGAAAAGGCCGATGACGGAATCTGCAAGCTTGCCTTCGGCCTTGGGAAAGCCGTGGTGGACGGGGAACAGGTGCTGCGATTTTCGCCCGCCTACCCCAAGCACGTCCTTCAGACCTCAACCCCGGAACTGGCGCTGCGTGAAACCCAGCAGGTAATGTACGCCCTGAACCTCCAGGCCGAAAAGTTCAAAACCTCCGTCGATGACGCCATCAACCTGGAGCGCATCCAAAGCGCGGACTGCAGCCAATTCAAAGCATTCCAGAAGGTGGTTTCAACCTATGATTACGAAAACCAGAGGATGGTGGACTCCCCTTTCGCCAACGGTCCGAAAGCCATCACCTTCGCACACATCCTGCGCTACGGGACCTTCCCTCTGGCTCCCATCGTACAGGAGCTGCTGTCCATCTGCGTCAGCGAAATGAACTGCAGCGTTGAAATAGAATTCGCGGCCGAGCTCAGCACCGGCCTGTTCAACGTTCTGCAAATCCGGCCCATTTCCTCCGACTCCATGAACACCGACGTAGATTGGAGAAACATAGACTGCGATGGCGCCATCGTCACCTCCGAAAGTGCGCTAGGGACAGGCTGGATACCGGATTTACAGGATATCGTATATCTGAAGGCCGATGTCTTCGACAAGATGAAGACAGAGGAAATGGCCTTGGAACTTCGTGAAGTCAATGCCCGCCTGCGCGGCGAAGGCAGGCAGTACATCCTTATCGGCTATGGCCGATGGGGCTCCAGCATTCCCAGCCTTGGGGTTCCGGTCCAATGGAGCGACATCTCCGAGGCGAAAGTCATCGTGGAATGCTGCCTGCCCGATTTCCGGGTTGACCCCAGCCAGGGTACGCATTTCTTCCAGAATCTGACCTCTTTCAATGCCGGTTACGTGAACGTGGATCCATACAGCCGTAAAGGCGATTCGCTTGAGCTCGGGGCACTGGACAAGATGGAAGCCGTAGAAGAAACATCCTGGCTGCGTCACGTCAGGCTGGATAAGCCCCTGAAGGTTTGCATAGACGGCCGTGAAGGACGTGCCGTCATCAAGGAGGATTAATCTTGCGTATGAATAATAGTAAAAATATTTTCACACGCTGGAGCGAAACAAGCCTGGTTCTGCGCATACTGGTTGGCCTGATTATAGGTGCCGTGCTTGGGCTTTTATGCCCGGGCTGGAGCGCAATCAGCATTCTTGGAACCATCTTCGTGAGTGCCCTCAAGGCCATTGCACCGGTGCTGGTCGCCACTCTGGTTGCTGCATCCATAGCAAAGGCCCACGGCGGTCTGGGTCCCCGATTCCGCAGCGTAATCCTGCTGTATCTTTTGAGTACGCTCACGGCAGCCATAACCGCGGTAATCGGAAGTTCTCTTTTCCCCATTACCCTTCACCTTCAGGACGTTGCCGCAGAAAGCGCCCCCAGCGCCCTCACAGACGTTTTCAAGGCCTTGTTAAGCAATATGGTCAGCAATCCGCTGGCTTCCGTGACATCGGCAAATTACATTGGCATCCTGTTCTGGGCCATACTGACAGGCCTGGCCCTGAAACTTATGGCCTCGCCAGGAACGATAAAAGTGGTCTCCGACCTAGCAGACGTTATTACCCTCATCGTTAAATGGATAATCCAGTTTGCTCCTTTCGGTATCCTTGGCCTGGTGTTCGCAGCTGTCTCGGAAAGCGGCCTGGAGGTTTTCACCGTGTATGGAAAACTGGTCCTCCTCTTGCTTGGTTGCATGCTGTTCAATGCGCTGGTATTCAATCCCCTGCTGTCATTCATCGCCACCCGCAGGAATCCCTATCCCCTCCTTTGGAACTGCCTCAAGGAAAGCGGACTCAACGCCTTCTTCACGCGTTCATCGGCAGCGAATATCCCCATTAACATTGCCCTGTGCAAGAAACTGGGGATGGACGAGGATTTCTACTCGGTGAGCATTCCCCTTGGCGCCACCATCAACATGAACGGGGCTGCCGTGACCATTACGGTAATGACACTGGCCGTTGCCCATACAGTGGGAGCCGAAGTCGGCTTCCTGAGCGCCATTATGCTAAGCATTATCGCCACCCTTGGTGCCTGCGGGGCTTCCGGTGTGGCCGGAGGCAGTCTTCTTCTCATACCAATGGCCTGCTCTTTCCTGGGCATAGGCAATGACGTGGCAATGCAGGCCGTTGCCGTAGGCTTTATAATCGGCGTCATACAGGACTCTGTGGAAACGGCCTTGAACTCCAGCGGAGACGTGTTTTTCACTGCATCCGCCGAATACTGCGACAAACGTAAAAAATCGAAAACTTCATAATCATGAGAAAACTTTTTATACTCCTAGCATTCATCTTCGGAGCCGAAATGATGCTCTACTGCCAGAAAGACAATGGTGACCTGGACTCAAAATATGCGAAAGACATGCTTCCAGCCGGCACAAAGGCGCCGGAGTTCACCCTGAACGACATCAATGGAAAAGCCGTGAACATTAGCGATTTCAAGGGCCGCAAGGTAGTCCTTCAGTTCTGGGCCTCCTGGTGTCCGGACTGCCGGGAGGAAGTGCCCGAAGTTAAAGCCCTCCAAGCATCGGCTGATCCGTCCAAGGTTGCCTTCGTTTCCGTGTCTTTCGACAAAACATTCGATGCTTTCAGCACCTATGTTAAAGAGAATTACCTGGGCGGAGTCCAGCTTTACGACCCTGCCGGAAAACAGGATTCCACCATTGGAGCAGCCTATCACATAAAGTGGATTCCCTCCTTCTACCTTATTGACGAGAACGGCGACATCCTTTTCGGGACGGTGATGGTGGAGAAAATTGCCGAAGCAATCAATGCCTCTACAAAGAACAAAATAACGAAGTCGGGGCTATGCTCGGATGAATCTTGTGCACAATAGAAAGAAATATATGTATATTTGTGATTAGTATTACACAAAACACTTAAGTATATGAGCGAAAATCAGGAATTCGATCCCAGGGATCTCAACCAGGACGGCAAAGTGTCCTTTGAAGAGCGCGTTAAAGACGCGGCAAACAAAACCGGAGAGGCCTTGAAGACCGCTGCAGGAGCAGTTGCAGAAGGCACCGGCAAGGCAGTCGATCAGGTAAAGACCTATGTCGAAATGTCTCCGGAAGAAAGGAAATGCAAGAATGAGGAGCTTAAGGAAAAAGCTGCCGACCTTGCAGGCAAAGCCACGGCCGCGGCCAAGGAAGTCATCGAAGAAGTGAAGGAAGAAGCCGGAAAGATTTTCAAGAAGAGTGAGTCCTAAGCTTTGAAAAGGCTACTACTGTTTGTTCAGTTTATCTTTATAACCATAGCGTCCCTGGCTCAGGAACGCTTGGTTTTTACGCCCCAATGGACCGCGCAGGCACAGTTTGCCGGCTATTATGTGGCGCAGGAAATGGGGTTCTACCGGGAAGCGGGCATTGAAGTGGATATCGTCCACCCCTCTGCCACGCTTTCCGCAATGAACCGCATACGCCGGAACGAGAGCCAGGCTACAACCCTTCAAGTATGCCAGGCCATGGAGATCATAGACAGCGGGATTCCGCTGGTGAACATACTCCAGACCTCCATGAACAATGCGATGGTAATAGTCTCGCGCAGGAACGCCGACCCGCTCACCCAGAAAGGCGCCCGCGTGGGCATCTGGAGCGTTGGTTTCGGCCAGTTGGCAATATGCATGAGCCAGAAGGACAAGCTGAACTACGAATGGGTTCGCTTTGCAACCAACGTAAACCTCTTCATCAAGGGGGCCATCGATGCCACCCTTGCAATGAGCTATAACGAGTATTACCAGCTGCTCCAGGCGGGATACGAGCTCAATGACAATAACGTTTACCGCTTCTGCGACCACGGCTACAACGTCCAGGAGGATGGCGTTTACGTGACCCGTGAGTACTACAGCAAGCATAAGGCGCAGGCTAAGGCTTTTGCCGATGCCAGCCGCCGGGGCTGGGAATGGGCTGCAGAGCATCCGGAAGAGACGCTGGACATAGTAATGAAGTATGTACAGCAGAATCATATTGCCACCAACCGCACCATGCAGAAATTGATGCTGCAGGAGATTCTGCGTCTCCAGTTGGACCGTGAGTCCGGAAAGCGGGAGTTCCGACTTCGGGAAGACATGGTCAAACTGGCAAGCGACCTTATGGTGGAATACAATATGCTGGGAAACGAAGTGAGCTACGAGCAATTGATCCAGGATTAAGCAATGACCAGCCCGCTTCAATATATCCGCCAGTCGCTGTCCAGAAAACTGAGCCTTTGGATAGTATTTTTCGCCGCAATCATTTTCAATGTGGCGCTGGGTTTCATGTTTTCCCAATCGCTCAGTGCCGTCCGGCAAGAGGCCGAAGGCCGAGCCACACGTGAACTGGATAATACCGTCCTTCGCGTCAACTCCATCCTCCAGCGCGTAGAAACTGTGGCCGACAACACCGACTGGCTTGTACTGGGTCATCTGGAGACTCCGGACTCGATGTTTACTTATACCCGGCGCATCCTTATGAACAATCCGGAGCTTAACGGATGCTCCATTGCCTTCGAGCCCTGGTACTTCCCCGGTCGCGGACTGTATTTTTCGGCCTACTCCTACAACGACAACGGGAACATACTCACCACCCAGGAAGGAAACGATTATTACGAGTACTTCTACATGGACTGGTACCAGACGGCGAAACTTCTGGACCGCCCTGTTTGGACTGAACCATTTTTCGACTTCAATCCAGGAGACATCTACTCCAAGGATATGATTGCGTCATACTGCAAGCCTTTGAAGGACGAGTATGGCGTATATATAGGCACTATCGCCTTGGACGTCTCTCTGGGCTGGCTCTCAGAGACGATATCGGCCGTGAAGCCATATCCTAACTCATACAGTATGATGATTGGTGAGGGCGGTACCTATTTCGTTCACCCAGACACCACAAAACTGCTGTACCAGACCATTTTCACCGAAACTTTCGAGAGGCCCGACAATGCCATAAGCGAACTTGGCCACGCAATGCTTCGCGGCGAAGAAGGAATCCGTCAGCTCCGTATGGACGGCAAAGAATGTTATGTCTTCTACAAACCCCTTGGGACAACGGGCTGGAGCGTAGCCATCGTTTGCCCTGAAAAAGACATTTTCGGCGGTTATATCCGCCTCCAGCGCATAGTCGTATTCATCGTCATCATTGGGCTCATACTAATGCTGCTCGTTTTCAGCCGAATCGTTTCCAGGGAGTTGAAGCCTCTCAGGACTTTGGCCGATCAGACCGGCTCCATCGCCCAGGGCAACTTCGAGCAGACCCTGTCCGACGACGGGCGCACCGATGAACTGGGCCGGCTGAGCCAGTCATTCGTAAACATGCAGCATTCGCTAATCAGCTACATTGACGAGCTGAAGCGGACAACCGCCACCAAGGCATCCATCGAAAGTGAACTGAAGGTGGCAAGCTCCATCCAGGCCGGCATGCTGCCTCGCGTTTTCCCTCCCTTCCCCGAGCGAAAGGACATAGACCTGTATGCTTCCATGATTCCGGCCAAGGAAGTTGGCGGAGACCTTTTCGACTTTTTCATCCGTGACGAAAAGCTCTTTTTCTGCGTTGGCGACGTAAGCGGAAAAGGCGCCCCTGCCGCAATACTCATGGCAGTCACCCATTCGCTTTTCCGTTCCGCATCGGCCCACGAAAGCGACCCTGCCGTCATTATGCGGGATATCAACGAAACAGTTTGCCTGGACAACTCGGCCAATATGTTGTTCGTCACCATGTTCCTGGGCATTCTGGACCTTCCCACCGGGCATTTGCGATATTGCAACGCCGGGCATGACAGCCCCTACATACTGAATAAGAATTTGTCCACCCTGGAGTGTAAGCCGAACTTGCCTCTCGGAATCCTTTCCGAAATGAAATACAGCACGCAGGAATGTGTCCTCGAGTCCGGTTCCACGCTTTTCCTCTATACCGACGGGCTCACTGAGGCCATGAACGCCAGTTATGAGCAGTTCAGTGACAAGCGCGTTGAAAGGGTGCTTTCGGACTGCTGCGAAAAGAATCTGAGCCCCAGGCAGATACTGGATACCGTTTGGGAAGAGGTGCACGCCTTCGTGCAGGAAGCCCCTCAAAGCGACGACCTTACAATGCTTTCGCTCCGTTTTACGCCCAGTCAGTTTGCCACACTCCTCAGCGAAAGCATTACGCTGAACTGCGATATCGGCCGCATTCCTGAATTGAACAGCTTCATCCAGGATATCGGTAAACGGCTGAATATGGATCCGGCCCTTATCTCCCAAGTCCAGATGGCCTTGGAAGAAGCTGTGGTGAATGTAATGAACTATGCCTATCCAAAGGAGAGAAATAACGGATTCGTAACCGTTAAAGCCACGTCGGACGGCCACGAATTAAGGCTGGTCGTGATTGACTCCGGCATCCCCTTCGACCCCACCCTTCACGAGAAGGCCGACACATCCCTGTCCGTGGAAGACAGGCCAATCGGCGGTCTTGGAATCTTCCTCATCCGCGAACTGATGGACCACATCAACTATGAGCGCGTGGACGGGCGTAACATACTGATGCTCATGAAGAACCTCTCTTAATATGAAATCAATCAAATTGGTCCTGGCCGCAGTGGCCGCCTTGTTTCTCGCAGTTTCCTGCGGGCAAAAGAAAAATGCGCCACGGATTCTGGTGCTTTACTATTCCCAAACATCCAATACAAAGGCTTTGGCCGAAGAGATTGCATCTAGCCTAGAGGCCGATATTGAACAGGTGCTTGCCATCAAGCCTTACGACGGAGAATACGAAAAAACTATCCAGCGCTGCATCCAGGAGCGTGAATCAGGAGTTCTCCCCGAGGTTCAGTCCATCAAAGCGGATCTCGACTCCTACGATGTCATTTTTGTAGGTTATCCCATCTGGTTCGGCACCTATGCATTGCCAATGGCCGCCGCACTGAACAGCATCGACCTTAAGGGCAAAAAGATAGTCCCCTTCTGCACATTCGGCAGCGGCGGCCTTTCCTCCAGCACCAAAGACCTGGCCCGGAAATTTCCCGATGCCCAGATCCTTCCGGGTTACGGCGTCCGTGCCGCCCGTATGGATGCAATGCCCGACGAAGTCAAGCGCTTCCTGATAGAAGGCGGTTTTATCGAGGGGCATTATGAGCCTCTTGAAGACTTCCCGGCAGCCCATGCGGTAAGCGAAGAAGAATCGGACATTTTTGACGCTGCGGTCTATGGTTACCGGATGATTGACGCAAAGGCTCGGTCTGTAGCAGCAAGGACTGTTCCCGGCGGTACGGAATACATGTTTACAGCAATTCCCACTCCCCATGAAGGCCGACCGGCTCCCGAAACGAGCGAGATGATAATTTATGTCAGCGTTCTGGATGGCAAGGATCCTGTATTTACCCAAGTAGTGAGATAATGAAAAAATTTTTAGGACTGTTTATAACGCTGGCCTGGTCAGTATCGGCCTTTGCACAAACTCCCAAGGAGATTCTTACCCGCATGGCAGATGAATGGGAGAAACATGAAAAGGACGGACTTGTGATGACGGCAGACACCAAGATTCCCATAGTGGGCACGGTGTCCATGAAACAATATTCCCTAGGTAAGAAAACGCGCAGCGAGGCTAATCTGATGGACGTTCAGGTAATCATCTGGGATGACGGCGTTACGGAATGGACCTATACCGGGAACGACAACAAATTGACAATCAAGAATTCCGCCATCGGCCATTCCTCAGAAGACAGCAATGCGGAATTGTTCTCCGACGTAACGGAAGGTTACGATATTTCCATCAAGAAGGAAACGGCCGACTCCTGGCTTCTCCTATGTAAGAAATCCAAAACCAATACAGATAAGGATGCCCCCAAGGAGGTCGAGATTACTGTTGCAAAAGACAGTTTTTACCCCATAAGCCTGAGGACAAAAATTGCAGGCGTTTCATTAGTTTTGCACGACATCTCCTTCGGCGTAAAAGAGGAGCTGGTTACCTTCCGGATCGAGGATTATCCAGGGGCCGTAATTGAAGACCTTCGTTCAGGTACTCCTCGCCCTTCATCACTCTGAACACCAAATGTCATTCTTTCTCTACCTGTCATTCTGAGCGAAGCGAAGAAGCTCCCCCTTTGCAAACCCGCTGCCGCTTCGCCGTCCCAAACTGGAATCAGATTAAAAGCCCTATGAGAATCCCCTTCCTTCTATCCATTTTGCTTCTTGCAGGATGTACGGCCATTCCCTCCAAGATAACGCTCCGGGAAGGAGAAAAATGGGCTTCCCGGAAAGAATACGCCAATTTTGAGCTTTGCGGCCAGGCCCGTACGGGGGCCGATGCTCAGGCCGTCATCCGTTTTTGCCAAAGCGGCGGCCGGGAAGGCTATGAAGTGCTGCTCCACAACGGGCCGATTGACGGAACACTCAAAAGCGGCAGCCTCCTGCACGTACGCAATCTCTACCGTTCCCTCGCCGCAGACGGGCAGTGGTTCGACTTCAGCATTGCGGTGCGCGGAAAAAATATCGGCGTCAAGATTGGCCAGGTGGATGTTGTCTGTTACACGGAGCCATCTGCCCCCTGGCGCTCAAAGGAGCACGAGGGGCAAAGGATCGTACCCGGGCAAATCGGCCTGGAAAGCCTGAGCGGAGCCGTGGAATTCCGCAATCTTCAACTGAAGCCCCTTGCCGGAAACGCAAAGAATCCGGCCGATTCCCTGCCTCCGGTCAACGAGCAGCAGGATGGCATCATCCGCCTCCAGCAGCGTGACTTCCCCGTCATCGACTACCACGTCCACCTCAAGGGAGACCTCAACAAGGAGATGGCTCACGCCATGTCAATGAACTACGGAATCAACTATGGAGTAGCGCCCAATGCCGGAGAAGGGGGCGTAGGAAGAATGCTGGCCGATGACGATGAGGTTTACTCCTATTATGAAGAAATCAGCGGCGAGCCCTTCCTCTTCGGAGTACAAGGCGAAGGCCGGAAGTGGACGCAGACATTCTCGTCGGAGGCTCTGGGCATTTTCGAGTATCTGTTTACCGATGCAATGACCATCATTGACCACAAGGGGCGGAACTCCCGCATTTATCGGCCTGAAGAAGTGCATTTTGACGGCATCGGCAAGCAGGAATATATGGATCACCTGGTAGATCAGACGCTGCTCATCCTCACCAACGAGCCGGCCGATATCTATGCCAATCCCACCTTCCTCCCGGATGAGTTGCAAAGCGAATATGACAAGTTGTGGACACCGGAGCGTGTGGACCGGGTGCTGGACGTTATGGAGAAATACCAGATTGCAATGGAAATCAATCCACGATACCGCATTCCAAGTTTCGACATCATCCGTCGTGCCAAGGCCCGCGGCATTAAGTTCACCTTCGGCACCAACAATGTAGATTCTCATTTCGGACGCCTGGAATATGCACTTGAAGCCATCGATGCCTGCGGCCTTCAGCCCGACGACATCTGGTTCCCTTCAATGAGTATCCGTTCCACCCGCCCCGTCGTCATCTACAACCATTTCAAAGAATAGGCAAATGACAATGAATACGAAAAGGCTCTTTTATATTGCTGCCGCCATTGCCCTTGCGGCCTGTTCCCGAATGGAACGCCATACAACCTCTCTCCTAGCGGGAACATTTCTGCCGCAAGTTTACGCTTGATTTCAATTTCAACAGCAAGCATATTGAGGGCAACACGCTCACTTACGGCCAAACCAAACTCCTGCTGCTCTTCGGCAAAGGTGCCAAAGGAGCCTATCACTACTTCAGTCCATCCAACTCAATTTACAGAGAAATTTCCACTTTTCCAAAAACCGAAGTGAGTAAGTAGAGGCATAATTTTGAAAATTAAAATATATCGTTTATCTTTGTATCGGCTTACGATATAACGATAAACAATATATTCTATGAAAAATACGTCAGCGGCTTTGACAGAAGCCATCTACTACATCCTCCTTGCCTTGCAAGAACCAATGCATGGATATGGAATCATGCAGAAAACGACCACAATGAGCAATGGTCGTTTAGTCCTTTCGGCAGGTACTCTGTACGGTGCGATTTCAAATCTGCTGGAGAAGGAATGGATAGTTCCCTGCGGAGAATCCTCCGACTCTGACGGCAGAAGAAAAATGTATCAAATAACAGGCAAAGGGCAGGAAGTTCTTCTGGCAGAATTTGAACGTCTTGAGGAACTTGTGAAGAATGGAAAATTAAAAATCAAAAAAAAATTATATGAAAACAGCTAAGATTTCAATCAAGTGGTTTGTCGATTTCGACAAAGAAGAAAAGTGGCTTAATGATATGTCTAAAAAAGGGTGGGCCTTCTGGCATACAAACGGAGTCATCTATCGGTTCAAGCAGTGTAAAGCAGAAGAGTTCATCTATCAGATTGACTTTGACGAGAAAGGGTCAAAGGAAGGAGTTGGTGACTATGTTGTATTCCGTAGTTCATGTGGTGACCAGTTCGTTCACCAATGGAAGAGTAAAATCTACTGGAGAAGGGAAACTGCATCCGGACCGTTCGAAGCAGAGAATAACATTTCTGCAAAGCTGCGCCTGACGAACAAAGCTTTCAACTATCACCTGAACAGTTTCATCGGCCTTACGCTCATTGCGGCTCTCGCTTTCCTTGTCTTGATGCCGATGGGCAGGCATCTACCGGAAAGCAGTTTTTCCCGTTGGTTGACCGAGTTCAGTTTAGGTTTGACTTACGGCATCTTCCTGGCCGAATTGTTCATCCTGCTTCCGGCATTGAAAAAATTGCACAAAAAAAACAATGAACTCATTGGGCAGATTTTTTAAAATCCCCTATATTTGTGCGGTTAATCGGAATTCCATGAAGCTCAGTAAAGATCAGATTCGTATCATCAAGTCGGAAGCAATTTTCGTCTGCGCCCTCATTGTTGTTCATCCTTTGACATTGCTCTTATTCGGCAAACAGATGAGTTGGAATGACTTTTTCCTTTTTGCCGGTGCCACGATTGTTGTTGGGCTTCTCGTGGGGATTATCATTACTGTCGGGGCAAATGTACCCACAAAGAAAGACTAAACCCCGGCATCTGCAAAGCTTGCCGGGGAATCGTTTTATTGAGCAAATGATTATTTGGCCGGAGCCCATTTGCAGCGCACCGGGGAGATGATAGCGCCTTCCTTCTTCAGTTCGGCAAAGGCCTTGTCAACCTCCTTGCGGTCGGCATTCAGAATCTTGGTAACATCACCGGCCGATACAGGTTTGCCGGCTTCATTCATGGCTTTAAGTACTTGTTCTTTCATAATACAATAGTTATTACATCATTGCGGTAAGGGAATTCTCGTAACCCAGTTTGTCTATATAATTCAGCACAAGGATGCCGCTCAATACCAAGCTAAAAGCAACAATGTCCAGGGCTTTGCACAGGTTTTGATGCCGGGCCCTAATCTGTGACCGGGCGAACGGAGTAGCCATCGCTGCGGTTGTTGGCGCTCATGAGATAAAAATCCTCGAAGAAGCGCATGTAGCAGGCGGCATACGAGAGGGAGAGGGAGGAAGACCAGTAGTAGCCCTCGACGCCCGCTTGGGCGCAAGCCCCACCGGTCCGAATCCCCGCAGCAGGCAGGAAAATGGTGTTGTCCGTGTAGCCGGCAATATTGCTGCGCACAAGCATCCCCATCACGCCGCCCTGAGTTGTACACGTCCATGTGCAGTTCTCGCTCAGCCAGGTCCACTCAGCTTCCGTCGGCGTTCGCCATGTGCCACCCCAGTTGGCGCGGGCCGCATCATCTTCATAATCATAGGATGCGAAGTCCTTATGCTCTACGCCGTCGCCCTTGTCGCCCTTGAAAGTGTTGCCATCATACCAGATGCCATCGGTCTTCCCGTCGGCAAAGGTGTATTTGGTGATGTAAGGCCAGTAGGAGTGGTGGGACTGCATGAAGGGATAGTTCTCCCAGTCGTATCCCGTCTTGCCGCCAATCCACTGCCCCGTTGTTCCAACCCCGTAGACATATTCCACATAATACGGTATCGTTACGCCCCAGGCGAAGTAGTCGCCGTAGCCAGTCTCCGTTGTCGCACCCACGTTCATGTTCGCCCACTTCACACCATCCGGGTGGCCCATGTCCACGGCCACGGCTCCGGCGGGACCCCTCGTCGTTCCCTGAACCGGATTCACCGTCACCGTTCCTTCGCCCGTCCAGCCGGTAATGGCTGTGGTGGTGCCTACGGAGCGGAGGTTCACGGTAATGTTCATGGTGTAAACTTTACCGGCTTCGAACGACTTGTTAGTGACGCTGTAGGTGGCCGTGCCCTTGTCGGTGACGATGGAAAGCAGCCCGCCGTCAATGGTCTGGGCAGGGATGACGGCGGCGCCGTTGTTGCTTACGGCGATGGCGGTCGCTGCACCGCTGGCCTCACCCACAGCTCCCGTGGCCTGGTTGAACGAGACGGTGGGCTTCACGTTGAGGATACTCACACTGGTGATACTCGTTACGCCCGTTCCGGCGGTGATGTTCACGCAGAGCTTTGCCATCTTATGCGTGAAAGCAAGTTCCACGGCAGCGGCCTGCTTCGCTTGATTGGTCACGGAGGCAAACATCAGGTCGCTGGCTTTGTAATCATCATCTCCTGTCTGGTCCGTGGCTACGGTGAAGTCCGTGCCGGCCGTGGCGGGATAGTAGGCCACAATGTCAATGTTCTGCGCCCCGGCAGGATAGTATGGAACGGTGCCGGCCGGGCTCATGGCTCCGGCTGCGGAGGTGGTGAAATTGTAGTCCGTCCACGTGTTTTCGCCCGTGTTGCTGATGCGCACCTTCACGGTCTCGCCGCTGGCGAAATTTCCCTCGTTCAGGTTCTGGGCAGCCTTGGTCTCGGCGGCAGCGACCGTACTGTATAAGAGCGCAACGGGAACATTGCTTTCTACAGGATTCTCCATTCGGGAACATGCCGCAAGCACAACTGCGGCAACGATATAAGAGAAACGCTTTGTATTCATGCTGTGAAAGATTTATCTTGATTACAAATATATTTCCTCATTCGTAGAACCTCCGTTCCCCCAACCATTGATAGAGTTCCCGCCTCTGACTTCCGAGGCGCATATCACGCCTTCATGCCTGAGCTCGAAAACCTCCGTAGAGGGCGCTTCATAAAACATTTTCTCTTTATCTGCCATGGATATGCCAATTACTTGTGAACACACGAAAGCCCGCGCGAAAACACTTCTAAGCCGAGTCTTTTCAAATATAGTTATTTTCAACGAGAAAGCAATACGTTTAAAGCAGAAGCATATCAAATCCTGTCATTTTCAAAATTTTCTCCACCTCGGACTGGACATGGAATATCTTTAAGCGGCTCTGGTCTTTTACAGACTTTCGCATTATCAGTAGTATAATGCACTTTCTCCACGTCCAGTTCTATTGAATCGGTCCGAAGATTGCTTTTGCACTGTTAATAAGCGAGTGACCGACGAGATGCTTGCAGAGATAGAATGGAAACTAAACCACAGGCCCCGTAAGTCGCTAGGTTACAGGATCCCGTTGGAATATT
>CACYCP010000011.1 GCA_902772985.1 uncultured Bacteroidia bacterium | reverse complement strand
TCATCACGAAATCAAGCTTTGGTTTTACAAAAATCTACACGAAATCAAACTTGGTTGTTGTGCCATTTTTACACGAAATCAAGGCAAAGATATGGATTTGTACTCAATTCTGCAAGACGCAGCTGGTAATCAAATGAAATACGGCGTCCATGGTACCATCGGCAGCCTTGATTCAACTGTTGGTGTTTGTGAGTGGGAACTCACCCATTAACCAACCAAAACTCGTGCATATTCTATTCAAAAAGTCGCACCGAAGCAGGAGGAACTCACTCTTATATGGATTTTCACATCGCTGTCAGCGCAACAGCAATTCACTGAAAAACCCCGCCGTATGCATCTACAATGAACTTTTGTCGCTATAGTGAGATAGGATAAGATACAGGCAATACTCTCGCTCTCTCCGCAAAAATGCAGGCCGTTTTCACCAAATGTAGGCCGTTTTTCTTAAGTAACTGTAGCACTGCGACTTACACGTTTTCCTCCCAGCTGTTTGGCTGGGAGAAAAACCCATAATAACCTTTGTATCAGCCAGTTAAGAAAAACAGCCCTCTGCTATTTTTATCGTAACTGCAATGGAGTCGATGGCTCCCGGGAGCCGGGCCTCCCTCTCCAGGGCAAGGGAATGGTTGCATGCCGCAAAGATAACGCTATCTTTGGCCTAACCGATGCCCAAGCGGCAATTCTCATAGCTGTGCTTGCCCGGAACTTTTCAGGTCAACCAACAATTCTGCAAGCGATATATAAAGCAAAACCGATAAACGTACATTTACTCGTTTAATTATTTACACTGTGTTAGGGTTATACTTCAAGGCATCGGACGGCCATCCCTCCAGGTTATGGCCGGTGTCAAGGCTTCGGATGGCCGCCATCTCTTCCTGTGACAGGTCAAAGTCAAGCGTTTCCAGATTCTGGATCATCCGCTCCTTATGGACGGACTTTGGGATGACGATGATTCCCTGCTGGGTGAGGAAGCGGAGAGCCACCTGCGCTGCGCTCTTCCCGTGCGCGGCACCGACCTCGGTTAGAACCGGATTCGTGAAGATGCCGTTCAGCCCTTCGGCCAGGGGTCCCCAGGATTCGACGGCAGTACCCGCATCGGCCATCTTTGCCATCATCGGCCGCTGCTGGTAAAAGACATGGGTCTCGATCTGGTTCACGGCTGGGATGATCGAGGCCTCCCGGACCAGCTTGTCGAACTGCGCCGGATAGAAGTTGGAAACGCCTATGCTCCGAATGTAGCCTTCCTTGACCAGATCTTCGAAGGCGGCCCAAATCTCGCTGTCGTTTCCCATCGGCCAGTGAATGAGCATGAGATCCAGGTAATCCAGCCTCATCCGCCGGAGCGAACCCTTCACGTTTTCCATTGCCTGGGCATAGGTGGGCCGGGACTGGCAGAGTTTGGAGGTGATAAAAACCTCGTCCCTGGGAATTCCGGACTTGCGGACGGCAGAGCCCACCATTGCTTCGTTTTCGTAGTACTGGGCGGTGTCCAAGGAGCGGTATCCTACGCTGAGAGCCTCCAGGACGCAGCGCTCGGTGACGGACGGGTCTACAAGATAGACACCGTAGCCGATGATCGGCATCTCAATGCCGCAGTTGAGTTTGACGTTCTGCATAAAACTATTCACTTCCCAAATTTACTGAAAATCCGCCGGATGAGAAAATCACTCCGACGGAATCGCTTTCTTCAGCCTCTTTCGGCTGTATACCTTATTTGATTGCTGCAGGACCTTCCGGAATGAGACGGGCTTCCCGTGCAACTCGATTTCCTCCAGCCTGGCTGCCCGGCGGTTGGCCAGCAAGAAGTCGGCCTCGGTGATGCGTAGTTTCTTCTGTTTCTTCCTCGGTTTCATAACGCGTAATCCAGTCTCATGATTTTCACGGGTCTTTCGTCGCCCCGGTACATGTGACTCAGGTAGTTGGTCTCCCCTGTGTCCCGGAAGCCGCATTTCTCCATGATACGGCCGGAGGCGGGATTGTCCACGAAGAAATCGGCCCAGAGGGTCTGGAAACCCCTTTTGTTGAAGCACCAGTCCACCATCGCCCGGAGCGCTTCCGTTCCGAGTCCCCGATTCCAGTAGGCTTTGGCCAGCCAGTAACCCAGTTCCGCATCCTCTTCCCCGATGCCGATATTGCTCTCCTTCCAGTCATAGTATCCGATGCAGCCGATGGCCTCGCCGGTCTCCTTCAGCTCGAGGGCCCATGTATGGCCGTTCGAGAAGATATCACGGATAATAGCGCGGCTCTCGTCGATGCTCTGATGCGGCGGCCACCCGGCCCTGACGCCGACGTCGGGATTGGAAGCGTACTTGAAAAGAGCCTCGGCATCGGCCTCCGTCCAGGGACGGACCCTGAGGCGTCGTGTTTCGAAAAGTGTTTCCATCATCCCTGCTACCGTTTGACGATGATCCATGTGAGGTATCCCATGATGGCGAGGATGCCGATGGGGAACAGTTTCGGTGCGAAGCTTGTGAGGAGCATAACCGCACACATGAGAGCGAGGATCTTCGTCGCGAGCTTCTTGTTCTCCGGCAAATAGGTCCAGGCTGTCTTGAGCCCGGCCGAGGCACGTAACCACCAGGCCTTCACCTTGGCGAAGTCAAACCAGGCCTTCCTGCCTCCCGAACCGCCGCGAGATGCTCCATGGACCTTCTCGGCCTTGAGAACCTTCCTTTTGACCTTGACCGTCGCCGATTTCTCCTGCGTCTTCCCTCCGATGACAGCCCGAAGGGTCAGTGTCATCCTGTCGGCGTTCCCCGTTGCCTCAATGACCCGGCTCCCGGAATCCGGCAGCTGGTGGACGCTCCTACCCCCGTCCTCGACGGTGAGTGTCACCTGGTCGGGGTTCTCACAGTCCCAACTCACGGTCACATGCTCATGCTCTACGACCTGTTTCTTGTCTATATCGAAAGATAATCTGCCCATATATCAGCGTTTTGCTCCAATCTATCAAAAAACGTGGCAGCGGAGCGATACTGACATTCTGGCATTTTTCGTACCTTTGTGGCCTGGCTTGTGTACGAATGAACCATCCGGAAGAAGTACTTCTGTCTGGATGTGTATTCCAAGCTTGCCGAAAGAAAACCTGAACCGCAAACGACTGAAGAACATGTTCAATAAGCACGATATCGCCCGTGACGCCTGCCAGCTCTTCGGCGCCCGGGCCTCAAGAGGCTACGACTGGTGGTGGCATTCCTTTACAGGATACGATGCCGAAACCGGAGACGCAAAGCCATTCTTCATCGAGTTCTTCCTCTGCAACCCCGCCCTTGGCGGAGATGAGCCCGTCTTCGGCCAGCTTCCCGGGAAGCCGCAAAAGCCGTCCTACCTGATGGTGAAGGCTGGCGCCTGGGGCGAGGATGCCGCGCAGCTCCACCGCTTCTTCGGCTGGAAGATAATCAAGGTGGACTGGGGCGACCCTTCAGCGTGGAGGCCGATGACTGTTTCCTCACCGAAGACCGCACCCATGGCCATGTGAAAGTCTCCGACGCCGCCTTGCATCCCGAATGGATGTGCCAGGACGGTGAGATGTCCTGGGACCTCAGGATCCGCAAGATCACGGCCTTCAACGTGGGTTTCGGCGCGGATGAAGTGTTCCGCCATGCCGAGGCCTTCGAGATGTTCAGGCACGCCGAGGGCATGAAGAGCGAATTCGAAGGGGAGGTCTTCTGGAACGACCGACGCTATGTGGTGCGCCCGGAGGACTGCTACGGATATGCCGACAAGAACTGGGGAAAGGATTTCACAAGCCCCTGGGTGTGGCTTTCCTCCAACAACCTCACCAGCGAGATCACCGGAAAGATACTCTCAGATAGTGTCTTCGATATCGGCGGAGGGCGGCCTAAAGTCGGCCACCTGGCCCTTCCGAGAAAGCTCCTGTCGGCCTTCTGGTACGAAGGGAAGGCCTACGAGTTCAATTTCTCCAAGGCATGGACCGGCGTCCACACGGAGTTCGACTGCCGGGAGACGGACACAAAGATCATCTGGCATGTTGAGCAGCGTTCCCTCTCCGGGAAGATGATTACCGACATCATCTGCTAGAAGAAGGACATGCTCCTTGTGAACTACGAGGCTCCGGACGGAGCCAAGCGGCACAACCGCCTTTGGAACGGCGGCAATGGCCGGGGAACAGTCCAACTATTTGACCTGAAGGGAAAGCTCATCGACCGCATCCATGCGGAGCATGTCGGTTGCGAATACGGGGAGTACTGTTAAGCCTCAGCCGACTCAGCCCAAGTTATTGACATCCAGATCCCCTTATGCCTGGGAAAAGGTTAACGAACTATTGATTCTCGAAAGGTTTGCCTAAATTTGCTACTGATTTGAGGGCTTCAATGACCTCGGATTGGTATTGCGTAAGTGCGTTTGCGTTATTCATAACTCAAAGCGCAGGATACTCTAAGTTACTAATAATCAACGATTTATGCAATACTTTTCTGATGGAAGGATAGTCCATGAAAAATATTTCGGAACTAACGAAAAAGGGAATGGATTCCAGAACAGTTTCCATTATGAATATGAGGACGACGAGGATGGAAACTGGCTTATCCGTCGACAGTTAAGGGATGGAAAGGTCGTTTTTACAACCATACGTACAATCGAATACTGGTAACGTTTATGAAACTACCGCGAAAACAGGATCGGCTTCCGGAAGGCAGTCAAGATGATTTGGAATGCATAAACTGAATAGTATGGATATCACCAAGGACTATTATCAACTATTGGGAGTCCACTACTCCGCTAGTTCCGACCAGATTCGCCAGGCCTACAGGGAGCTTGCCATGCGCTGGCATCCTGACATGCATGCCGGGGAGTCCACTGAAAAGGTGGCCGAAGCCGAGGAGCGGTTTAAAGCGATTAACGAGGCCTATGGAGTCTTGTCTGACGCGTCACTGAAGGCGAATTACGACTATTTCTATTCCCAGCATCATGCAGAAACGACTCAGTCGCATGACGCAACGCAACCATCCCAGACAGAGGCAAGGGCCCATGCGCGTACATGGAAATACTCAAGGTCAAAGACTAACTTTTAGATTTGTACCATCGTTCTGGAAGGATATATCCGACGGTGGTGCGAACTATTCCCGTTCATAGATTCCATATCTAAGCCT
>CACYCP010000010.1 GCA_902772985.1 uncultured Bacteroidia bacterium | reverse complement strand
TAAACAGCTTCTTAATGAAAAAGTCCGAAAACAGAAACTTTTTAGGAGGCAGGGCAAGACGGACTCCGGATGGCTATTCCGTTTCCGTAAAATATTTTTTTGCAAATTCCATGTCTTGCACCAACTCCATGGTGCCCAAGTACTTGCCTTCGGCGTCACGAACAGCTATATAGCGCACCAGCATGATGCGGCCGCCCTTCTCCATCCACACGGGGACCTCGCTCTGCTCACCGCTGCGGAATCCCTCGATGATTCCCCTTACCATGGCCTCGATCCGGGGAGGATGGCAGGAGAAAACATCGCGGTCGATGGCCATGCCGGGGCGCTTGAACACCTTCTCTCCCTCGTTGAAGTAGCGGTTGATGTTCTTATCGTCCACAAAACTGATTTCCATCGGGATGGTATTCAGCAGGGCTGTCAGCTGCTCCACGCTCAGGTGCCCGCCGGGCATCACCACCTCCCCCTCAACGGAAGGGATCGCCGGGACCGAAGCTTCTTCAGCCTCCTTCCAGGTCCGAGGAGCCACGCCCAGACAAAGGTCATAGGCCTTGGCGTCCCGATAGACGGAATACCATTCCTCGCGGGTAAAATGGGCGGCGCAGATGGGGAAAAGGATATTCTCTTCCTTGTAAATCATTTCGCGCGCGCGACCCAGTACGGTCGACACCCGCTCCCGCCAGGCTGCGTCCTGCACCGATTCCCTGAGCAGGGAGGAAAGGTTGTCGCGAATTTCATCGTCCACGGTCCACATGACATCGGAGGGGCCGCTGATGCCGTATTTCACTTTCAGCTGCGGGTACAGGAGGTCGCCTTTCTTGGCATAGTGAATGACAATCTGACGAATCTCGGAAAGGAGTTCGGCAGAGCAAGGAGCTACATCGGCCCGGTCCAGGAGTCGTTTCAGCGCATCGTTCTCCTGGGAAAAGGTCTGGAGGGGATGGCCGTCGATTCCCACAAGCTCCGCCGCCTTGGAAAGGTTCTCTCCGCCCATGCGGGCAAGCTGTTCCCGTTGGACGGAGGCTTCCACCTCGGCCTCTGCAGCGGCGATCCGCTCCTCCCGGGTAGCGCCATGGAAGAGGGCCGAATGTACGTCGCAAAGGCGCTGCACCTCCTCCAGCGGCGTGCCTTCGGAGAGCATCTCCTGCTCGGCGCGCATGATCTCGGCGGCTTCCACGTCGGAGAACTGCTGCCGGAATTCCTCCCGGATGGTTTCCAGGTCCTCTCCTGTGCTCAGGCGACGGAGGTAGCCTTTCAACTGTGTGGTCCGGTCGGGAACGGGGACGCCCGTCACCGTGAACCCCTGTTCCTGAAAAGCCTTGACGATGCGCTCCAGGGGGACATTATGCATGGCTGCCCCCTTGGGAAGGGTCATCATACGGCCCACGGACATGAGCATGGGCTTTTTGGCAATTTCCTTGAATCCCAGGTTCACCATGATGTCAATAAACTCCGGATAGTCCCGGGAAAGGTCATAGACGCTACGCGTCAAATCCAGTATCTTTTCCATAAGCAATGATTTTCTCGGACAAAGATATTGGATTCGGGGCGGTCGGGCGGTAACAAATGTTCCTCTTAGCGGAAATATCGTTCGTCCATAATGCGGATGGTCCTTCCGTTGACTTGAATGAGCCCCTCGTCCTGCAATTCGCGCAGCGAACGTTGGAGGGAGAACTTGTGGACACCCAGACGGTCGGCCATCTCACGACGGGATTCCGGAAGCCGCAACAGGGCGCTTTGCTGCTCCCGGTACAGCAGCCGCAGCACCTGCTCCACCTTCTCCCGTACCGAGCTCAGGGAAAGCAGACGCAACTTGGCCGCCAGTTGCCGGGTAATGTTACAGATACTGCGGAGATAGTTCTCCCGGACCTGCCGGTTCCCGCCCAACAGGCGGGAGAAATCCGCTACTTCCAGGCGCAGGACACGGGTATCCGAAAGGGCGCGGATATGTACGGGATAATGACTGTCGTCGGCAAAAACGAAGGCCGGAGCCACCAACTCGCCGGGAGCGCGCAGGTCCATGAGCACTTCCTTGCCGGACTCCCCCGCCATCCGCGCCGCCAGGTTACCGGAAAGAATAATGTCTGCAAAACGGCAGGGTTCCCCTTCCCCGGCAAAGGACTGTTCCGCCCCATATTCCAGGATACGGTATGGGATGTCGTCCAAAAGAGCGTTCAGCTCCTCCGGCGCAAGGCCGGCAAACACAGGACCGGCCAGAAGGGTGTTAATGTACAGATTGTCCATAGCAAGGGTGAAGTTACGAAAAAATAAAGGTAGGTTCTATTTTTTAGTATTTCTTTCTTCCAGTCCGTCTCGAACCCATTTTTCGGGACCGGAAGGTTATTTGCCGGGATACCCGGCTATCCGTCTGCAAATTTAGGTATTTTAATAAATTTTCGCAATATATTGTATATCAACCACATATAAAGCCATGCTACAGTGCTTCCTGAACAAGCCAGTCACTATGGTATCGCCGGATCTGGATGAACCGGCATACGTTGTAGACCAGACTTGTCAGTGCCACGTTCGCTTTCGCTCTCTCGAGTCCGATGGACCTCACCACCAGGCCTCCCATCGCCCCTTCCATGAACCCGAATACGTGTTCTACGCGGCACCGCACCTATGACTTTCTACGGTTGTCCGCCTTCTGCTCGTCTGTCAGCGGACGGTTCCTGAATCCTTTCTCGCAGACCACAGGGGTCATGCCCACCGCCTTGACCGCATCGCGAGTCTTGTCCTCCTCGAAGAAAAGGTCACGGCTCTGCATCTTACTGTAGGTTGTCTTGCGTTTCATCTGTTTGGCTCTCAATTATATGCAAATATAAGCATAATTATTTGAAATTCAAATAGATGCACGACTTAATATGCTATTCCAAAGAACTTTTGAATGGCTGGCGCTCAGTCTATCCGGACTCGGGGGTTGAATTTATAGAACCTGCCTCTAGGGAATACGCACTTGTTTCAGGCTCGATGTACGGTTGTTTCATAATAGTGTTTTATTAAGGGTTATCAAAAGGCCCTGGTTTCGGGCACGTCCGTTATTTTCGTCTAATATGCAGCTCAATGGCCTCTGGATGGGCCGATGCAAAGGCCGATGCATCCTCAACAACAAGGGCCAGGTAGCCGCCACCGCCGGCGCCGGGCATCTTCCACGCCAGCACACCGGGAACGGCCGACCAGAAATCAATGGCCGGCTGCACGGAATTCTCCGGCCGGTGCTCGCTCTCCCCGTTCACCACCGGATTCACCATGGCTGGGAACATAGCCACCTGCGCGGCGAAAGAAGCACGATAGGCCGATGCAAAGCGCCCGAGGTCGCGAGCCAGAATGGCCTTCCAGCAGTCCTCGGCCGCATCGGCCAGGTCATTCACCTTGTC
>CACYCP010000009.1 GCA_902772985.1 uncultured Bacteroidia bacterium | reverse complement strand
GTTGACGAGGCAGCAGAGGTCCTCAAGGAAATGGCCCGCAGCGGCCGCAAGGTCCTCTTCGTTGCCACCAAGAAACAGGCTAAGGACGTCGTGGCCGCCAAGGCCCTCGAGGTCAATATGCCTTCCGTGACCGAGCGCTGGCCGGGCGGTATGCTTACCAACTTCCCCACCATCCGCAAGGCCGTCAAGAAAATGAACACCATCGACAAGATGAAAGAAGACGGCACCTTCGAGAAGCTCGCAAAGCGTGAGCGCCTCCAGGTTGAACGTCAGCGTGCAAAGCTGGAGAAGAACCTTGGTTCCATCCGCGACATGAGCCGCCTTCCCAGCGCACTGTTCGTCGTAGATGTCCAGAAAGAGGCCAATGCCGTTAAGGAAGCCGCCCGTCTGAACATTCCGGTAATCGCTATGGTTGACACTTGTTGCGATCCCACTCCTATTGATTACGTGATTCCGTGCAACGACGATTCTACGAAGACCATCGAGCTCATTATGAACATAATGTGCGCCGCTATCAACGAAGGTCTCGAGGAACGCAAACTTGCCAAGGAGAAAGAGGATGCCGAGGCTCCCGCTGCCGATGCCCCCGTGGTTGAGGCCGCTCCCGAGCGCAAGCTCCGCTCCCGTCGCGCCCCCAAGGCTGCCCCTGCAGCCGAGGCCCCCGCAGAAGCTCCTGCAGCTGAAGCACCCGCAACCGAAGAGTAATTAACCTTTTAACAGACAAAGAATTATGGCTATCGCATTAGCAGATATCAAGAAGCTCCGCGACATGACAAGCGCCGGTATGATGGATTGCAAAAAGGCCCTGGAAGAGGCTGCAGGCGATTTCAAGCGTGCCGTCGAAATCCTTCGCGAAAAAGGTAAGTCCACTCTTGCAAAGCGCGGTGAAAACGAAACCACCCAGGGTGCTGTCCTCAGCCGTATCGACGGTGGAAAGGCCGTTCTGGTCTGCCTTGGTTGCGAGACCGACTTCGTGGCTGCAACGCCCGATTTCAAGGCCCTCGCCGCCAACATCGCCGATGCAGCTATCGCTGCTTTCCCCGCCGATGCCGAAGCTCTCAAGGCCGTGAAGCTCTCCGATGGTTACTCCATCGAGGAAGACATCACGAACCAGGCCGGCAAGACCGGTGAGAAGCACGTCCTTGCTTTCTACGGTGCCCTCGAGGCTCCTTTCGTAAGCGAGTATGTACACTTCAACGGCAAGCTTGGCGCCATCGTCGCTTTCTCCAAGGCTGTCCCTCAGGAGATTGCCCGTGGAATTGCAATGCAGGTTGCTTCCATGAATCCCGTTGCCGTGGATGAGGCATCCGTTCCCGCCGAGGTCCTGGAATCCGAGCGCACCGTCGCCCTCCAGAAGACCAAGGACGAACTGATTCAGAAGGCCGTTGATGTTGCTTTGAAGAAGGCTGGCATCAACCCCGCCCACGTTGACAGCGAGGATCACATCGAGTCCAACACCGCCAAGGGTTGGATCACTCCCGAGCAGGCTCAGCAGGCTCGCGACATCATTGCCAAGGTAGGTGCGGAGAAAGCCGCTTCCCTGCCTGCACAGATGATTGACAACATTGCCAAGGGCCGTATCCAGAAGTTCCTGAAGGAGAACACCCTTCTGGAGCAGGAATACCAGCTCTCCGACGACAAGAAGACCGTGAAGGAAGCCCTGGCCGCTGCCGACAAGGAAGCCGCCGTCCTCTCCTTCAAGCGCTTCTCCCTCTCCGACTAAGTTGTCATTCTTATCGAAATTACGGCAGCCCTCAGGGGGTGCCGTTTTTCGTTATGTCGCTTTATCGTATTGACTGCCAGATGTTTCGGAGGAGTTCTTCCGGGCCTTCCAGGTGAATGGTGGTCTGGCTGTGGGTAAGGCTTTCTCCGGGGGCAAGTGCCGCGGCGGAGGAGGAGGATTCCATCTCGAAGAAAGGCCCCATTATGGTTCCGTCCTCGGTGGGGCCGTCATTGTAGGCATTGAGTGCATCTCCGCCGAAAGCGTCTTCCTGGATGCCCCACTGCGAGTTTACATATCTTGAGCCCGGGGCCGGAATATCGGTCTTCAAAATCGTGAGAGTGCCCTGTTCAGGATCCAACGCCCCCATTATGCCAAGGGATCGGCCAGCGGGAAGCCCAAGCTTGGAGCGGAACTTGCCGTCGATGGTAAAATGGATCAGACCATCGGCCACGCGAAGCCTATCGGGAGGAATTTTGCCGAAGTAATCGTCTTTAACGATAATGCCTTCGCTTTCAGTATTATAAGGAATGAGGACCGTAGTTGTCTCCGAAGGGGCGAACATTCCCAGCATCCACACGGAGGGCATGCCGCTGGACTCGTTCCAGGCGAAGTCCCCGTTGTTGCATATCGAGTTCTCGCTGGTATAGGCGACAAAGCGCACGCCTTCCGGAATGGGGCCTGTAATTGCCTCCAACGCCTCTTTTTCAAGTATTGTCACTCTTCGCTTCATGCCGATTGCAAAGTCAATGCCCTTTGCATTGCGGAGCGTCACATCCTTTGAGAAACATACGCTGTTTCCGGACAGTTCGCTAACTTCGAAGATGTCCGTGTCGAATGGCGCGGGGACCAGCCAGTTTGGAAATGTCTGCTCGGCCTCCGGAGCGAAGAACCAGCTTCCCTCCCCACCTTCTGGCCCCATCCAGAAACGTTCTTCACCTCCGTAGTTGTTGAACTGAGGATTCCTTTCGCCGGAGGCGATAAAAGCGTGGTTCAGCCAGCCGTAGCTCCTGCCGGAAGCTCCGCCGGAAGTGCTTGTGGCGACTCGTCCCTGCCAGGCCGGTACGGCCAGAAGCCGCGCCTGTCCGTTCTCTGCAGAAAGTTCCACTGTCTGGACCGAATGTTCCTTCAGGAATTGTTTGTCAAATTCATAAGTTCCCATAGCTTTGTGATTGCTTGTGCAGGCTCCTGCTGCAAGAAGCGCAGCAATAACTGTCAGTGTGATATACAGGCCTTTCATAATGCAAAAATAAAGTATTTTGCCGGATTTGTTCACGAAGGTACTTTCCCATAGACAAAGTTGCCGATAAGGGGCTCCTTCGGATCGGAAACTATGATGAATTTCGGGAACATGGCGCTATAGGATGACGAAGCGGAAGAAGGCGTCGATGTCCTTACGCTCCTTGAAGCGGGCGATATAGGCCTGGTCGCAAAGGTCATCGGCAAGGGCGGCTGGGACGCGTTCGCACATACACATTTCCTTGGCATACTTTTCCAGGATTTCCTGATGGCTGTGCTTGTACTGACGATTGTCGCGGCGGCCGGCATAGGCGCAGTAATACTGTTCGCCATCTCCCTTCCGGCGGCTGTCGAAAGCAATCATATCGGCCCAAATCTGGAAGACGTCGGTGGAATGGGCGAAGTTCATCATGTTGGGGGTATAACCTCCGGGCGGGCGCATATTCACTTCCAGGCCCACGTAATCGCCCTTTTTGCCCAGGCCGGGGCGGTCGCGGTCCAGCTGGAAGTACTCCAGATGCACGAATCGGCTCTTGATGCCGAAGGCTTTCACCGTGCGGCGGCCGATGGCGGAGAGTTTCGCGGGAACCGTCTTGTTGGCCCAGTAGCAGGTTTCCAGGTTCTGATGGACAATCTCCATGATTGGAGTAGGGAAAACGCTGTTGTTCTCGAAGATGGGCTCCCCTTTCGAGTTGAAAATTGCATCGTAACTTACCAGAAGACCGGTTATGAATTCCTCTATCACAAAATAGCCGAAGTTGTCACGATGGGCCTCGAACCAATTGGCCAACTCCTTGTCGTTGTGGAGTTTAAATGTGCCGGATGCACCCATGCCGCTGTCCGGTTTTGCAATGAGGGGATAGCCGGTTTTCCGGGCGAAGGCTTTCACCTTGGCTTCCCCTTCCGCTCCTTTGATCTGCCGGGCAGTGGGAATGCCGCCAAGGGCATAGTACTTCTTCATTTCCGACTTGTTGCGAATAGCGGCTACCTTGTCACTCTTTATGCCGCTTTCTACGTTGAAGTCGCTGCGCAGGCGGGCGTCCTGCTCCAGCCAGTATTCGTTGTTCGATTCTATCCAGTCTATCTTGCCGTATTTGTGGGCGAACCAAGCCACGGCCCTGTAAACTTCCTCGTAATTTTCCAGGTTGTTCACCTTGTAATAATCGGTCAGGCTTCGCTTTAGCTCATCAGAAAGATTTTCGTAATTGGTATCTGCAATTCCCAGCACGTTTACGCCGTTTGCTCTTGCTCCGGCGCAGAAATGTGAGTAGGTTGCAGGAAAATGGGGGGAAATGAACACTAAATTCATAAAAGTATAGGATTTGTTTTCTTCAGATATTCTTCGCATGGCACCGCGCGTAATCTCGTAAGCTTCGCCCCGGAGTTCGCTGCGGCCGTTTTTAACAATTACATAGCCCCCGTCACGGAAGCTGTAGAAACGGTGTCCCCAGCTGTCGGGAAAGGCAATGTCTTCAAATAGCCGGAGTCCGTCGACAACGGCATATCGCACCTGCTCGAAATGGGGTACAAGATTAATGTCGGTGAGTCCCAGGCCGTCCAGCCAGCGCCGGTAGTTCGGATCCTTCGCCTCGCCGGGAAGTTCCGGATGGGAATACACCCTTCCGGCGCAGTTCATGCTTCCGGCGCTGCAGCCTAAAATCACGCCCTCATATCCTTCCAGAAGTTTTTTCAGGCCAATTTCATGGATGAAGCGGTTCTGTGTGGGGACGTGCCCGCCGCAGAGGACTATCCAATCGGCCTTCCTAACAAGTTCGGGGGCGAGGGCGGCGTTTTGGCGGTCCAGCATCACGATTTCCTCCGTTCCGATGCCGGAGGAATGGATGCAGTCGCTCATACCCTTTTTAACAGAGGCGGTAAACGCTTCGTCGTCGGGTGCGGCGCTCACCATCAACACGCGGGGCAGGCGTTCCGGCCCGGTGACGCCCTCAAGCGCGGCTTTGACCTCGGAGAGGAAACCGTTGTCTTCCGTGAAACTGGGCTCGCCGTATCGCGTCGGGCTGCCGGTAAGAAAAAGAGTCATAAGGCAAAATTCAGTCACAAATTTACGCTTTTTCCCGCAAAAATTGCACCCTCCGTGAGCAAATCCGGCCCCTGGGCTCACGGAACAAGCGGAATGCGGAAAGGAATGAGCCGGGGCAGGGGAATAGTCGGCGGAATTTTGTATATTAGCGGTATGAAAAGGCCGATACGCTGCGTTAACTCAATAAGCAACGACTGCCGGATGCGTTACAACCCCAAAAACGGTTAGATAAAAATTCACCCCGAAGGGGACAGGGATTTCTGAGTGAAAATTCTTAACTTTGCTGAAAAGGAGATTAAATAATGATTAGACAGCAGATTGCGATACTTGTGGCCGTGCTTGCAGCGGGCCTTCCTGCGTTCTCCCAAGTTGTGGGAATACAGCCCGATGCCCAGCTCCTGGATGCCGGATTCTCTTCGGCGGACGGGCAGAACTTCCAGACCCCTCCGAAAGTTTTTTATCCGGAAACATGGTTCCATTTCATTGGCGACAATGTCTCCCGGGAAGGCGTGGAGGCCGATCTCCAGGCCATCAAGGACGCCGGCATAGTTGGCATACAGTGGTTTCACGGAGCCTTTGGCGGCCGATGGCCGGGCGTTGAAAATCCCATCATCCCCCTTTCCAAGGAATGGGACGAAATGGCGGCTTTCCTTGCTGAAACCGCCAGGGAGAAGGAACTCAGGCTCACTCTCCAGACCTGCCCCGGCTGGGCGATGGCCGGCGGTCCCTGGGTGGAACCATCCAACGCAATGCGCTCCCTGGTATGGAGCCGCAGCGTCGTAAAGGCAGGGGAGAAAGCCGTCCTTCCGCTTGGCCAGCCCTCGGACGAAGAGTGGCGGGACTATCAGGATGTGTGCGTTCTGGCTTTCCCCACTCCTCTCGGAGACTGCGACAAGCCCATCGTGCTTGAAAACATTGAATCCTCCGAGCCTGCCTGGGCCGGACTCCTTGCCGGTGGAAAGGCTGTATCGGAAAAAGACAAGGGCTGCCACAAAGTCTCCTTCACCTTGCCGGAAGGCGCCGTTGTAAGAACAATGGAACTTCCCAGCGTGAACAGCATGAACCACTCGTTCAATTACACTCCCGATATCCATATCCAACTTTTCGCCATAGATGAAAACGGCGGCCGCACCAGTGTGCTGGACGTGGAACTTCCCATGGCCAGCTGGCAGGACGGTGCCCCTGTGGTGCTGGCGGTAAATGAATCCAGGGCCCGCAGGATGGAACTAACTTTCACCAATGCGCACGAATTGTCCCTGTCCTACCTGCATCTTTACACCGCCGCCCGAAAGAACGAATGGCAGGCCGAGGCCGGCAGGACGCTCCGCGCGAAGGAATTCTTCCAGGAGCATCCCCTCCAGGACCCGCGCGCCTATGTCGATCCTGCCAAAGTGCTGGATCTCAGCGGTTATCTTCGCTCCGACGGCCTCCTGAACTGGACGCCTTCCGAAGGAGAATGGACCATCCTTCGCTTCGGCCACGTAAACTTCGGCCGTAAAAACGGTCCCGCACCTGCTGAAGCTACCGGCTGGGAATGCGACAAGCTGGACACCAGGGGCGCCGACGTTCAGTTCACAAATTATGTGGGACGCCTCCAGAAAGGCCCCATGGAGGGGCTGGCAAGCGGAATGCTAATGGACAGCTGGGAATGTTCCAACCAGACCTGGACTCACCGTATGGAGGAGATGTTCGCCGGCAGCACCGGCTATGCCCTACGCAAGTGGATGCCTTCCTTTGCCGGTTATGTCATGGAAAGCCAGGAGGTTACAAGCCGCTTCCTCACCGACTGGCGCCGCACCGTCACAGGCCTATACAACCGCAATTTCTTCAAGCGGATGACCGATCTGGCCCACGAAGCCGGCCTGGACGTCCAGTATGAAACCGCTGCCGGCGACGTTGTTGCCGCCGACATCCTTGAATATTACAAATATGCCGATGTCCCGATGTGCGAATTCTGGCATCCCATCAGTGAAGGCTATGTGGGAGACCTGAACTTCAAGCCCATCAAGCCTACGGCATCGGCGGCGCATGTTTACGGGAAGCGCAGGGTGGCGGCCGAAAGTTTCACCAGCTTCGACCTGAACTGGGACGAGCACTGGGAAATGCTGAAGGAGGTGGCCAACCTGAACATGACTGAAGGCGTGAGCCACAATGTGTTCCATACCTATACCCACAATCCCCAGATAGGCTTCCTGCCTCCCGGGACCAGTTTCGGCAACAAGATCGGGACACCCTTCCTCCGCGGCCAGACCTGGTGGAAATACATGAAGGAGTTCACCACTTACCTTGCCCGCACAAGCTATATGCTGGAAAGGGGTAAGCCCGTGGTGGATGTCCTTTGGTACCTTGGCGACGAAGTGAGCCATAAGCCAAACCAGAAATATCCCTTCCCGGAGGGCTTCAAATACGACTACTGCAACCCGGACGTGCTCCTAAACCGTCTGAGCGTGCGCAATGGCCGCCTTTGCACTCCTGAAGGCATCGAATATGAGTTCCTTTGGATTCCGGAAAACCAGCGCATGCTTCCCCAGACGCTGGAAAAAATCCAGAAGCTGGTGAAAGCCGGCGCCAAGGTGGTGGCTGCTCCTCCGAAAGAAATAGCCACCTTGAGCGGAGGAGAGCAGGCCCGGAAGAAGTTCCGCCGCCTGGTATCTTCTGTGTGGAAAATGAAGGGGGTATATGACATCTCTCTGGAGGATGCCATCAAAACTTTCGGCCTGAAGCCCCGGATCAAGGCCGAGGGCGGGGAAATAATGTGGGCGAACCGTACCGCCCCCGGTGCAAGCTGGTATTATGTCACCGCTCCTGTAGGCGGGGAATTTCACGGCGACGTGAGTTTCCGTGCCGTTGGCGGGGCTGAAATCTGGGATGCCGTAACCGGCTGCCGCAAGGGTATTGAAACCATTAAGGACGGTGAATATCAGACGTTTAGGCTGGACCTTGAAAGGGCTCAGAACTGTTTCGTGGTATTCCGTGAGGAAGGTGCCCTTGCCCCCGAAAAGGAAAAGCCGGCAAAGGGCGAAAGCATCGGCCTGAAAGAGTGGACAATAGCTTTCCCGGATGGATGGGGCGCTCCCGCCGAAATCAAGGTAGAGCGGCTTCTTCCCTGGAAAGATTTGGATTTGGGCGAAGAGGGCAGGGCCTTCTCCGGTACAGCCGTTTATACCTCCACCTTCGATATTCCGGATCCTGTTCCCGGCGGAAAAGTGCTTCTGGACCTTGGCAAGGTAGATATGATTGCCGATGTGAGTATAAACGGCAAAAAGGCCGCCGTGCTGTGGGCAAGGCCTTATAAACTAGATATTTCCTCCCTGGTAAAACCAGGGCTGAATACAATAAGCATTGATGTCACCGGGACCTGGTTCAACCGCCTGGTTTACGATGCATCCCAAAGCGAGCAGCAGCGAAAGACCTGGACCATAGCCGGTCCTGAAGCCGGCAAGCCGCTGCGCGAATCCGGCCTGATGGGCCCTGTTGTAATTACGTATTAGAAAGATATGCCCAACACTAAAGGACACATAGCCCAGGTCGTGGGACCTGTGGTCGATGTGCATTTCAACATCAAGGCAAGGATGGCTGAAATTGAACTGCCACGAATTGACGACGCCCTTGTGGTAAGCCGTCCGGACGGGAAAAGGGTTATCCTGGAGGTGCAGCAGCACATTGGTGAAGACAGCGTGCGCTGCGTGGCCATGGATTCCACCGACGGTCTTAGCCGCGGTCTGGAGGTTGAAAACACCTTCCGCCCCATCTCTATGCCCATTGGTGCCCAAATCCGCGGAAGGGTGATGAATGTCACCGGTGACGCCATAGACGGAATGGCTCAGCTGGACAGGATAGACAGCCTTCCCATCCACCGTGAGCCTCCGAAATTCGAGCATCTTACCACTTCGCAGGAGGTCCTTTTCACCGGAATCAAGGTCATAGACCTGCTGGAACCTTACCTGAAGGGCGGAAAGATCGGCCTTTTCGGCGGTGCCGGCGTGGGAAAGACCGTCCTTATCAAGGAGCTCATAAACAACATTGCGAAGGCCCACAACGGATTTTCGGTTTTCGCCGGTGTGGGCGAGCGTACCCGCGAAGGCAACGATCTGCTCCGGGAAATGATTGAATCCGGCGTTATCCGTTACGGAAAGGCCTTCGACGACGCAATGAAGGAAGGGAAATGGGACCTTTCCCTGGTCGATAAGTCCGAACTTGCCAAATCCCAGGTTTCCATGGTCTTCGGCCAGATGAACGAACCCCCGGGAGCGCGTTCCAACGTTGCCCTTAGCGGCCTCACCCTGGCTGAATCCTTCCGTGACGGGGCCGATGGCACCGGTCCTCGCGACATCCTCCTTTTCATCGACAACATCTTCCGTTTCACCCAGGCCGGCAGCGAAGTGAGTGCCCTCCTCGGGCGTATGCCTTCGGCCGTGGGATATCAGCCCACACTGGCAACCGAAATGGGCAAGATGCAGGAAAGGATTACCTCTACAAAGGACGGTTCCATCACTTCTGTCCAGGCTGTTTATGTTCCGGCCGATGACCTCACGGACCCGGCGCCGGCAACCACCTTCTCCCACCTGGACGCCACCACCGTGCTGAACCGGAAGATAACCGCCCTGGGCATTTATCCCGCTGTGGATCCGCTGGAATCCACCTCCCGCATCCTGGACCCGAACATTGTTGGGAAGGCCCATTACGATACGGCGCAAAGGGTGAAACAGATATTGCAGCGCAACCAGGAGCTGCAGGACATCATTGCAATCCTGGGTATGGACGAGCTTTCGGACGAGGACAAGACCACCGTTAACCGCGCCAGAAGGGTGCAGCGTTTCCTGTCGCAGCCTTTCTTCGTGGCCGAACAGTTTACCGGAGTGAAGGGCGTGATGGTCAGTATCGAAGACACTATCAAGGGTTTCAACATGATTTTGGACGGGGAAGTGGACTATTTGCCGGAGCAGGCCTTCCTGAACGTCGGCACCATAGAGGATGCCATCGCCAAGGGCGAAGCGATACTTGCCGCAGCAAAATGAGATTCTTCACTTCGCTCAGAATGACAAACGAACTTCTGTCATCCTGAGGAGCGCAGCGACGAAGAATCTGAAAACAGAAAAATGGACGATATTGCATTACATATTTTAAGCCCTGAAGGTACATTGGTCCAGACCGGTGTGTCCCTCGTCACCCTGCCGGGAGTGGTGGGGCCCTTCACGGTCCTGAAGGACCACGCGGCCCTGGTCACTGCACTTGTGCAAGGGGATATCCGCTATATTGAAGACGGGGAAGAGAAGTTCCTTCCAATCCGAGAAGGTTTCGTTTCCGTCCGTAACAATTCTGTAACGGTTTGCGTCGAAGTATGATGCTCGCCTTCCTAATATCGTTGCTGCTGTTGCAAGGAGATTCATTCGGCCCTGCAGCTTCTTCCCCCATCCCAAGCGAGGAATCTTTCGACATCCCCGAAATCATCTTCGGTCACATCGGCGACGAATATGAATGGCACATTACCCAGTGGAAGGGAAAACCCGTGGCCATTCCGCTTCCTTGCATAGTAATAGACGGCGGCCTGCATGTTTTCACCCTTCACCACGCAGCCGAAAACGGCTACACGCTCAACGAGAACGGCAAGCTGGTGAATGCCCAAAGCGGAAAACGCCCCTTGGACCTTTCCATTACGAAAAACGTGGTCTCGATAATGTTTTCCAGCCTGCTTCTTCTGATAGTCATATTTGTCACCGCCCGCTGGTACAGGCGGCACGATTCGTTGGAAGAAGCTCCAGGCGGCCTTCCCGGCGCCGTTGAATCCTTATTGATGATACCGCACAATATGGCCAAGGAGAACATTGGGGAGGACTACAGGCGCTATTCGCCCTATCTGTGCATGGCCTTCCTGTGGATTCTGCTGAACAATTTCCTGGGTATCATACCCTTCTTTCCCGGCGGGGCGAACCTTACCGGAAATATAGCCATAACGCTGGTGCTTGCACTGTGCACCTTCTTCATAGTGAACCTTACGGGAACAAAGCACTATTACAAGGAGATTTTCGCTCCTGACGTTCCCGGCTTCCTGAAACCAATCATGCCTGTCATAGAGGTTTTCAGTGCCATAATGAAACCGCTTTCCCTTACAATCCGTCTGTTTGCCAACATGCTGGCTGGCCATATCATGATTCTGAGCATGGTCTGCATCATTTTCATAATGGCGAAATACGGTCCGCTCCTCAGCGGCTCCATGACGCTTGTAAGCGTACTTTTCGGCGTGTTTCTGGACGCCTTGGAATGCCTTGTGGCATTCATCCAGGCCTATGTTTTTACCATGCTTTCGTCAATCTATATAGGTTTGGCCCGTTCGCATGGAGAATGAACAACTATTTAAATCAATGATATTATGTTACTTGCAACAATGATTCTTCAAGCCGCCGCAGGTGCGGCGCTGGGTAAAGCGGGAGCTGCCTTGGGTGCTGCCCTGGCCGCTTTCGCCGGTGCATTCGGCATTGCCAAAATCGGCAAGTCAACCATGGAATCCATCGCCCGTCAGCCAGAGAGCTCCAGCAATCTCCGTACTGCCATGATCATCACAGCCGGTATGGTGGAAGGCGCCGCCCTCTTCGCCATCATCGTCTGCCTTCTGGCAATCGTCCTTTAACCTGTCATCCAGAGGAAAATGAGTTTAGTGACACCCGATCTGGGCCTCCTGTTTTGGATGGTGGTCATTTTCGGCATTGTGTTCTTCCTCCTTGCGAAGTTCGGCTTCCCCATTATAACCCGCAGCGTGGATGAACGCAACGCCAAGATCCAGCAGTCCCTGAAGGATGCCGATGAGCTTCAGCTCCGGATGGCCCAGTGGACGCAGGAACACAGCCGGATGCTGGAGGAAACCCGCAAGGAGCAGTCGGCAATCCTGAAGGAGGCCACCGAGGCCAAGTCCAGGATTCTTGCCGATGCCCAGGCTCAAGCCCAGGCCCAGGCCGACAGGATTCTGGAAAAGGCGCGTATTGAAATAACCCTGGAAAAGGAGAGCGCAATGCGCGACGTGCGAAGGGAAATCGGCCTTCTGGGTGTCCAGATGGCAGAAAAAGTCCTTCGCGAGGAACTGTCCGACGAAAGTCGGCAGAAGGCCCTGCTGGACCAGCTCATAGATGAAGCCCATAACGCCGAAATAAGATCGTGAACCAAAGCCTTGTCATAACCCGCTATGCCAGGACGCTTCTGAAATTCGTCCAGGAAACCGGTCATGGCGCTGTCGTCTGCTCCGAGGCCGATGTCCTGGAGCGGGCGATTTTTACCCTGCCGGAACTGAAGCGGATGATAGAGGCAAAGGATGTGGTTCCCGCCTTCGACAAGAAGAAACTGTTGCAGGCGGCCCTTGGCAACAAGATGTCCCCGGAGCTTAGCCGTTTCATCGGCCTTGTGCTGAAAAACGGCCGCGATGAACTTCTGTCGGACATTCTTCGGGACTTTATAGACATGTACAACAAGTGCCAGGGCATTCGCCGGGCAAGCCTGGTTTGCGCCACCGAGCCTTCGCCTTGGCTTATTCAAAGAATCAGGGCCCTGGTCAAAAGCAAGACCGGGGACGATACTATCCTGGAAGTGCAAGTGGATCCGGCCCTTATCGGCGGATTCGTCCTGGATACTTACGACTATCTTCTGGATGCCAGCGTCAAGAGGAGGCTGGACCTTATGAAAGAAGCAATTATTGAACAAAACAGAAGGATAATCTGATGGCAACAACACTGAAACCAAGTGAGGTGAGCGACATCCTGCTGCGGCAGCTCCGCGATATGAAGGATGAACTGCAGTTCGAGGAAATAGGCAAGGCCCTGCAGGTAAGCGACGGCGTGGTGCGAATTTACGGACTGGACAAGGCCGAGGCCGGAGAACTCCTGGATTGTGGCGGCGGCGTAATGGCTGTGGTGATGAACCTGGAGACCGACAATGTGGGCGCCGTGCTTATGGGCCCTACCGACCAGGTCAAGGAGGGAATGATAGTTCGCCGCACCGGAAAAATAGCCTCCATTGCCGTGAATGACAATATTCTGGGCCGGGTCGTGGACCCGTTGGGCGTACCTCTGGACGGGCTTGGTGCCATCCTGGGGGAAAGCGTCAGGATGCCCCTTGAGCGGAAGGCTCCGGGCGTTATCTTCCGCCAGCCAGTGTCCGAGCCTCTCCAGACCGGACTCAAGGCCATCGATGCAATGATTCCCATCGGCAGGGGGCAGCGAGAACTCATTATCGGGGACCGCCAGACCGGAAAAACGGCCATAGCCATCGATACCATCATAAACCAGAGGGAGAATTACCTGAAAGGCGATCCGGTTTACTGCATTTACGTGGCCATCGGCCAGAAAGGCTCTACCGTGGCCTCCATCGTCCAAAGCCTGAAGGAACATGGAGCAATGGATTATACGGTAGTGGTAGCGGCAACTGCGGCCGATCCCGCTGCGCTCCAGTATTATGCTCCATTCGCCGGAGCCGCCATCGGCGAGTATTTCCGCGATACCGGTCGGCATGCGCTGGTGGTCTATGACGACCTTTCCAAGCAGGCGGTGGCCTATCGCGAGGTTTCCCTTATCCTGCGCCGCCCTTCCGGCCGTGAGGCTTATCCAGGCGACATTTTTTACCTGCATTCCAGGCTTCTGGAGCGTTCGGCCAGGATTATCGACCAGCAGGAGGTGGCACGTGGAATGAACGACCTTCCCGAGGCCTTGAAGGACAAGGTGAAGGGTGGAGGTTCGCTCACAGCCCTTCCCATCATTGAAACGCAGGCCGGGGACGTTTCGGCCTACATTCCAACAAACGTGATTTCCATCACCGACGGTCAGATTTATCTGGAGCAGGGGCTTTTCAACCAGGGCGTGCGTCCGGCGGTGAACGTGGGTATAAGCGTTTCCCGAGTCGGCGGCAGCGCGCAGATAAAATCCATGAAGAAGGTGGCCGGTACCTTGAAAATCGACCAGGCGCAATGGGCCGAGCTGGAGGCTTTCTCCAAGTTCTCCTCCGACGTGGACAAGGTCACGGAACTCACTCTTGACAAGGGGCGGAAAAACAATCGTCTGCTTGTACAGCCGCAGTACTCTCCAATGCCTGTCGGGGAGCAGGTGGCGGTGCTTTACTGCGGAACGCGCGGATTGCTGAGGGAGGTGCCCATCGGCAAGGTAGAGGCCTTCCAGGACGCTTTCCTTGACCGTCTCCGTGCTTCCCATCAGGCCGATGTGCTGGATGTCCTTGCAGCGGGGGCTCTCACTCAGGAAGTCGAAAAACTGCTTCAGGATACCGCCGAATCAGTAATACTCACTATGTCATAATGCCCACGCTGAAGGAAATAAAGGGCCGGATCGGATCGGTGAAGAATACGCTGAAGATTACTTCGGCGATGAAACTGGTGTCGTCGGCAAAACTGCGTAAGGTGCAGGCTGCGACAGAGTCCTTGCGGGAGTACGAGAAGGCGCTGCAGGGCATTCTGGCAGAGCTGGGCCGATATGACAAAGGCGCACCGGTCACGCCAGACACCGAACGGGAATCCCTGCCCCGAGCCATTGTTGCAATGGCATCCAACTCTTCGCTCTGCGGCGGTTTCAATGCCAACATCATTGCAAAAGTGCGTTCAATCCGGCAGAATGGAGACAGGGTTTATTCCATCGGCCGGAAAATGGCCGATGCAATGCGCCGGGACGGTTACCCTTCGCCGGAAGACTTTACCTCCCTGTCCGAGCACCCCTCCTATGCCCCTGCGGCGAAACTGGCGGAGCAGTTGATGAAGGATGTAGAGGATGGGCTCCTGGGCCAGGTTCTGCTGGTCTATACCCACTTTGTATCCACTTCCCGACAAGTGCCTGTGGTGGAAATCTTGTCGGGAGAGATCCTTCCCGCCACCAATCAGGAATCTGACGTCATCATAGAACCCAACAGGGCTGAACTCCTGAAGGAACTCCTGCCTAAAGCCCTGAAGCTGAAACTGTACGCTGCCCTTTTGGACAGTGCGGCATCGGAGCATGCTGCCCGCACCATAGCCATGCAAACCGCCACGGACAATGGCAACGACCTGCTTGACGAACTTACCCTCCAGTACAACAAGGGGCGTCAGCAAAAGATTACAAACGAAATCCTGGACCTCGCCGGCGGGGCCCTGCAATAACTAATCCGAATGAAAGAGTATATTCAGAAAAACAAAGAACGTTTTTTCCAGGAGCTTTTCTCGCTCCTCAGGATTCCCTCAATCAGCGCAAAACCAGAGCACAAGGGCGATATGTATTTGTGCGCCAGGCGTTTGTCTGACCTTCTTCTGCGTGCGGGCGCCACTGATGCAAAGGTTTGTGAAACCTCTGGAAATCCTGTAGTGTTCGGATATAAGGACATCGGCGCCCCCAAGACGGTCCTGGTTTACGGTCACTACGACGTCCAGCCGCCGGAGCCGCTCGAAAAATGGCGCACCGACCCTTTCCTGCCTGTTATTGCCAAGGATCCGGCAAGCGGGGAAGAAGCTATTTACGCCCGTGGTGCCAACGACGACAAGGGCCAGCTTTTCATGCACATAAAGGCCTTTGAATACTTGCTCCAGAACGGGCTTCTCCGGCATAACGTGAAATTCATCTTCGAAGGCGAGGAAGAAATAGGCAGTCCCTCCCTTCCTGCCTGGATAAGGGAGAACAAGGATCTTCTCAAGTCCGATATCGTGCTGGTTTCAGACACCACCATGATTTCGGAAAAAGTGCCATCCCTGAACTGCGGAATGCGCGGCCTGGCCTATCTGGAAGTGGCTGTGACCGGTCCCAACAAGGACCTTCACTCCGGACATTACGGTGGCGCCGTGGCAAATCCCATCAATGTCCTATGCTCTATGATAGCCTCGCTGCAGGACGAGAAGGGCCGCATTTGCATCCCCGGCTTCTACGACTCGGTTGTGGAATTATCGGCCGAAGACAGGGCCCTTCTTAACCGTGCACCCTTCGATATGGAGGAGTACAAGAGTTTCCTGGACATCAACGAAGTCAAGGGAGAGGAGGGCTATACCACCATTGAGCGCACCGCCATACGTCCTTCGCTGGATGTTTGCGGCATTTGGGGCGGTTACACCGGGCAGGGCGCCAAGACTGTGCTCCCTTCCACAGCCCACGCCAAGATATCGATGCGCCTTGTCCCCAATCAGGATTCGGCCACAATCACAAAACTCTTCACCGAGCATTTCCTGAAGATAGCTCCGCCTTACGTGAAAGTGAGCGTATCTCCCTGCGAGGGCGGTGACGGATTCCTTATCCCCATCAGCTCCCACGCCTATCAGGCGGCCTCCAAGGCAATGGCCCAGGTCTATGGCATAGAGCCCGTCCCGGCCCGCGGCGGCGGTTCCATCGCCATCCTTGCCGACATGCAGCGCATCCTGGGAGTGGATCCGCTCCTTATGGGCTTCGGCCTCGAGAGGGACACCATCCATTCCCCCAATGAGAGTTTCCTCCTGCGTCAATTCTTTGCCGGAATGGAGAGCATCGCCCTTTTCTACAGGTATTATTAAAGAATACCCCCGCTCGCGAATTTCTCAATTGGCGGCGGGGTTTTATAGTAAGGTATCAATATTTATGTCTGATACCTCTTATTCCGAATATCGTGCCAAACCGTCGTTTTAGATGAAATTTTTCTTCGGACGACGGCTTTTTTCGTTCCATGTGCCATAAATCTCGCTCACATTACCGGCGGTGATGAAACTTTGCATGCCATTATTCTTAATGTAGGCCATAAGTCCGGCAAACTCGTCCTTGGTGAGCAGGGCCTGGATTTCCATCGATTTCTTACCGCTATAGCCGCCGGTAACCTCGTAAAGGCTGCATCCTCGGGCAAGGTCTTTTACTATGTAATCCTTGATTTTTTCGTAGTCGTTGGATATAATGCAAACCCTTTTCCTGCGGTTCATGCCGGCCGTGAAATAATCCAGGGCGATACCGTTGATCCAGGTTCCAATGAGGCCTATGACGACAAGGCGGAAAGGATTGATGGCGAAAGCCGTGCAGCAGATTATTCCACCGGCCACGGTAACCGAAGTGCCAATGTCGAAATGGAAGTATTTGTTCACTATCTTCGCCAGTATGTCCAGGCCTCCGGTCGAGGCGTTTATGTGGAAGAGGATTGTTTGCGACAGGCTCAGGATGAGCACGAAGCAAAGCAGGTCGAACCAGATATCCCCCATAAGGGAAGTCTGTCCAGCTTCCATAATCTTCTCCACCGGCAGAATCTTTTCCCACATGTCCACCAGCGGACCAAGGATGAGGGCGGTGTAAACCGTTTTTGCGCCGAATTCCTGGCCTATGAGCAGCCAGGCGAGCACAATCAGGATTGCATTGATGATTGTGATCACAACCGACACCTTCAGGTTTATGCCTGCCGCGAGGCACACGTTGGAGATAACGATGCTCAGACCGGTGATGGAACCCACGACCAGTTTGCTTGGCATAAGGAAATAATAGACCGCTGCAGCCGCAATGGCCATAGCTACAGTCATAATAATCAGTTCTTTCCAGAACTTGAATGTCCCCAGGATTTTAAGAAGGTCTTTCATGCTATCTATTTTGTTCCGAAAGATAATAATTTTTCCTTAAATTTGGGGACGATATGATAAACGCCATCGTTTTTGACATTGGCGGGGTGCTCATCGACCTGGACTTGAGCCGATGCATCCACGCCTTCCAGACCATCCTTGGTTTTGACAGGATAACCGAACTTCTGGACCCCAGCCACCAGAAAGGCATTTACGGGGAAATGGAGGCCGGACGCCTGTCGCACGAGCATTTCCGTGAGCTGATCCTTGCCGAATCCCGCCCCGGCTCCAAAAAGGAGGACGTTGACAGGTGCATGGGTGCTCTTCTGCTGGGTATGCCGGAGGAGACTGCCGCCCTGGTGAACCGCCTGAGCGAGCGCTATCCCCTGTACCTGCTTTCCAACAACAACCCCATTTCCATGGCCCGCACCTACGAAATCATGCGGGAGGCCGGGGTCGAGCCGGACCGCACCTTCAAGGAGCAGTTCATTTCCTGTGATATGAAGATGCGGAAGCCTTCAAGGCAGATTTTCGACGAGGTGGTGCGGCGCATCGGCCTTCCTGCCGATGAAATCCTTTTCATTGACGACAATCCGGAGAACGTGGATGCCGGCCGTGAGGCCGGGCTTCAGTCCCGCCTTTATGTACAGGGAACCAGCCTTGCACTCTTGTTGTCCGATTTATAGACTTTTCGTAACTTTGCGCTATGGCCGAAAATGACTGGAAAGCTCGTCTGGGCGTGGTCTATTCCACTAATCCGGACTTTAAATACACCACTTCTCAGGATGCTCCGGAGGAAACGCTTCCCCCTGAGCGCCAGAAACTTATCGTCGGTATAGACCGGCGGAACAGGGGAGGGAAGCAGGTAACGCTTGTAAGCGGATTCAAAGGCTCGGCCGACGACCTGAAGGAACTTGGGCGCACGCTCAAGACAAAACTTGGAGTGGGCGGCAGTGCAAAGGACGGGGAAATTACCATACAGGGGGATTTCCGGGACAGAGTGACGGCCATTCTCAAGGAAATGGGATACAATGCAAAAAGGGGTAATTAAGTGATAGGAACATCGATATTTGCCAATATTCTGGTGGTGGTATTCGTACTGCTGGCCTTGATATTGCTTGACGATTTCCTGGAACTCGCACCCTATCTTGCCGACCATATCTTCCGCTCTCGTGGCAGCCGTGCGCTTGAACACAGCCTAAGGGTCAGCCGGGACCGCAATACGATAGCCATTGCCTTCATCATTCCGGCAATCCTTATCGTAAACCGCTACCGTCTGTGGCCCGCCACCTTCCTGGACGGCTTGAATCCGGATTTGCGCCTTCCGGTTGTCGCCGGGGTTTTCCTGGTCTATATTCTCATTCGATACCTGTCCTATATCATTTTCAAACCCAAACGCAGGTACGAGTATTATATCCTGGCCTACCGTTCGGCTTTTTCACTCTTCATCCTCCTTATGGTTCTCCTGCTTGTGACCGTGGGGATTCAGGCGCTTTTCGGATGCAAAGATTTGTTAATCAGGGATGTCCTTTATGCCGAAATAGCCCTGGTATATCTGTTCCATCTGGTCCGGAAAATGCAAATTTTGTCCATATCTTATTCTCCTTTGACAACTTTTTTGTACCTTTGCACCCTCGAATTGCTGCCCACTGCCGCGTTGGTAGTTTCAGCAGTATTATTGTAGAGCAGAGGAGAACAATAATGAGCATCAAAAACATTCTGGTATCGCAAAACGCTCCGCGTGTTTTGACGCAATATAATGACGTTTCGGAGAAATTCGGGGTAGAATTCCATTTTCATCCTTTTTTCAAAATAGAGCCTCTTTCCTCAAGGGAATTCAGGGCACAGAGAATAGGCCTTCTGGATTATACAGCCATCGTTTTTTCCTCCCGTCACGTCATTGACGCATTCTTTTCATTGGCCGAAGACCTCAGGGTAAAGATTCCCGAGACGATGAAGTATTTCTGCACCACAGAGGCAGTGGCCATGTACCTGCAGAAACACATCGTTTACCGCAAGCGCAAGATTTTTTACGGAAACGGCACTCCCGAGAGCGTTGTGGCCCTCATCGGCCCCAAGCATAAGGGGGAAAAGTTCCTCATTGCAATGTCGGACACTTCTTCTTCCGACGCAATTTCCAAGCTCTTCGACGCCCATCACCTGGACTATTCCACCGGCGTTTTCGTTAAATCCGTGAGCCGGGACCTCAAGGAACTGGACCTGCACACCTACGACATGATTGTCTTTTACAATCCGGCCGATGTCAATTCCCTCAAGGAGAACTTCCCCGATTTCGAGCAGGGAAGCATCAAGATGGTCTCTTACGGGCGTTCCATCGTTCATGCGATGGAGGACGCCGGGCTGCGGATAGACGTAAAGGCTCCCTCTCCGGAGGCTCCGTCGGTTGCCAAGGCAATCGAGCTTTACCTGCAAAGCCTCAGTTGATGAGCCAGGGCCTTCCTAAGCAGGAAAAACTCTGCGGCAAAACCGCCGTGGGGTATTTGTTCCAACATGGAAAAAGCGTTCAGGAAGGCTGCATCCGTTGTAAATATCTGCTTCGGGAAGACGACCTGCCTTCCCGCATTCTGGTATCGGTCCCGAAACGCAACTTCAAGCGTGCGGTCAAGCGCAACCTTTTGAAGAGGCGCATCCGCGAAAGCTACCGTCGGCAAAAACCGGAGTTCAAGGCCGATATGATTTTCATCTATACCAGTGCCGAAGTCCTTCCTTACGAGGAAATCTTCTGTTGCATGACTCGTGTCCTTTCGGCAATAAAATGAAGTGGCTGAAAGACATACTCATTTTTCCCTTTGTGGTGCTGATAAAGTTTTACCAGCTTTGCATCAGCCCCTTCACTCCTCCAAGCTGCCGCTTTACCCCAACTTGTTCGCAGTATGCACTTGAGGCTTTCCGTAAGCACGGTCCCTTCAAGGGGCTTTACCTGAGTGTCCGGCGCATCCTGCGCTGCCATCCATGGGGCGGAAGCGGATATGATCCAGTGCCTTAGAGGAGGGCGCTCTGCTGAGCGCTATTACTACCTTAGATTCAACGTTTATGAGTAAAAAAGATAGAATAAAGGAGATGTTCGATGGGATTGCCCCATCCTACGACCGCTTGAACCATATCATGTCGCTGGATGTGGACAAGCTGTGGCGAAAGCATGTGCTGAAGGAAATTGTCGGCCCCGAGCCCCTGAATATCCTGGATGTGGCCTGCGGGACCGGCGATTCCACCATCGCCATTGCAAAGGCCTCGGCCGAAGGTTCGGTGGTGATAGGCGTGGATATTTCCATGGGGATGATGGCCCTTGTGAACGAGAAGGCCAGGAAGGCCGGAGTTTCCGATAAGATCAGCCTTCAAGTTGCAGACGGCGAGGACCTTCCCTTTGCCGACCGCAGTTTCGAGCGTGTCTGCTGCGTTTTCGGAATCCGTAATTTCGAGCATAAGGAGAAAGGGCTGGAGGAATTCTATCGTGTCCTTTCACCTGGCGGAAAGCTGGTTATCCTGGAACTTTCCGTGCCGGCGGGCAAGGTCCCCAGATGGGCCTACGGTATATATTTCAGGCATATCCTGCCCTGGATTGGCGGCGCTGTTTCTGGCGACAAGGCGGCCTACAAATATCTTCCGGCTTCGGTTTACGCCTTTCCTTCTCCGGAGGAATTCTGCCGGATGATGGAAGGGGCCGGTTTTTCTGATGTGCGCACGGAAAGCCTTTCAATGGGCCTTTGCCGGAGTTTTATCGGCCTGAAGAGTACACCATAGTGCGTATCCGGGCATTCATTTTTTCGTTTTCCACAAGTTTCTCCAGGGTGCAGTGCATCCTGAAGCGCCAGTAATGGCGGGACGAAGCCGGTACGTTTATCCTTTCATCGGCCGGCGTTCCTCCGTAGCGGGCGAAATCGTCCATGGCAAGCCAGTCCTGCAAGGGGAAGATGGCAAGCATGGCGGGAGAGGCCAGGTGGGCTGAAATTATAATGGAGGCTATCCAGGCATCGCAGAACCATGGAGCCTCGCCTTCGCAGCCCAGAACATTGTTGTAGTAGGTCTGGATGCTCTCCCGGTCTTCTTCCCACCAGGCCCGCAGCGTGGAGGTATCGTGGGTGCCGGTAGAGCACACGCTGTTGTAGGAATAGCGCTCGGGACGGCCGAATTCTTCCCCGGGAGCCTTGGGCATACGCTGGATTTCCAGGCTCAGGATGCCCAGTTCCTTCATTACCGGAGCAACGCAGGAGGGTATCATTCCAAGGTCCTCCCCGCATACCATCATTCCGGATGCACCAAGGAGTGCGGGTAGTTTTTCCATGGCTCCTTCCCTCCAGAATTCATTATGCCGATGCCAGAAGAAATCCTCGTGCAGCGCCCTGAATCGCTCTTTCTGCGGGGCGGGAAGAAGTGCGAAGCTTTCGGTTTCATAACCCTCAATCCTGGGATGCCAATAGCCTTTCCGGTATGGGTCTTCAAGGAAAAGGACATCGGTGCCTTCTCCTTCCCCGGGCTTGAAACCGGCTTTGCGCAGTTCCTCTTCGGGATAAGGCAGGGCTGGGTTGAAATGGCCAAGGAGACCGCTCCGGTGGGGCTTCGGTATTTCCCAGATTCGGAAGAAACCAAGGATGTGGTCTATGCGGAAGGCGTCGAAATACTGTGCCATTTTGCCCAGGCGGGCCCTCCACCAACTGTAGCCATCGGCCGCCATCTTTTCCCAATTATAAGTGGGAAAGCCCCAGTTCTGTCCGTCCTTTGCGAAGAAGTCCGGCGGGGCCCCGGCCTGGCTGTCAAGGTGGAAGAGTTCAGGATGCTCCTGTACATCTACGCTGGAGGCGCTGACGCCGATGGGGAGGTCTCCTTTTATGGCGATGCCTTTCGAGTGGGCGTATGCGACGGCCTCTTTGAGCTGGCGGTCCAGGTGATATTGGACAAAGCAGTAGAATTCGCGGCCCGGAGAATCGGCCCCGTCGCGTTTTTCACAGAAACGGGCATAAGGGATTAGCCAGTCTCCGTTCTCTTTTACAAAGTCCTTGTACTCTTTGCTCTGAAGCAGTTTTTTTGCATCCGGGCTTTCGAAAATGCTGTGCAGGATTTCCATTTTGGCCCTTTCCACGGCCTCGTAATCCAGTTGCGGCAAGGCTTCCAGTTTGGCTTTTTTCTTAAGATAGGCAGCGTCCTGGGGGGCGCCGGCATCCGGCAGGTGAATGTAAAGCGGATGCAAGGCGAAGGAGCTCACGGCATTGTAAGGATAGCTGTCCTGCCAAGTGTGGCTTATGGTGGTGTCGTTCACCGGAAGGAGCTGGATTATGCACATCCCGCATTCGGCGGCCCAATCGGCCAGGGGGATTAGGTCGTGGAATTCACCGATCCCGAAGCTGTCGTTGCTGCGGAGGGAAAACACCGGTATTGCCAGTCCTGCGCCTTTCCAGGGCTCGCGGCTGAATTTGGGTTCAAAGTCGGCCACAATCAGCTGGACTCCGGGAGGCGGGACTTCGGCCAGGAAATGGTTCGGGCCGTCTTCCCAGCACTTGATTTCGCCGCTTTGGGCATCCACGATTACGAATTTGTATTCCAGGGGGGCGTTCACATCCAGCGACAGGAACCACCAGGGAAAGCCTGTTCCCTGCATCCTGTGCGGCTTCGACCAACCGTCCAACGCCTTGCCCATACCCACTATCGCCAGCGCTTCTCCCTTCCTCACTTTCGTGGCCGATACCCTCAGGCAGATATTCCCTTCGGCATATTCTTCTTCATCCGGGGCATCGAAAATGAGTTTGCTGAAGGCGGGCGACCACAGGGCGGCATCCTCCGGCGTGTCCAGCCATCGGCTTCGTATAATTATGTTTTTTTGGGCTTTAGGGGCCTTGAAATAATGGCCGCGCCACTCCTGCTTCACCACCTTGCCGTCTTGAAGCAGCTCGAAGCGGAATTCATCCTTGTCCTTGATGTCCCTTTCGGTGAGCATTATCTGCCAAACGCCTCCGGGGGCATAATCCATGGGGATGCGACGATTTCCAATTCTAAGTCTGATGCTCTCTCCCCAAACAGTATTGTAATGAAGTTGTATCCTTACAGTCATATTGGTCTATTCGTTCCTTACAAATTTAATGATTCGGCTCTTGAAAAACAACTTTTTATTAACTTTGCGCCGAATTTTAACGAGAGAATGAAATGAAAGCTTTCTGGACCATTTTAATGCTGGTTTTTTCCAATGTCCTGATGACCTTCGCCTGGTACGGACATCTTAAGTTGAACGAGATGAAAATCTCTGACGGCTGGCCACTTATACTGGTCATCCTCTTTTCCTGGGGAATCGCATTCTTCGAGTATAGCCTTCTGGTTCCGGCCAACCGGATTGGCTTCGTTGGTAACGGCGGTCCTTTCAACCTGCTGCAACTGAAAGTGATTCAGGAAGTTATCTCACTCACCGTTTTCTCTATCCTCGTTATCATCTTCTTCAAGGGCCAGCCCATCCAGTGGAACCACATTGCCGCCTTCGTCTGCCTGGTCCTCGCCGTGTTCTTCGTCTTCCTGAAATAGTCTTGTTCATTAACTGATTGGCGCATAGCCGATTTTTTCAGTGAAGCAGGGGAGTGCCGGGAATAATCGCTATATTTGCGGAGTAAAACGCATAATCAAGGAATGGAAGCGACGGTGGTGAAAAATGCCGGGAGTCATTATGTGCTGTCGGCCTTGCCTCAGTGGAATCCTTTTCCTGCGGTCCTGCGGGGAAAGATTCGCTTGAAAGCCAGCGAGATAACCAACCCTATTGCCGTGGGCGACAGGGTTTGCTACTGCTTGGAAGAGTCCCGGGACGGCGGCCAACCGCTTGCCCTCATCACCGAAATCCTTCCTCGGCGTAATTACGTGATTCGCCGAAGCACCAACCTTTCCCGCCAGGCACATATCATCGCCGCCAATGTCGACATGGCCTATATAATCGTGTCCCTGTATTTTCCGGAGGTGAAGCTGCCTTTCCTGGACAGAATCCTGCTTACCTGCGAACTTTACGGCATTCCCGCCACCATCGTCCTTGGCAAGACCGACATGTACAGGGATTTTTCGGCCGATGAAATAGCCCGTTTCCGCAGTATCTACGAGGGGGCCGGCTATCCCGTCATCGAGACATCAGTCGTTACCGGAGAGGGCATAGACGGAATCCGGGAGGTCTGTAAAGGACGGGTGAACCTGTTTTCAGGCGAATCCGGGGTAGGGAAAAGTTCCCTTATCAAGGCGCTGGACCCTTCTCTGGATCCCAAGGTCGGGGCCATTTCTTCCGTTCACCTGCAGGGAAAACACACCACTTCGCTGTACGAAATGTACCCCATTTCCTCCGGAGGTTATGTGATTGATTCTCCGGGCATTCGAGGCTTCGGCCTGGTGGATGTCCAAAAGGAGGAGATTGCACGCTATTTCCCGGAAATGCTGAAGGCTTCGGCCGATTGCCGATTCACACCATGTACCCATACCCACGAGCCGGGCTGTGCGGTTAAAGCTGCCGTGGATGCCGGCCTGATAGCCCCGGAGCGCTATAATTCCTATCTGGGTATGTTGGAAGAGGACAAAAAGTTCCGATGAGAATCAGTCGGGAAATCCTTCGTCTGGCCGGTCCCAGCATTCTGGCCAATATCACCATCCCGCTGGTGGGAATGGTGGACATCGCCGTGGTGGGACATCTGGGCGGAGGGGATTATACATCGGCCGCGCTCATAGGCGGAATCTCGGTGGGAACCATGCTTTTCGACCTGCTTTACTGGAGTTTCGGTTTTTTGAGAACAGGCACCGGAGGGCTCACCGCCCAGGCTTTCGGTGAAGGCAATGCCATCCTGGAGAAGGCCATCCTGGCCCGTTATCTTCGTCTTGCGCTACTGTGGGCCCTGGCCCTGATCGCGCTGCAGTGGGTGATTGTGCAGGCGGCATTCCTTTTTGTCGATTGCTCACCCGAGGTCCGAAGTCTTGCCACCCGCTATTTCTATATCCGCATCTGGGCGGCGCCGGCCACCCTGTCGCTCTTTGTCATGAAGGGTTGGTTCATCGGCCTGCAGGACAGCATCCGCCCCATGCTCACCGACCTTATCATCAATGCGACGAACATCCTCCTGTCGCTTTGCCTGGGCTTCGGCTGGGCAGGGCTTCCACGCCTTGGCCTTGCGGGCGTCGCCATCGGCACCGTCATTGCCCAATGGACCGGCTTCCTCTATTTCCTAGTGGCACTTAAACGCCTATACATCAGCGACTTATGCAAATCTCTCGTTCGAAATTTGAACGAGAGAAATCAGCAATTGCTTCAGGATCAGGGGGTTAGGTGGCACCAGGATTTCGATCTTTTCCTGCGTTCGATGGGTATGATTGCGGTGTACATAGGTTTTACAATCATCAGCGCTCGTCTTGGGGATATGATGCTGGCGGTGAGCGCCATCCTTATGAAATTGCTGATGCTTTTCTCCTATTTCACCGACGGTTTCGCCTTTGCGGCCGAGGCTCTTACGGGCCGATTCATAGGTGCCGGTTCGAAGGCCGGGGTAAAAAGCGCTGTGAATGCTTGTTTTCTCTGGGGAGCGGCGGTAACCGCGCTTTTTATGCTCCTTTACGGCGTCGGGGGCGAGCCTATCTTCCATCTTATGACCTCCGATCCAGGGGTAGTTGCCGCCGGAAAACATTACACGGGCTGGCTGCTTCTTATGCCGCTTATCGGGTGCGCGGCTTTTATCTGGGATGGGGTTTTTATTGGTGCGACTGCTTCCAAAGACCTTAGAAACAGCACTTTGCTTTGCGCCGTGGGCTTCTTCGCTTTTTGGTTTGCCGGAAATTTGCTGTGGCCGGAAAAGCCCCTGCACGTACTTATGGCCGCCTATTTTGTACACCTTGCAATACGGGCGCTTTACCTCACGCTTCGCTACAGGCCGGCGGTGCTGGACTATCGTTTCAGCCGGACGTAAATGCTTAGCGGCAGCACTTTGCCGAAAGAATCGTTCAGCGCCAGTTCCCCGGAGCTCATCTGGGAATATTTCCGGCCGAAGGCTTCCTGCACTATGGTTTCCCCAAAGGCGGCACTGTAGCCGTTGGAATACAGGTTCAGGATCATGAAGGAATCCCTTTCACCCAGGATTTCGGCCACATTCTGAAGCAGGCCGAATAGGAGTTCGTCCAATTTCCATTTTTCACCGTCGGGACCGTGGCCGTAAGCCGGGGGGTCAAGGATTATGCCGTCGTAGCGCTTACCCCGCCTGGCTTCGCGACGAGCGAATTTGAGGGCGTCTTCCACTACCCATCTAATGCCGTCCAGCCCGCTCCGTTCCATGTTTTCGCGGGCCCAGGTGACCACCTGGCGCACTGAATCCAAATGCGTGACATCGGCCCCGGCGCACTTGGCGGCGATGGAGGCGGCGCCGGTGTAGGCGAAGAGGTTCAGCACTTTCGGGGCTGGGAGACCGTTGGCTTTGTGGATGCGGCTAAGTCGGGCGGTTTCCTTGAAGATGAATTCCCAGTTCGGGGCCTGCTCCGGGAAAACGCCCACGTGCTTGAAGGCGGTGAGTCCAAGGCGCAGCGAGAGGTGAAGGTCGCTGGCGGCGTGGGTTTCCGCATCCGGGAGGCCGTTATATACAATGCCCCACTGGTCTTCCGTCTTGCGATGGCGCTCCCAGGTGCCGCTGTCCTCCTTTCCGGCTTTGCCGAAGCCGGCACCGGGGATGAAGCTGACATCGGCCTTGCGACGCCATTCCGGTTCGCTCAGGGACGGAGTCCAAAGGGCCTTGGGCTCCGGACGGCGAAGGATGTATCGGCCAAAGCGCTCCAACTTTTCTCCGTTTCCGGAATCCAGAAGTTCGTAATCTTTCCAGTATTGTGCAGGGAACTCTACCGCCATAGTTTTTGAAATTTCCACAAAGATAGTTATTTTTGTAAACTGTTCAGAAATCAAGTTTTAATTATAAGATACTCTATGCAACAATTCATTGACAAGTACGACTTTAGCGGCAAGAGAGCCATCGTACGCGTGGACTTCAACGTTCCCCTTAACGAGAATTTCGAAATTACGGACGACACCCGTATCCGCAGGGCTATGCCCACCCTCAAGAAGGTGCTCGAGAGCGGCGGCTCCGTGATCATCATGTCCCATCTGGGCCGTCCCAAGAAGGTGGACCCGAAGTTCTCCCTCAAGCACATCGTCGCCCGCGTGAGCGAGTGCCTGGGCGTTCCCGTCCAGTTCGCCGATGACTGCCAGAAGGCCGATGCACAGGCCGCAGCCCTGAAGCCCGGCGAAGCCCTTCTCCTTGAGAACCTGCGCTATTACGCCGAAGAAGAAGGCAAGCCCCGCGGCCTGGCCGAGGATGCCACCGACGAAGAGAAGAAGGCTGCAAAAGCTGCCGTCAAGGCCTCCCAGAAGGAGTTCGTGAAGAAGCTGGCCTCCTATGCCGACTGCTACATCAACGACGCTTTCGGTACCGCCCACCGTGCTCACGGTTCCACAGCCCTCATTGCCGAGTACTTCCCCAATGACAAGATGTTCGGCTACCTGATGGAAGGCGAGATCAAGGCCATCGACAATGTCCTGAAGAACGCCAAGCGTCCCCTCACCGCCATCATCGGCGGCTCCAAGGTAAGCTCCAAGCTGGCTGTGTTGAAAAACCTGGTGGGCAAGGTGGACAACCTTATCATCGGCGGCGGCATGGGCTATACCTTCATCAAGGCCCAGGGCGGCCGCATCGGCCGGTCCCTGCACGAGGACGAGCTCATCCCCGATGCCCTTGAAATCATGAAGCAGGCCAAGGAGAAAGGCGTGAACCTTAGCCTTTCTGTTGCCACCGTGTGCGGCCAAAGCTTCGACAACGATACGCCCCGCCAGATTTTCCCCATCGACCAGATTCCCGACGAGTGGGAAGGCATGGACGCGTCCCCCGAATCCCTGGAGAACTGGAAGAAGATAATCCTTGCCTCCAAAACCATCCTCTGGAATGGTCCCGTGGGCGTTTTCGAACTTCCCAACTTCGCCAAGGGTACGCTCCAGATTGCCGAAGACCTGGCCGAAGCCACCGCTAGCGGCGCCTACACCCTGGTGGGAGGCGGCGATTCCGTTGCAGCCGTCACCCAGATGGGTTATGCCGATAAGGTGAGCTACGTCTCCACCGGCGGCGGCGCCATGCTTGAGGCCATCGAAGGCAAGATTCTCCCCGGTATCGCTGCAATTCAGGACTAGCCTGATTCCGGTTAATCTAGGCTCCCGTGCACGAAATACCGTGCACGGGAGTTTTTTCACGGGTGGCGTTTTCCGCTATTCCAGTGCTTTGGTGATTTGCTGGGCAAGGGCTTGCCAGTGGGCCTTGGTGGCGGCATCGCCGGATTTGGCCTTGGCGGCCTTGCTGCGTATGTTCTCCAGTTCGGCAAGGATGAGGGCGTAGCTCACGGATGAGCGGTTGCGCTCGTTTTTCACCACATCGAGGGCGCTTGTCACGAAGCGGGTTTGCAGGTAACGGCGATAGCTCTCGACGTTGCCGCCTTTTTCCAGTTCGGTGAAAATCATGCCGTGCAAATCGGCCATATAGTCTTCGGCCTTGTAGTTGCTCCCGTCGCTCTGGGCGAACTGGCTCATTCTGTCCAGGCGGTCTATTCCAAGCAGGAAATTGCTGCTGATCAAATTGTTGACGAGGGGATAGAGATATTTGCTGTCGGGAGTGTCGGTAAGGGTGAAGATGAAGGGCTGTTCCACAATCCACGCCGGTTTCTTGAACAGGCTCTCGTTCAGGAAGTCCAGGCACTTTTTCTGGTGCTCCTTGGGGACAGGGGCATACTTGGGACCGGCCTGCTCCACGCTGATATTGGTGATATACCGGCCGCCGATATTCATTGCGACGTGGCCCATATAGCGGTTATACTGGGAAACGACGGCTTCATACATACGGCTAAGGTTGGTGTACATATTGGCCTCTTCGCTGTTCCAGGCAGGCAGTTCTCCAATGATGCGCCGGAGGTTCAGGATGCCGTAACGGCTGGCCTCCACGGCGTCGTCACCCAGGTCCTCGCTTTGAGCGCGGGGGTCCTGGTCGTAGCCTTCACCGCCGAACCAGAGACGGGGATCGGCCTCCAGGCGGGCGATGATTTCCTTGTTCCACCACAGGTGGTCTTCCTTGGGATTATCGATGTAGGTGGGTTTGTAGCCATATTCGATGGCCCATTTGTCGTAGGTGTTGATGCGCGGATAAATGCCCTCTTTGCCGATTCCGTCCTCTGGCTGGGCAACATAGTTGAACCGGGCATAGTCCATAATGCTTACGGTGTGGCCGTTGGCTTCCACCCAGGCCTTGTCGCGAAGTTTCTCGACCGGAGTGAAGCTGGACGAGCCTTTGTTATGGCGAAGGCCCAGAGTGTGGCCCACCTCGTGGGACGAGACGAAGCGGATAAGGTCACCCATAAGTTCCTCGTCATACTTGAATGCACGTGCACGAGGGTCCACGGCGGCAACCTGGACCTGATACCAGTCGTGCACAAGAGTCATTACATTATGGTACCAGCCGATGTGGCTTTCGAGTATTTCCCCGGAACGCGGGTCGTGCACATTCGGGCCGTAGGCGTTGGCGATAGGGGACGCCAGGTAACGGATTACCGAGAAGCGGGCGTCTTCAAGGGACATGTCGGGATTGTCTTCGGGCCATTCTTCAGCGCGGATGGCATTCTTCCATCCGGCCTGTTCGAAGGCGGCCTGCCAGTCGTTCACGCCGGCAATGAGATACTTGCGCCACTGCTTGGGCGTGGCCGGATCGATATAATAGATGATGGGCTTGACGGGCTCTACAAGTTCGCCGCGTTTCTGCCTTTCAACATCTTCGGGACGGGCTTCCAGCCGCCAGCGGGTGATGAATCGAACTTGCTCAACGCCCTGCTGATCATCCGAGAAATGGGTGTAACCGTTTGCAAAATAGCCAACTCGGGGGTCGAACCAGCGCTGCTGCATGGGCTTTTCCGGCAGCAGTATCATGGAAGTGTTGGTGACTATGGTCACAACGCCGGCCTCGCGTCCGGCCGGAAGGCTTCTGGAACCGCCGGGGGAAGGTGCGCCCCCGCCGCCCGGACCTCCGCCCTGGGGCTGGCTATAACTGTAGGTCTTGGTTACGCTGACCTCGGTATTGATAGGATAACTGCGGATGCTGTTGATGAAGGAGGCATCGGCCTTTAAATTCCCAAGATTGTTCTGTTTTTTGACGCGGCTGTCAAGGGAGAAGATTTGAAGGTCCCCTTCGAAAAGGCTGTTCACTTTGATGCGGGTGGTGCCGGCGCTTCCGTTCTTTTCGGGCTTGAAGGAGGCCACAATGGGATTTTCCGAGCTAACACGCACGGCTTCGGCAATGATATCTTCTTTGTTGGCCTGAATATTGAGGACATCTACGCGGAGCAGCAGATTTCCGTTGGAAGCCTTTTCCCAGTAAATCATTGCGTCATTGATTTCCTCTCCGCCATAAACGCCGGCGCCGGCCGTGTTGGTGACGTAGCGGGTGACGGCAAGGATGCGCCGCCCAAGCAGGGAATCCGGAATTTCAAGATACCAGTCCTTGTCGTTCTGGGCATAGGAGAAGAGTCCGGAAGTGAAATTCAGGTTCACCGGAGGGGCTTCCTTTTCGCTTTTCTCGGCTTCTTTTCCGCCCTCTTTTCCGGCGGGACGAGGGGGGCGGTTTTGGGCCAGGAGAGTGGTGCAGGAGAGCAGGATTGCAGCTAAAGTGATGATAGTCCGATTCATAATCTTGTATTTGCTTTACGACAAAGATAGGATAATTATTCGTATATTTGCAAGTTATAATAGTTAATGAGTGTGAAGAAGTTTAATTTTTGGAACAAGATAGTATCCCTGGCCGTCCTGCTGATTTCGGCAGCAGTGTATTTGTGCACCATTGAACCCACGGCTTCTTTCTGGGATTGCGGTGAATTCATAGCCTCGTCATACAAGCTGGAAGTGGGCCATCCTCCGGGAAACCCTGTATTCCAATTGATTGCAAGGTTTTTCACAATTCCTTTCAGCGCAGAGCATGCTGCCGTGGCGGTGAATGGCATGAACGCCATTCTGAGCGCACTCACCATTTTCCTGCTCTATCTGACGACGGTGTTTTTCGCCAAGAGGCTGGTGCTTGGAAAGGGAGGCTCATCCGCATTGAACGGAATGACGGTGGGGCAGGGAATAGCCATTATGGGATCGGCCGCAGTTTCCGCCCTTACCTACTGCTTCTCCGACACCTTCTGGTTCAGTGCTGTGGAAGGGGAGGTCTATGCGATGTCGTCGCTGTTCACCGCCCTGGTTTTCTGGGCGATGTGCCGATGGTATGAATCGGCCGACGAACCCCACGCCAACCGCTGGATAGTATTGATAGCCTTCCTGATGGGCCTGTCCATCGGCGTGCACCTTCTGAACCTTCTCACCATTCCGGCCTTCGTGTTCATGTACTACTACCGGAAGAACGAGGACAAGAAACTGCCCTTCAAGAAGTTGGCCTTCATCTTCATTGTAGGCGTAGTGATAGAGTTCCTGCTGGTGTACCTTTTCATCCCTTACCTTCCGAAGCTTGCGGCTTTCTTCGACCGCATATTCGTGAACGGTTTCGGCCTACCGTACAACAGCGGTGCGCTCTTCTTCATGCTGGCCCTTCTGGCCCTGTGTTTCTGGGGGCTGTTCGAGAGCCTGAAAAAAGGGAAAGTGTTCCTGAATACGGTGGTGCTTTGCGTCACCACTCTTGTGATAGGTTTCTCGCTGTTCTCCATCGTGATAATCCGCTCCAGCGTTAAAACGCCCACCAACGAGTATCAGCCCGATAATCCCTACACCCTGGTGCGCTACCTCAGCCGTGAGCAGTACGGCTCTACCCCGCTTATTTACGGCCAGTATTTCGACGCCCCTTACGACCTTTCCAACAGCAAGTATTGGGCTCCCCTGAATGGGAAATATATCAATGCCGATGGTCCTACGGATGCGGTTTACCGCCCCGAGGGGAAGATGCTCTTCCCCAGGATGTGGTCCAACGCCGATCCCCGTTACAAGGACTTCTACGACACCTACACCCAGGGCAAGGGGACGAAGGTTCGCGGCGCCACCTCCCGCAAACCAAGTTTCAAGGCCAATATGGCATACTTCTTTGACTACCAGCTGAACTGGATGTATTGGAGGTATTTCATGTGGAATTTCGTGGGCAGGCAGAACGAGATTCACAGCCCCATGCCCGGTGAGATATTCTACGGGAATTGGGAGAGCGGCATAGGCTTTATCGATGCCATCAGGCTGGGGGACCAGAGTGACGCTCCCGCACCTCTCCGTGAAAACAAGGGAAAGAACCATTACTATTTCCTTCCGCTGCTGCTTGGTCTTCTGGGCCTTGTGTTCCAGTTCGACAAAGACAAGAGGGGAAGCTGGCTGGTGTTCCTGATGTTCTTCATGACAGGCATCGCAATCGTGCTGTACCTGAACCAGCCGCCATACCAGGTCAGGGAGAGGGATTATGCCTATGCGGGTTCCTTCTATATGTTTGCCATCTGGGTAGGTCTTGGAGTCGCCGCCCTGTGGGAGTGGATAAGCAATGCCGCCGGCCCCAGGAGCTCCAAGGCCGTGGCCGCGGGCGTTTCGGTGCTGTGTCTTGGCGTTCCCGCCCTGATGGGTGCCCAGAACTGGGACGATCACGACCGTTCCAACCGCTACACCGCCCCCGAAATGGCCTATAATTACCTGAATTCCGTTGGGCAGAACGGCCTTTTGATAACCCATGGAGACAACGATACCTTCCCCCTGTGGTATGCCCAGGAGGTGGAGAGCGTCCGCACGGATGTGCGTGTCGTTAACACCTCGCTGCTTGGCACCGACTGGTACATCGACCAGATGAAGTGGGCCTGCAACGAAAGCGCCCCCTTGAACCTCACTATCCCTGCAAGGCAATATCTGTACGGCACTAATGAATATGTTTACATCATTGACGATGAAAACGTTCCAATGTTGCTGAGCGATGTGATGGCTGTATTCAAGGATCCCAAGAAGACCATTCCGCTGAAGAGCGGACGGAACCTGGATTACATCTGTGCCCGCAAGCTTGTGATACCGGTCAACAAGGAGAACTGCCTGAAGTACGGCATTGTCCCTGAGATGTTTGCCAGCCAGATTCCCGATCAAATAACCCTCACCATTTCTTCCGGCAAGGAATACCTTACCAAGCCCGAGATCTTTATGCTGGACCTGCTGTCAAATTACCAGTGGGACCGTCCCATCAGCATGCTCAATATGGGCGGGGACCTGAACATCGGCCTTAAAGAATACCTGATGCACGACGGTTTCTCCTATCGCTTTACTCCCATCAAGAACAAGATAGGCACAACCGACGCCGGAAAGGTGGACGCCCTTGCCCTGTACAAACGTTTCAAGGAAGTGTATAAGTGGGATGCCGTGCGCCGGACCGATTATTTTGCCGATTACCAGAACTATTACACTTTCCTTGGCGTCCTTTCGCAGCGCCAGCTGTTCCTTACCCTCTCGAACGCCCTTGTGGATGCAGGGGAGAAGGAAAAGGCCCTGGAGGTGCTGGATATGTGCCAGGAGAACTTCCCCGAAAGCCAATTCCCTCTGGAAAGCATACCCCTGGGCTTTGCCGCCAACGATTATATGGTGGCCCAGATGATTGAGAACTATTACTATCTGGGGGCCGCGGACAAGGCCGCGTCGCTTACCTCCCGCTTTGCCCAGCAGCTGCTGGAAACCGCCGCCTTCTACTTCGAATGGGGCCATCTTGGCAGCTCCGAGTTTGAAACCTCTACACGTGTCATCCTTTACATTGCCGACGTGTGCAAACAGTATGACGACACCGGGCTCAGCGACGCCATCCTGGATAAACTGGAAGAGATAATACCCTTGTCCGACGAAGAGGAATAATGTCCCTTTACTCCATATTCCGCGTCAGCAAGCCTTCGGCACGGAAGGTCCCTGAAGAGCTGGTAGATTCCACCTACCGCAGGCTCCGTGGACGCACGTTCTGGAGCGTGACGCTGGTCTATACCCTCTACTACGTTTGCCGTATGACGATGGGCGTGGTCAAGCAGCCGCTCATCGACGGAGGCATACTCACGGCAAGCCAGCTGGGTATCATAGGTTCGGCTTTCTACTTCGTTTACGCGATTGGAAAATTCGCCAACGGTTTTATTGCCGATTATTGCAATATCCGCCGCTTCATGGCCGCCGGACTTGCCGTTTCTGCTGTGGTGAACCTTGTCCTGGGCCTGATGGGCCTTTGGGAACTGCCTCTTATCCTGGTTTTCGTTGCATTCCTCCTGCTTTGGGGCATTAACGGATGGGCCCAGTCCATGGGCTCTCCTCCCGGAACAATCAGCCTTTCCCGCTGGTTCCCGCTTGCCACCAGGGGCACAATGTACAGCATCTTCAGTTCCACGCCCCAGCTTGGAAAGGCCGTTTCAATGATTATGACGGGCTTCATCGTTGCGGTTGTGGGCTGGCAGTGGGGCTTCGTGGTGGCCGCCGTGTGCGGGGTAATCGGCACTGTGATTTCACTTGTTTTCATTAGCGATACGCCAGAGAGCGAGGGCCTTCCTCCGGTTCAGGAGCACTCCGGCGAGGAGGTGAAGGAATTGGACAAAAAGCC
>CACYCP010000008.1 GCA_902772985.1 uncultured Bacteroidia bacterium | reverse complement strand
ACAGTGGGAGGGGCCGGAGGGAGCGAAGCGACCGGAGTCCCCCGGAAATGCCTTCCCTTCCACCGTCTACTCATCAATACATAAAAAAGAGAGTGACCTAAGTCAACTTGACTTTTTGGTCACCCTCTTTTTTTTTTACCAGGCCGCCGGCTCAAAAAAATCTGTATCAAGGCGTTCATTTTATGAATGATATTTTGTATATTTGTCTTCTAACCACAAGCAAATTAATAGTACCAATATTTTAAGATTTTCAAATCGTATGAGAAACGCTTTCAGAAGCCTTCTTTTTGTGATTGGAGCCCTCTTTGCGGCGGTGGTCGCCAATGCGCAGGTTACCACTTCGTCAATGAGCGGACGCATCGTAGATGCTCAGGGTCCGGTCCCCGGCGCCGCCGTTCTGGCAGTGCACCAGCCCACCGGATCCCAGTTCTATGCAATTACCGACTCGAAGGGTTACTACAGGATTAACAACATCACCTCGGGCGGTCCGTACAAGGTTACGGTCTCGTGCCTTGGTTATACGGATGCCGTTTTTACGGATATTTCCGTGGCCCTGTCAGATAACCTGGCGTTGAACGCCACCCTCCAGGAGGAAAGTCTCACGCTTGAGGGCGTGGTGGTTTCGGCCGAAAGTTCAACTTCCAACATGCGAAGTGACCGCGCCGGTGCAATTACCGCCCTTGCCGCCAAGCAAATAATGGAGGTCCCCAGTATCAACCGCAGCATGAACGACCTCCTGAAGCAAACTCCTCAGGCATTCGTCAACGGCACCAAAACCTATATCGGCGGCGGTTCCTACCGCGATTCCTATGTAACTGTGGATGGTGCAGCCTTCAATAACGCCTTCGGTATCGGCTCCAACCTGCCGGCCGGCGGAAGCCCCATTTCCATTGACGCCCTGGATCAGGTTGCAATTGCTATCACCCCCTACGACGTGCGTCAGTCAGGCTTTACCGGCGGCGGCATCAACGCCACCACCAAGTCCGGTACCAACGAATTCAAGGCTACGGTATATGGCGCTTGGCGCAACCAGGAATTGCAGGGCTACAAGGTCAGGGATTACGAACTTTCCAAGACCGACAGCCGCTATCTCCTGTACGGTGCATCCGTGGGCGGCCCCATCATCAAGGACAAGCTGTTCTTCTTCCTTAACGTGGAGGCCGACAGGTCCGTTTCCCCCGGTCCCACCCGCAAGCTCTCCGAAAGGTCCATCGTGAACGGAGTGGTTACCGATACCGGAACCGTCTTTACGGACGGCAAGGACGGAGTGGCCCGCCCCAGTGCGGTTGTCCTGGACGCCATTGCAGGCACTCTTAGGGATAAGTGGAACTACGATCCGGGCAAGTATCTGGGCTACAATACGGAAATTCCTTCCTTCAAGCTCCTTGCCCGCATCGACTGGAACATCAACCGCAACCACAAGCTGAACCTGCGTTATTCAATGGTGAACAGCAAGTATGCCAGCGCTCCTTCCACCTCTACCACGGGTTTCGGAAATTCCGGTTTCTCGGCCAATACAGCATCCTCGATGTACGCAATGTATTTCCAGAATGCGCGTTATTATCAGGAGCAGAACCACATGTCGGTTGCCGCCGAACTTAACTCCCGCTTCCTGGACGGTGCCCTGAACAATACTTTCCGCGCAACTTATTCTCACCAGTATGAGCCCCGCAGCGTGGATGGCGGTTATTTCCCCTTCGTGGACATCGTGGTTGCTGGAAACATCTATACAACCTTCGGTTATGAAGCATTCTCGTACGGTAACCTGAGGGATGTGTCCACCGTCGTCGCAACCGACGAACTCACCTGGAACGTAGGCCGTCACACCCTGCTTTTCGGCGCTCAGTTCGAGTATGACAATACCAAGAACGGTTTCCAGAGAATGGGTGCCGGCGCCTACGAATTCGACTTCGATACGGAGCAGGACCTCTATCTTGCTGCCATCAACAACACTCTGTTCAACGAGCCTGCCCAGTTTGCCATTACCCATGGCAACAACAGTACGTTTGAACAGGAATTCCCGAACTTCACGTTTATGCAGGCTGCCGCATACGTGCAGGACGACATTTCTTTCAGCGACCGCTTCAAGCTCACTGCCGGTATCCGTCTGGAAGTCCCTTTCTACCCCTCGCTGGAATTCAATCGCAACCTGCGGGTAGAGGAAGCCACCTTCGCTCCCACTTCCAATAATCCCGCCGGAAAATACAATACCGTGGATTTGCCCAAGGCCCGCGTTACGCTGTCTCCGCGAATCGGCTTCAACTGGGATATCATTGGAAACCGCAAGCTTGTGCTCAGGGGCGGTACAGGTCTTTTCATCGGCCGAATTCCTTTCGTGTGGATTGTCGCCCAGTCGGGTGATGCCGGCGTGCTCCAGACCACCGTCACCCGCCAGAGGAGCAAAGGCGAGGTTGTCCCCGCCATCAGCAACAACCGTGACGACATGCTCGCCCAGATTTATCCCACCGGTTATTCTCCGGAGGCGGCGGGCCTTAACCTCAGTTCCATTACCCTGATGGATCCTGCCCTAAGGAATCCCATGTCCTGGAAGTCTTCCCTTGCCCTGGACGCCCGTCTGCCCGGCGGCTTCATCGCTTCGCTTGAAGGCGTTTTCAAGAAGGACATCAATCCGGTGAATGTGAAAAACATCGGAATTAAGGCTCCTACCCATCTCACGGAGGTTCCGGATGTGGCATCCCGCCCTTATTACAATAACGGCAGCTACGACAGCCAGATTACCAATGCCTATCTGCTGCACAACGTGACGAATCCCTCGCTCTGGGGACATTATTATTCCATTACCGCCAAAATTGAAAAACAGCCTTGGCACGGACTCAGCGGCGCACTTTCATATACCTACAGCGCCTCCCGTGTAATCAATGACGGCGTGGGCGACCAGCTTTACTCCGTGTGGAATACCCATGTGGCCCAGAACGGCGCAAATGCCATCGAGCTGGGATATGCAGGTTACGTTATGCCTCACCGTGTGCTGGGTAACATCAAGTACGAAATCGATTACCTGAAGTATTTCGGCAGTTCCATTTCCATCGCTTACTATGGCGGTCCCGTCAATCGATACAGCCTGTGCTATTACGGCTCCAGCTCCATTCTGGGAACAGGCGCATATAACTACGACCTCATTGACATCCCCACGTACAGCGACCTCTTCGCCCCCGGTGGCTGGAAGTTCCAGTCCTACGACGTGAAGGATTCCAACAACAAGCTCATTTTTACCTATACGGAAGAGGAGCAGAAGACCGATTTCTGGCAGTACATCCAGGACAACGCCTATCTTCGCGAACACACCGGGAAGGTTATTGAAAGGAACGCTCTTGTTGGTCCTTGGGTTCACCATTTCGACCTCCAGTTCCGTCAGAACTTCTACTTCTACACCGGGAAATCCCGTCACCGCCATACCATCCAACTTGGCGTGGACATAGAGAATTTCGGCAACCTTCTGAATCCCAGATGGGGTAACGAATACGGTATCACCACTACCACCCCTCTTACCCTTACCAATCCCAAGGATGTTTACCTGACCGGCGCAAAGCCTGTGTTCCAGTTCCGTCCAAACGGTACAAAGCGACTCCAGGATATGTACACCGTATCCAATTCCTTCGACTCCACCTGGAAGATGATTTTAAGCGCCCGTTACATTTTCTAAATCCTCTGCAATATGAAACTCAAGCATATTTTCACCGGGATTATTGCTGTTGCAGCTCTTGTGGCTTGCGATAACATTTTTGAAACTCCAATCGTTGATCCGCTCATCACAACCGACGGAGCATCGTTCACCATTCCTGCGGAAGGCGGCACTGCCTATATTGCCATAAAATCTAACATGCCTTGGGAGATAAAGGTGACGCCTGCAAACAAGAAGAGCGATGTTTCGGACTTTGTGGTGTATCCAATTTCGGGCAAGGCTTCCCTCCAGCCTGTAATCGTAGAGGTTAAGGCTCCCTCCAATGACGGAGGCAAGCGTACGGCCATCCTTTCCATCATCGGCCCTCAGGGCGAAGCCTCGGTGCAGGTGGTTCAGCCCAGCGCCGGCGGTGAGGCGACAGAGAAAGGTACAACAGTTTATTCTGCCTACAAGCCCAGCGAAATCTACAATGCCATTCTGGCAGGGGACGTACCCACCGACGAAGTTTATGTCAAGGGTATTATCTATAAGATCAGTGAACTGAGCACCTCCTATGGAAATGCCACTTATTGGATTTCCGACGATGGGGCCGAGGGAACGGAAGTTTTCGAGATATATCGCGGCTACGACCTTGGAGGAGAGAAATTTACAGACGAGAATGCCATCAAGGTAGGTGACAGCATCGTGGCCTATGGAAAAGCCGTGAACTACAACGGCACCCCGGAATTCACTACCGGCAGCAAGCTCATCACCATAAACGGTCGCGCATTGCCTTCGGGTGATGGCACTACGGCCGAAAGCCCGATGAATGTAACCAAGGCCCTGGACCTTATATGGGGCGGCCAGATTCCTACCGGCGACGCGTATGTCGTGGGTACCATCTCCTCTATCGTAGAAGTGAGTACCGGCTACGGTAACGCCACCTACTGGATTTCCGATGACGGAACAGATGCCTACCAGCTGGAGGTTTACCGCGGATACTGGTTAGAGGGCGAAAAATTCACTGATACTGAACAAATCAAGGAAGGGGACCAGGTTGTGGTAATGGGTAAACTTGTCCTGTACACATCCTCCTCGACCGGTGTATCTACGCCAGAATTTACCACTGGCAGCCGTATCATTTCTATAAATGGAGAAAGCGAATAATTTAACTAACGTAATAACGATATGAAACTCAGAAACCTTTTCTTGGCAGCCTTCGCCGCGGTAGCGGCCCTTTCCGGCTGCAATAAGGAAGAAGATTTGGGGATTGCAAAAATCAAGGTGGCCGATGAAACCCTTTTGCTCCACGAATCTGAAGTGTCAGGTACCATTTTCCTCACCTGTACGCGTGACTGGATTGTTACCTACGATGCTGACTGGCTGGCCGTTTCTCCTGAAGCGGGCGTTGCCAGCACCAAGCCTCAGGAAATAAAGGTCATCGTGAACAAGAATGACGGATATAACCGTTCCGCCAAACTCGTCTTCAATATGGGTTATGGCAAATCCACGGTTACAGTCACTCAGTTAGGCCCTCTTGGAGAATACGTGATCCATTATGGCGAGGGAACCAAGGAGGACCCTTACACCCTGGAAGGTGTAATCCAATATGTCCAGAGCCTGGGTGCCGATGTCGCCAGTCCCGAGAAAGTCTATATCAAGGGTAAGATTTGCAAGGTTGGAGAAGCATATTCCTCCAATTTTGGCAATGGCACATTCTACATCAACGAAGATGGAGATCCAAACTCCACTCCCCAGTTCTATGTCTATCGTGCCATGTTCCTTGGCAACGCCAAATGGAAGTCAAGCGACCCTCAGATCAAAGTCGGTGACGAGGTCGTCATTTACGGAAATGTTATCAATTACAAGGGAACCACCCCGGAAACTGTTGCCAACCAGGCCTTCCTTTTCAGTTTGAACGGAGAGGACAGAGGCGGTGACGGCGGCGGTGGCGGCGGCGGAGAAGCCAAGGGTAGCGGTACCCTGGACGACCCGTACAACCCTGCCGGAGCCAATGCATATTGCGCTACCCTTGCAAGTGGTGCTGAAAGCCCGAACGAAGTTTATATCAAGGGTAAGATTTCCCGCATCGCCACCAACAATTCCGGCGTTTCCCAGGAATTCAGCCCTCAGTACGGTAATGCCTCCTTCTATATCAGCGAGGACGGCGAAACCTCTTCCACCGAGTT
>CACYCP010000007.1 GCA_902772985.1 uncultured Bacteroidia bacterium | reverse complement strand
CGCCTGCCTGGGTACTTCCACCACCACCACTTATGTGGAAAGCGCCGCTGGCGTAGGTGAAGGTGGCCGTACCGGCCTTACCGCCCTCTCTACCGCCGCGTGCTTCTTGCTGGCCCTGTTCTTCAGCCCGTTGTTCCTGGCTATTCCCGGTGCCACCACCGCTCCCGCCCTTATCGTGGTAGGTGTGATGATGATGCCTTCCATCAAGCGCATCCACTGGGACGATTACTGCAAAGCCATTCCCGCATTCATCACCATCATCATGATGCCGCTGGCTTACAGCATCTCCGATGGCATCCTGCTGGGTGTCATCTCCTACGTGGCCTGCCACGCCGTTGCCGGAAAATTCAAGGACATCTCCATTACCATGTGGATTCTTTCCGCACTGTTTATATGTAAATACATATTTATTTAGTGCCTTTTTCCATTTTGATTCGTATATTTGTGGAAATGAACTCACAATAATATGAAAAAGAATATTCTCATACTCCTTGCATCGTCGCTCCTTTTCACAGCTTGCGGCTCATCGCTTTCGCTTGATCCCACACGCCTTATCCAGAGCGGCATTTACGCAGCCCAGGCACTCACCTTGAGTGAAGCCGAGGTACAGAACTACGTGCATCAGTACGTCACCCAGCTGGACGCCCAAAGCGTGGTGCTGTCGGAAAGCAGCCCCTACACCCAGCGTCTCCGCAGGCTCACACAGGGCCTGGACGGAGTGAATGAGGATGCACTCAATTTCAAGGTTTACAAACAGGACGAGGTCAACGCCTTCGCCTGTGCCGACGGCTCGGTGCGTGTTTACACCGGCATCATGGACACCATGAGCGATAACGAGCTGCTGGGTGTTCTGGGCCACGAAATTGGCCATGTCGCCCTCAAGCACACCTACCGCCAGATGCGCAGTGCAATGCTCACCAGCGCCGCTTTTGAAGGCATCGCTTCGGCCAGCAGCACCGCCGCCCTTCTCACGGATTCCCAGCTTGGAGCCATCGGACAATCCATGTTAAGCGCCCAATTCTCGAAAAAGCAGGAAACTGAGGCCGATGATTACGGCTACAACTTCCTTTGCGAAGCGGGAAAGAATCCCTGGGCCATGGCAATGGCTTTCGAAAAGCTCCAGTCCCTGGAAGGCGGTTCCACACAAAGCGGTCCTGTTTCAAACCTTTTCTCTACCCACCCGGACACCGCCACCCGCATCAGCAGGATGACCCAGCGTGCAGTCCAGGACGGTTATCAGCGCCCCAGCAATTAAGGGCCAGCGTAATACCATTAAAAAAGGTGACCATTCGGCCACCTTTTTTTTCTTGCCATAGGCTTTGGAACTAGCCTTTGCCGTGGCAATTCTTGAACTTCAAGCCGCTGCCGCAAGGGCAAGGGTCATTTCGGCCCACCTGCTTTTCTACGCGCACAGGCATCCTGGAAGCCTGCTCACCGTTGGTGGTAAGCCTTGAAGGATCGTTGGTGCGAAGTTGCTGCATGCCACGCTGAGGACGCTGTGCAGGCCTGGCCTCGCGTGCATCGGCTGCATCACGAAGCGGAATGAAGGCACGGAGAAGGAAGGTGAGCACATGCTCGTTAAGCGTCTCCAGCATTTCGGTAAAAAGGTTGTAGCTTTCCAGCTTGTACACCACAAGAGGATCCTTCTGCTCGTAGGTGGCATTCTGCACACTTTGGCGAAGATCGTCCATATCGCGGAGATGCTGCTTCCAGTAATCGTCTATGTAGTAAAGGATTATGCTGCGGCTAAGGGCCTTTGCAATCTCCTTGCTCTCGGTCTCATAGGCCTTCTTCAAATTCACGGACAGGGTGAGTTGGCGCTTGCCGTTGGTGATGGGGATGGCTATATTCTCGTACATCGAGCCCTGCTTTTCGTAAACCTGCTTGATAACGGGATTTACCTTCTCTATCATGGTACTCATACGGCGCTCGTAAACCGCCTTCATATGGGCGGCCAGAGCATCGGCAATTTCCGACGGCTTGGCATTGGAGAAGAACTTTTCGTCGAAGCCAAGGTCGATGGAGAGCTTTCCTATCACGTATTCCTCGAAGGCCTCGTAGGTCATTCCCTCCGATTCCTGAACCAGGATGGAAGCCGTATCCGTCATCATGTTCTGGACGTCAATCTCGATACGCTCTCCCGAAAGGGCGTTGCGGCGGCGGGCATACACGGCTTCACGCTGATAATTCATCACATCATCGTATTCCAGCGTACGTTTACGCCAGCCGAAGTGATTCTCTTCAACTTTCTTCTGGGAAGACTCGATGCTCTTGGAAAGCATACCGCTCACAAGGGCCTCGTCATCGGCCATACCAAGCTTGTCAACCACGCCTGCAATGCGCTCGGAGCCGAATTTACGCATAAGGTCATCTTCCAGGGAGATATAGAAGCAGGAAGAACCCGGATCCCCCTGACGGCCGGCTCGTCCGCGGAGCTGACGGTCCACACGACGGCTGTCATGGCGAGTTGTGCCGATGATGGCAAGACCGCCGGCAGCCTTGACCTCCGGGGTAAGTTTGATATCGGTACCACGGCCTGCCATATTGGTGGCTATGGTAACCTTTCCGGCGTGACCTGCCTGGGCAACGATTTCGGCCTCCCTGGCGTGCTCCTTGGCGTTAAGGACATTGGGCTTGAGCCCCCTCATACGCATCATTCGGGCGAGCAGTTCGGAAGTTTCCACATCGGTGGTACCCACCAGGACCGGGCGTCCGGCCTCAGAGAGTTCCACCACCTTATCGATGACGGCGTTGAATTTCGCCTTCTTGGTCTTGTAAATGACGTCGTCCTGGTCGTCACGGATTACAGGGCGGTTGGTGGGAATAACCACCACATCCAGCTTGTAGATGCTCCAGAACTCCCCTGCCTCGGTTTCCGCAGTACCGGTCATACCGGCAAGCTTGTGATACATACGGAAATAATTCTGCAGGGTGATAGTTGCAAAGGTCTGGGTTGCGGCTTCCACCTTCACGTTTTCCTTGGCCTCCACAGCCTGGTGCAAACCGTCGCTCCAGCGGCGGCCCTCCATGATACGGCCCGTGCTCTCGTCCACAATCTTCACCTTGCCGTCAACAATCACATAGTCCACATCCTTGGTGAACATTGCATAGGCCTTGAGAAGCTGAATTACAGTGTGCACGCGCTCGCTCTTCAGGGAGAAGTCTTCCATCAGGGCGTCTTTCTTTTCGGCCTTCTGGGCCGCGCTGAGGCTGGCATCGTTGGTAATCTCTGCTATGCTGGCGCCCATGTCAGGAAGGACGAAGAAGTCCGGATCGCTGACGCTGCCGGCAAGGGTATCGTGGCCCTTGTCGGTCATATCTACGGAGTTAAGTACCTCGTTGATAACGAAATAAAGCTCGTCGGTAATAACCGGCATCTCCCTCTCGTTATCCTGCAGGTAGTAGGCCTCGGTCTTCTGCATAAGCTGCTTCATACCGGGCTCCGAGAGGAACTTGATAAGGGGCTGGTACTTCGGGAGTCCCTTATGGCAGCGGTACAGCAGTTTACCGCCCTCGGCCTCGTCCCCGGCGGCAATAAGCCGCTTGCTCTCGTTCAATGTCTGGTTGATAAGAGCCCTCTGCTTATTGTAAAGGTTCTCAACATAGGGCCGATATTCCATGAACTGCTCGTCTCCAGAAGCCTTTTCCATAGGACCGGAAATGATGAGAGGAGTACGGGCGTCATCGATGAGGACGGAGTCAACCTCGTCCACAATGGCATAGTGGTGTTTCCGCTGGACAAGGTCCGTCATGCGGATGGCCATATTGTCACGGAGATAGTCGAAGCCGAACTCGTTATTGGTACCAAAAGTAATGTCGCAGTTGTAAGCCCTGCGGCGTGCTTCGCTGTTGGGCTCATACTTGTCCACGCAGTCCACGCTAAGGCCGTGGAACTGGTAAAGCGGGCCCATCCACTCGCTGTCTCGTTTGGAAAGGTAATCGTTCACGGTGACTACGTGGACGCCCTTTCCTGCAAGTGCGTTCAGGAAAACAGGAAGGGTGGCAACCAGGGTTTTACCCTCACCGGTTGCCATTTCGGCAATTTTACCACGATGAAGGACTATTCCGCCGATGAGCTGGACGTCGTAGTGCACCATGTCCCAGGTGACGGTATTTCCGCCGGCTATCCAGCTTGTCTGCCACAAGGCCTTGTCCCCCTCGATGGAGATGAAATCACTGCCCTTGGCGGCCAGGTCCTTGTCGAAATCCGAAGCGGTAACCTCTACAGCCTTCCCTTCGGCAAAACGGCGGGCGGTGGATTTCATAATGGCGAAAGCCTCCGGAAGGTCTGCTTCCAGGGCTTTCTCTATGGCTTCGTCCTCCTCCTTTACAAGGTGGTCGCTTTCGGTTGCCAAAGCCTCCTTCTCCTCTACGGGAATCTCCTCTTCCAACTTGGCCTTGATTTCGGCTATGCGGTCCTCGAAGGGCTTTTCAACTTCGGCGATACGCGCACGGATGGCCGCGCTGCGCCCGCGGAGTTCATCGTTTGATAATTTGTCTATTTCCGGATAAAGAGCAAGGATTTTTTCCAGAACCGGACGGACTTCCTTCATGTCACGGTCGCTCTTGCTTCCGAATATCTTTTTCAGTACGTCTGCTATTGCCATATAATCGTATCTTCAAATTTTACAAAGATACGCATTTTTTCATTAATTTCCTTGCCCTTACACCGTATATGGATATGACTATGAAGCAAAAGAGAGGCAGGACGAAGGAGAAATTAACCGCCGGATGCCCCCAGACGCTTCCAAGGTCGATGATAGCACCCTGGAGCGGCGGCATCAAGGCCCCTCCCACAATGGCCATCACAAGAAAGGAGGCCCCAAGTGTGGTGTCCTGGGAGTCAACATCTTCCAGCGCAATGCCGTAGATTGTAGGAAACATCAGGGACATGAAGAAACTCACGGCCACAAGGCAATACAGGCCCGCTTTCCCGACAATACAGATGGCACCTAAAGTACAAAGGCCGGCACAGATGCCGAAGATGGTGAGCATCTTGCGGGAATCCAGGTATTTCATAAGCATCGTGGAGGTGAAGCGGCTTGTAAGGAAAAGCCCCATCGCGACTATATTGTACACCTGGGCCGTGGCCTTGTTTATGCCCAGATTGTCGGCATACTGGATAATGAATGTCCAGGTCATGATCTGTGCGGCGACGTAGAAGAGCTGGGTAAGGACGCCTTCCCTGTAAATCTTGTTATGCCAAAGGTTCAGGAGGGTGGTCTTTGCCGAATGGGCCCCTTCGGAACTGCGTTCCTCTTCGGCCTGGGTCTTGGGCATCTTGGTAAGGGCTATGACAATGAATACCAGCACCACAACAAGGCCGATGGCAACATAGGGATTGCGGATTACCGCAAGGTCGTGCAGGCGGATATCGGCCTTCTCAGACTCGGAAAGGAGGGGGAAGATAATCTGTCCCGCGGCATCCCTCCGGTCCGACCAAAGCTGAGGCAGCACCACGAAGGAGGCCACCGCCATGCCGCAGAGCGAGCCCATGGGATTGAAGGCCTGGGCCAGGTTCAGGCGGCGGGTCGATGAGGATTTGTCACCCAGTGAAAGGATGAAAGGATTAGCCGTAGTTTCCAGGAAAGCCAGGCCGAAAGTGAGTATGTACAGCGATACGCAGAAGAAGGAAAACTCCTGGTATGCGGCGGCGGGAATGAAGAGGAATGCTCCTACCGCATAAAGCCCCAGGCCCAGCAGGATGGCACTTTTGTAGGAATACTTCCTTATGAAAAGCGCAGCCGGAATGGCCATGGTGGCATAACCGCCGTAAAATGCAAACTGCACCAGGGAAGCCTTGGCGGCCGACAGTTCCATAACGGTCTGGAAAGCGGCCACCATAGGATTCGTTATATCATTTGCAAAGCCCCACAGCGCAAAGAGCGTGGTGATGAGGATGAAAGTGACGAGATATTTCTTCTCTACCAGTTTCTTCGGCATAGGCTATTTCTTGAAAAGAGGACCGTATGCAGCGCAGGCACGATAATCGGCACCTTCCGGATCCATGCCGAAAGCCCTCCAGGTAGAAGGCCTGAAGATGTCTTCGTCCTTTACGTTGTGCATGGAAACGGGGATACGGAGCATTGAGCAAAGGGTGATAAGGTCTGCCCCCACGTGGCCGTAAACGATGGCTCCGTGATTGGCCCCCCAACAGTTCATTACGCTATAGACATCCTTGAAAGGCGCTTTTTCGGGATCCAGGCGAGGTGCGAACCAAGTGGTGGGCCAGCCTTTGTCCGTGCGGTCGTCCAGAATCTTGAACTGCTTGTCGGATACACTCACAGTCCAGCCTTCGGCAAGTTGGAGCACCGGGCCCAGGTTCTTTACCATATTCACGCGGATCATGGTGCAAGGCATACCGCCCAGCGAGAGGAACTTGGATGAGAAACCGCCGCCGCGGAAGTATTCACGGTTGGCAGGAACCCAAACGGTGTTGTCCAGACAGGCCTGTGCCTCTTCCGGGGAAATCTCCCAGAAAGGTTTCATTGCAGGGGCGCCGTCCTTGCTGCAGCGGCCGCAACCGTCAAGGCTGGCTGCGCCGGAGTTTATGAGGTGGATGATTCCGCCTGCAGCCTTTCCCTTCAGGGGTTCGCCGGTGACACGAAGGACGGCCTCCGGGCTCCAGTAGGTGCGCACGTCGGCGAAGATGGCGGGAGCGTTGGTTACAAGATGCCCGAAAAGCATTGCCACGCCGTTCAGGGAGTCGTTTTCCGTTGCAAGGACATAGGGCTTGCGTATGCCGTTCCAGTCGAAGGAAGAATTAAGGATGGCTTCGGCAAAGTCCCCGTTGGGATAGAAGTCTGTCCACTGCCTTTGCCCCTGGAAACCGCCCAGGATGGCGTTGTGGCCAAGGGACTCCTCTCCAAAGCCCATTTCCTTCAGCTTGGGGTTCCCCTGCAGGAGGTCCTTGATGATAATGGCCATCTTTATGGCGAACTCCCAGTCCTTGTCCTTTTCTTCGCGGGTCTTCTTCAGGTCCGGACGATTGCACACATCCTCATATTCCTTGCAGTTTTTCTTTGCCCAGGCAAGGGCTTTTTCGAATTCCTGATGGTCATAGATGCCGCGCTCCATCCGGCGGATAATTTCTACTTCGTCAATGCCTTCGCAGCGCATTCCAAGATAATCCTCGAAGAAATCCGGGTTCACTATGGAACCGGCTATTCCCATGCACACGGCCCCGATCGAGAGGTAGGACTTGCCCCTCATCGAGGCGGCGGCAACGGCGGTACGGGCAAAACGGAGGAGTTTCTCCTCGACATCGGCAGGAATTGTCTGGTTGCTTGCATCCTGCACGTCGTGACCGTAAATGCCGAAGGCGGGAAAGCCCTTCTGTGCGTGTGCGGCCAGCACGGCGGCAAGATACACGGCGCCGGGACGCTCTGTGCCGTTGAAGCCCCAGACGGCTTTTATGGTGTGAGGATCCATATCCATTGTCTCGCTGCCATAGCACCAGCAGGGAGTGACGGTTATAGTGACGGCAACGCCTTCGCGGGCGAATTTTTCGGCGCAGGCGGCGGTTTCGGCAACTCGGCCTATGGTGGAATCGGCAATTACGCACTGCACCGGAGTGCCATCCGGATAACGGAGCTTTTCACTTATGAGGGCGGCAACGCTTTTTGCCATTCCCATCGTCTGATCCTCCAGGGATTCGCGAACTCCATTCATTCTGCCGTCAATAGTGGGACGGATACCAATTTTTGGATATTGCATAATAGTGTGATATTAAATTATTTGCGGTTTTACTTTCGAAAGTTACTCATTTTTTCCAAAAATCCCAAAATATTATTAGCTTTGTAATATGAAAAAAATCAGCTACATACTTCTGCTCTCCCTTCTTTCAGCGGCCTGTTCATCGCCCGAAAAAGAAGCGGTCGATTATGTCAATCCCTACATCGGCAACATAAGTCATTTATTAGTACCTACTTTCCCCACCGTCCATCTCCCGAACTCAATGTTACGGGTGTTTCCGGAAAGGGCCGACTATACTTCGGAGTATCTTAGCGGCCTTCCTGCCATAGTGACGGGGCACCGCGGCCGCTCGGGCCTGTATTTTTCCGTGAGTTGCGACCAGTCTCCTTCCCCGCTGGGGAAACTGAGCTACGACAACGAGCACATCACCCCCTACTCTTTCTCCCTGGACCTGGAAGGCGGGGACATCCACGCGGAATTCGCCGTTTCCCGCCAGAGTGCGCTTTACGAGTTTTCCTTTTCAAATGGAGAAGGTTCCGTTCTTCTCACCTCCAAAGGAGAGGTCAAGGCCGATGGAAATGTCCTCACAGCCTGGCAGGGTGCGGGGCGCAACGGCACCAAAGTCTATGTTTACGCCCAGTTCCAGGAAACGCCCAGCGGCAGTGAAGAATTCCAGGAAGAAGGAAGAAGCTGGGCCATCCTTCACTTCAAGGAGCCAAAGGTGCACGTCCGTTATGCCGTTTCCTTCATTTCCCTGGAGCAGGCGGCCGAAAACCTCGCGCGCGAGCAAAAAGCATACGATGTGAAGGCGCTTGCCTGCGAAGGCCGCAGGATATGGAACGAAGCCCTGGGCCGAATCGCGGTAAAGGGCGGGACAGAGGACCAGAAGACGGTATTTTATACCTCTTACTACCGCACCCTGGAACGCCCTGTGTGCATAAGCGAGGGGGGCCGGTATTGGAGCGCCTACGACGGAAAAGTCCATGACGACGAGGGTACTCCCGCCTATGCCGATGACTGGCTTTGGGACACCTACCGCGCCGCTCATCCCCTGAGAATACTCCTGGACCGGGAAATCGAAGAGGACATACTTGCTTCCTATATCCGTATCGGCATACAAAGCGGGAATTACTGGGCCCCGAATTTCCCCGGAATCGGCGGAGACGGGCGCGCAATGAACTGCAACCATGCCATCGCTTCCTATGCCGATGCAATGGTAAAAGGCCTGAAGGTGGATACACTTGCCTTGCTGCGTTCGGGAAAAACGGCGCTACTGGAGAAAACCCTCGTTCCCTGGCGCGGGAATCCTGCCGTGGGCCTGGATAAATTCTATTGGGAAAACGGCTTCTTCCCTGCCCTGAAGGATGGGGAAAAGGAAAGCGAGCCCATTGTGGACAGCTGGGAAAAGCGCCAGGGCGTGGCTGTCACTCTGGGTACAAGCTACGACTGCTGGTGTCTTGAACAGATTGCCCTTGCTGCCGGAGACAACGAGACTGCCGATTATTTCCACCGCGCAAGCCTTTTCTACCGCAATCTTTACAATCCTGAAACGGCGTTTTTCCACCCAAAGGACTCGGACGGAAACTTTATAGAGCCCTTCGACTACGACTTCCCCGGAGGCCCCGGAGCCCGTGAATACTACGACGAAAACAACGGCTGGATTTACCGCTGGGACGTCCAACACGATATCCCCGGCCTCATTGAACTGATGGGCGGAGATGAAAACTTCATCCGCAATCTGGACCAGACCTTCGCAACTCCGCTGAAGCAGAGCAAGTATGACTTCTATGCCAAGATGCCGGACCATACCGGAAACGTCGGACAGTTTTCAATGGCGAACGAACCCTCGCTCCATATCCCCTATCTGTACAATTATGCAGGAGCGCCCTGGAAAACCCAGAAAAGGGTGCGCCAGATGCTCCGCACCTGGTTCCGGAACGATTTGATGGGCGTTCCGGGTGATGAAGACGGCGGCGGAATGACCTCTTTCGTGGTGTTCTCATCCCTCGGCTTTTATCCTGTAACTCCAGGAAAGCCGGAATATGCCATTGGAAGCCCCATCTTTACCGAAAGCCGTATCAGGCTTTCCAATGGAAAGACCTTCACCGTCAAGGCTCCTTCTGCATCGGAAGACAACAAATACATAGTTTCGGCAAGCCTGAACGGGAAAGCCCTGGAGAAGCCTTTCATATCCCACAGCGATATAATGGAAGGTGGCACCCTCCTTCTTGAAATGTCTTCAAAGCCTAAGAAGTGACGAAAGTACTGGTCATAATAGTCTCCTACAACGGAATGGAGTGGCTCCCCCGCTGCTTGGCTTCTGTGGCTGGCAAAGCGCCCCTTTTCATTGTAGATAACGCTTCTGACGATGGCAGCCCTGAATTCATCCGGGAGAATTATCCCGATGCCGTTTTCATAGCCAACAAAGAGAATACAGGCTTTTCGCAGCCTAATAACCTGGGGCTAAAATATGCCCTGGAAAACGGCTATGACTATGCCTACCTTATGAACCAGGATGCCTGGCTGGAAGAAGGAGCTTTGGATAAACTGCTTTCGGCGGCCGGAGAATTCCCGGAATACGGGATTCTCAGCCCCTTGCAAATGAAAGCCGGTGGAAAGGAGGCCGATGACCAGTTCGCAAAACTCCTTCCCGAAGGATATGAAGGGAAAAGAATAGTCCGGGTGAGAAGGGTTATGGCCGCACACTCACTTATCCGGCTGGACGCAATAAAGAAAGTGGGCTTTTTCAATGAAGCACTCTTCCCCATCTGGGGACAGGACGACGACTGCTGCCAGCGTATGAATTTCTGTGGCTATAAGATAGGTGTGGTCCCATCGGCTGTTGGAATACACGACAGGGCTTTCAGGGCCGAGCCCATGGAGCGCATAGTCCAAAGGAATTATTATTGCGGCTCTCTCATTCGCCTTTGTAATCCCGGGAAAACGCTTCCGGGGCAGTTCCTCTATGTGTGCCTTTTCACTCTTGTCAAGGCCGCGAAATACCGCAGTCTTCTCCCCTTCCGCTATTTCGGCCGCATAATTGAAAACTTGCCGGAAATCAAACGACATAGAAAACCCATAAAATAACACTGTATGACAACAATCTCCAGACGAAAATTCGTGAAAACCGCCGGTATAAGCGCCGCAGGCGCGCTTCTGGCCGTGAACGGACTTCCTTCCGATGCTGCCGCCAAGGACAAGAAGAAAAAGAAAGAGCCGGAGCCCGAAAAGGTGCGGCTTGCCTGCGTTGGCATTGCAAACCGTGGCGCCCAGATTATCAGGGACTTCGATAATACCGGATTGTGCGAAATAGTTGCGCTTTGCGATGTGGATCTTCAGAGCAAGGAGGCCCAGCAGACCATAGCAAAATATCCTCACGCCAAACTGTTTACAGACTTTCGGGAACTGTTCGAGAAGTATTCCGGCCAGTTCGACGCCGTAGCCATAGCTATTCCGGATTTCGCCCATTTCCCGGTGAGCATGCTTGCCCTATCCTATGGAAAGCACGTATATGTGGAAAAGCCCATGGCAAGGACCTTCTACGAGTGTGAACTGCTGATGGATATGGCCCGCCGCCATCCCAACCTTGCCACCCAGGTTGGAAACCAGGGACACTCGGAAGAGAATTATTTCCAGTTCAAGGCCTGGACCGAGGCCGGTATCATCAAGGATGTCTATAAAATTGTGGCCCATCACAACGACTGGCGCCGCTGGCATCCCTACAGCCCCGATATCTACAAATATCCCGATGCCCAGCCCCTTCCGGAAGGCATGAACTGGGACTGCTGGCTCAACACGGCCCAGTATCACGAATATAACGACAAGTACCACAGGGGCAACTGGCGCGGCTGGTTCGACTTCGGCATGGGCGCTATCGGCGACTGGGCCGCCCATATCATCGATACCTGCCACGAATTCCTGCACCTTGGTCTTCCCACAGAGATAGAGCCGCTGAAACTTACCGATCCCAACGACTTCTTCTTCCCCAAGGAAACCACCCTGCGCTTCAACTTCCCCGCCCGCGGCTCCATGCCTCCGGTAGAGATGTTCTGGTATGACGGACAGAAGAATTTCCCCCCGCTTCCGGCAGGTTACGGCCCCACCTCGGGCAACAGTGCCGATGTTCCCGCTACCAATATGGACGGTACGTTCACCCCTTCGTCCCTGAGTCCGGGAAAGATAATTTACTCCAAGGAACTCACTTTCAGGGGCGGCAGCCATGGTTCTCCCTTAAGGATCATTCCCGAAGAGAAAGCCAGAGAAATGGAATCCAGCCTGCCTTACGTACCGCCGGAGGAGGAATTCTCCAACCACTTCAAGAATTTCCTTCTCGCCTGCAAAGGAGAGGAAAAGACACGTTCTCCATTCGAGATTTTCGGCCCCATGTGCCAGACCTTCGCCCTTGGCGTAGTTGCGATTCGCACCGGACGCAAGCTGAACTTCGACTCAAGGACCAAGACAATAGTAAATGATCCATTTGCAAACAGCCTCCTAAGCGGAATGCCTCCGCGCCGCGGCTGGGAAGAATTCTATAAACTCTAGTATCATGAAAAAATTATTCTACTTAATTGCAGCCGCCGTTTTTGTGTTTTCAACCGGTGCCAGGGCACAGGAGTGGGAACCCTTGTTCAACGGCAAGAACCTGAAAGGCTGGAAACAGCTTAGCGGAACGGCTAAATACTCGGTCAAGGACGGGGTCCTTGTCGGGACCGCAACGAACAGCAAGCTGAATTCCTTCCTTGCCACCACCAAAGAATACTCCGACTTCATCCTGGAGTTCGAATTCAAGACCGAAAACATCAATTCCGGTGTCCAGCTGCGCAGCCATCTGGACAAAGGCCGCGGCGTGGTATATGGCTACCAGTTCGAAATCGATCCCAGTGCCAGGGCATGGAGCGGCGGCATTTACGACGAAGCCCGTCGTCTTTGGCTGTACAGGATGACTGAGAACGAGCCGGGAAAGGCCGCCTACAAAGACGGCTGGAACAGCGCCAGGGTTGAAGCCTGCGGAAACATAATCCGCACCTGGGTCAACGGCATCCCCTGCACCAACCTCTTTGACGATGCCGATGCCAGCGGATTTATCGCCCTCCAGGTCCATACTGTCGATGCGCAGCACCTTGGAGCAACGGTATGCTGGAAAAATATCCGTATTTGCACCAAGGACGTTGAGAAATATCTTACTCCCACCCCGGCACCCGTCGTGAATAACGTTTCCAACCTTCTTACGCCCGAAGAAGCCGCCGAGGGATGGAAACTTCTTTTCGACGGAAAATGCTCCTGCGGATGGCAAAGCGCCAAGAAACCCGGAACCTTCCCGGAAAAAGGATGGAAGATTGAAAACGGCATCCTCACTGTCGAGAAAGGCAATGGAGGCGAAAGCGAAAACGGTGGCGACATCATTACCAGCCGTCCCTACCGCGATTTCATCCTGAAAGTGGATTTCAAGATTACCCCCGGTGCCAACAGCGGAATAAAGTATTTCGTAAATCCTGAAACCAACAAGGGAGCAGGCTCTGCCATAGGATGCGAATTCCAGGTACTGGACGACAAGCTTCACCCCGATGCGAAATTGGGTGTAAAGGGGAACCGCACAATGGGCTCACTCTACGATCTTATTCCCGCCAAGAAAGGGCCCTGGGAGAGCTACACCATCGACGGCTGGCAAAGGGCCATGATAGTTGTCAAGGGCAAGCACGTGGAGCACTGGCTGAACGGTGTCAAAATCGTAGAATACGAAAGGGACAACCAAATGTGGGATGCCCTCGTAGCCTACAGCAAGTACAAGGACTGGCCCAATTTCGGCAATGCCGAGGAAGGTTATATCCTTCTTCAGGACCACGGAGATCAGGTATCTTACCGCAGCATCAAGATTCTTGAACTGTAAACTCCTGAAACACTTGTTTTGGACTTTTCCGCGAGAAAACGCTGCGCATCACATTTAGCGCAACCTTCTCTTTGAAGAGGTGTTTTGCAAGCCTTCCGGCTTCTACGCACCAAATGAAAGTGGCAAGGAACTTGGTTCTGAGCCACTTTTCTTGTCCATAGAAAAGAAGAGCGCCCTTCACCCTGGCGGGTTTTATAGCCTCCTCCATCTTAGACACTGAGCCGCCTGCAAGGTGGGTAATACGGACTCTGGCGTCAGTCCAGACGCTGTATCCAAGATCATTGAGCCGATGTCCAAGGGCTATGTCTTCCGGGGTGAAGAAAAAACGCTGGTCAAAGCAGCCCGCCTTCCAAAGGGCATCCGTCTTTATCAGAAAACAGGCTCCGTTCAAGGTGTAAGTCTTGAAAAGGCCTTCTTTCATAGTCCAGAGCCCTGGTTTGGTTTCATCCACAAAATGCAGGTAATGCTTCATATAGCGCCAGAGGCTCCACGGGGCGCGGCCGCAGGTTTGGACTCTTCCATCCCGGAAAACTATCTTCGGGCTCACTGCAGCCGCATCTTCCGGAAGGGAGGCAAAATCCTCTGCCAGACGGTCTATTACCGGCATATCCATCAGGGTATCGTCGTTCAGGATGAAACAGTATCGGCCCCGGGCGTGGACGATGGCAAGATTGTTATTCTCCGAAAAGCCCCGGAGTTCATTGCTCTCGATGACGCTCACCCAGGGGTATTCCCCCTTGAGGAGTGACAAATTCTCCGGAGTGAAGCGATAAGCCACGACCAAGGTCTCGAAAGGGATTCCGGTATTGGCACGGATGCTGTCCAGACAAGGGAAAAGGATGTCCGGACGGTTCATGCAAACTATTATGATACTTACTTCTGGCATTTCACTTTCATCAAATGGGCCTGATGGTGGCACCAATTCCATAATGATTTGAACGGCAAAGCCATAAAATACGGACGCAGAGCCTTTCTGACTGCCTTCGGGAAGGGTTTTCCGCCCTTGAGGGCTTTCTCAAAGACAGTCCTTTCCTTTGGCATCTTCGTACATTCCAATATTCCGGGCCGATAGGAAAGCCTCTCCTCCAGCTTACGCTCCTCCCAGGATGCACCTGAACGCTGGAAAAGCTCCTCCCCTGCCTTGGAGTGAATCCACACGAAGGAGGCGTTATGCCTTTCTATACCGATGAAATCCCCAAGCGTAATGTCCCCGGAACGTTCCAAATTGGCAAAAGGACAACGGAAACAGGCCTCCCTGAGGCTTAGACCGGAAAGGTATGCCCAAAGGAAATGAGAGTGTCTTGCATCCCTGGAATAGAGCAGGGACGAGCCTTTCCAAAGGCTGAAACGGAAAAGCGGACCGTTACGGAATGTAATCCGGTCCGGCGTTTCCTTGCAAAGAAAAGCAATTTCCTCTTCCAGATACTCCGGCGGAACGGTTCCGTGGCAAAGCAAATCCACGCATATGAGATTCGGATAATGGCGAAGGGCCCTCAGGCTTGCCACCTGGCAAGGCGTACCGACAAAAAGCACCTTCCTGCCAGCCTCCAGGAAAGTTTCAAGGGCCGAACGGGCCTGAGAGGAGAATTGGGCCTGGACGTATTTTGAATTGCGGAACGGCTCCACATCATCCTCGGTCCAATCCAAAACCGCTTTCATCTCCCCGCTCCAACGGACGCCGAAATAAACGCCGCCTTCAGAAAGGACCTGACGCGCAAGCATGGTTGCTATTCCGCCGGAAGCCGAGCCCCTGCGGTCCTCTGAAATGGGATTCCAGGCAGCATAAACGCTCATAACACAGTCTTTTTCAGGACATCCCATCCATGGGAGCGGATGGCGGAAATACGCTGCTGGACAGCACTCCAGTCAATGGCTTCAATTTCATTCCCCCAGAAGCGCCCTTCCAGCTCCAGACGCTTTGCAAGTTCATAAAGGCGTCCGTTCTGAGAAGATGGATCGTCATCCTTGAAACGCTTGAAAATGATCATGTCCCGGGACAGATTGGCACTTAGCGCAACCCCGTGGAACGAATCCGTAATGACAAGTGCAGCTCTGCCGACAAGGCTCACGAATTCCCTTATCCCGGCATCCTTTTGTATCTCACCTGTTCCCGGGTGAGGATTCTCCCCTGCAGGGATGGAAAGCACTTTTGAGATACCTGTCCTCTCAATGGCCTCTTTCAGCATTTCCTCCTGCCCTTGGCGTAGCAGATAACAAAGGATGTAAGGTTGCTCCGGAAGAGGGATATCAGCCGAAAGGGCCTTCCAGTCATCGGCCGAAAGCAAGAAAGTGGGATCGGGCGCCCAGAGGATATCCTCCCTGCCGCTTAGGGCTGATATTGCCGCCACTCCGGATTCTTCGCGCAGAGAAATGGGGCCGAAGCCGGAAAGCCATTCCCGCATCTTTGCGGCGAAGCAGTCCGGAACAGAGGTAACGCCAAGGCTTGTTGCAAAAGCGGCGCGGGGACAGCCATCGGCAAAACGGAGGAACTCGAAAGGACGGAAATGGTCCTGAGGATTCCAAAGCTGGTCGCTTCCGCAGAGGAAAAGTCCGGTATCGCGGCGAAGACGGCGTAAATCCCCTTTTGTCACTATCCTGCGCTGAGGCATCTCGGCGCAAAACTCCTTGATGCGGCGGGTTTTCACGGGCCAGGGATCGGGCGCATATTTCCAGAAACGCCTGATTCCAAGCTTCCTGTTGAAATTTTCCCTAACCGCTTTGAAAGAATCCGGCTCTTCGAAGCGATGGATAAGGCTGGGCTCGCAGCCAAGGCGGCGAAGAGCCCACGCGCTGGCATAAGCCTGGAGCGTAGTACCATAATTTCCGGTTCCGAACCAGGTCACAAGGCCGATTCGCTTGCCGTGCCAGCGGAAACCGTCCCTTATTCCCTTCCAGATGGCCTTGAACTTCGCAAGGCGGTTCTTTTCACCTAGCAGTATCCGCACAGGGCGGCTGAAAATCCAGCGTTTTACGAACATACGCTGCAAGTCCCTGGCAAGGGGACCATATCGGCGAATGATGATGATATGATTCCGGAATATGCCGAAGAGGCGTTCCGGGGAATAATCGTAAACGTGGAAGGGGCCCGCTTTCCTTCGCTTGCCGAATTGCTGGCTCAAACTTCCGGCACCCACACGCCAGGGAGTAATTCCAAGTTCCCTGGCCCGCATGATGCAATCTACATCCAGACCATCTACAAAGAAATCCTCGCGCCAGGGGCCAAGCCTCTGAAGAATATGGGCCGGAAGCAGCATCCCGGAAGTAATCAGGAAGTCGGATGGCGTGAACTCCCCTTCCGGGGCTTGATTCACGAATGGGCCATAAATGCCGTCAGGACCGTCCGAAGCCTTGGAAACAAAGGCGTGGAAGTCATTCCACGAAGAGTCCTGATCCATCGTCAGGAGATAATCATATCCCCCTACCAATGCACGCTCCCGCGCATAATTCAGTGCAGGGCCTATACCCACATTGCTCCCGGGGCCGCACAACTCAACCTTGGGATGAGAGAAGATAAACGAGGAATTCTGCCACAGCAGGACCTTATCCACATCATCGGAAAACGATGACAGGTTCCTTGACAGTGCGTCCGGATCAGGATTATAGGCAACTATGAGTGCAAGAATTCTCATCGGCCCAGTTTGGAAAGAATGAATCCCTTTTCACCGGGAGTAAGCCCGCGAAGCCATATACCCAAGGCCGAGCCTGAAACGCCCAGGATGGCGGTAAGGACAAATCGCCAGGGCAGCTCTGGGACCCAAAACCATACCGGAGCAACCAGCAGGAGTGCCGGAACGATTGCCCAGAAAATGGGCAGAATGGCCTTCCGCCAGTATTCCGTAATCGGGAAGCCGGTATTTTTGTTCAGCACCAGAAGCATTACCACGGCCTTTATCAGATATACGAAGCAAAAGGCCACATATCCGCTCCAGGCCGGAGCTCCAAGTTTGAAAGCCAGCCAGGTAATGGGGAAAACCAGCACGGCCACAGCACTGGTAATCAAATAGTAAGATTTGATGTTGCCGTGAGCCTGCTGAAGCACGTTCATAGTTCCCGGTGTAAAGTCGATTAGGAAGCCCAGGAGGGTAAGCCTGGTAAAGAGGGCAGCCTGAAGCGGCAACTCCCCTCCTATCAACAACTGCAAGATTGACGGGGCATCCGTAAAGAAAGGGATTGCAAGCACCCACAGCACCCAGAAATAGTATTTGCTGCCCTTGCAGGCCAGGTCGAAGGCATAGGCCTTGTCACCGCCCACATAACTTTTTGTCATCTGCGGATTCAGCGCAAGGGCAATGTTCGTGGCAAACTGACGGACAATCTGTTCCATCTTGTCGGCCACTCCCCTGGCGGCATTGGCCTGCACACCGAAGAAAATGTTCAACAGCTGGTTAACACCCTGTGTATTCACCATATATGCACCGGAGCCGAGGAAATTCCATCCGGCGAAAGCCCCCATCTCACGCACAAGCGCACCATCGTAACGAAGCCCACTGCGGCATTCTTCGAATTTCCTTCCGGAATAGAGTGCGTAAGCCCCCCGGGAAACGACGGCCACCGCCACCAAAAGCCATGAATAGGCCACCAGTTTATCGGCCGGGGAATACCATACGAGGGCGGCAACCGCCAGTTTCAGGACAGCCTCCAAGATGGAAATGAAGGCATAGGCGTCCATCTTCTCATGGGCATTGATAACTGCGGTGAAAGGAATGCTCAACAAATTGATGACAAGAACCAGCATTGAGGTATGGAGCACCACTTCAGCCGCAGCCATACGGCCATCCGGAATTACCATTATATTGTGAAGATACCACAGGCCAAGGCTTTCCGTCAAAAGAATAATCAGGACACAAAAACCGGCCATGACAAGGATGCTGGTGCTGAAAATGGTCTTGAGGCGTTCCATGTCGCCTTCTCCAAGGCCCACCGTTATGAACCGGCTTATGGCGGCAGTAACGGTGTTCATGACCAGCATGAACATTATCACGACACCACCTACAGCCGAATAAACGCCGTAATCCGTAATGCCAAGAGCACGGACAATAACCCGGTATGTAAACAGGCCGATGAGAATCATCACCCCCATACGGAAATAGAGAAGGACAGTGTTTCGCGCTATCCTTCTACTTTTTTCCGATATGTTGGAACCTGTCATTCCGAGCAAAGCCGGGAAATCACCTATTCAGGCTTATACGAATCTTTCAGTGCGGTAGTCTTGTTGAACACCGGATTCGAGGCGGTGGAATCCTTGTCCGCGACATAATAGCCGGTGCGTTCAAACTGTACGGCAATTCCGGAAGCGTCCTCCAGCAGGGCGGGTTCGGCCCAGCCCTTTGCGACCACCAGAGACTCAGGATTCAGGAAATCCTTGTAATCCTTGTCCTCCGGGACCTGGGACATGTCGGCCAGGGTGAAGAGGCGGTCGTAGTTGCGGAGTTCGATTTCTTTGGCGTATTTGCAGGAAACCCAATGAATCGTTCCCTTAACGCTGCGCCACTCGCCGGCCGAGGGATGCGTGGAAGGATCGTAGCTGCAAATGAGCTCCGTAACCTTGCCATTATCGTCCTTTATGACCTCGTCGCATCTGATGATGACGGTGTATTTCAGGCGCACTTCACCGCCGGGACGCAGACGGAAGAACTTCTTTGGAGCGTCCTCCATGAAATCGGCCCTGTCGATGTAAAGTTCGCGGGTGAAAGGAACCTGACGCTTCGCACCATCCGGGAAGGCGGGGTTCAGCGGGCAGTCGAACCATTCCACCTTATCTTCCGGGTAATTGGAGATGGTGACCTTGATGGGATCCTGCACCACCATATAACGGTTGCTGCGCTCGTTCAGATCCTGCCTTACGCACCATTCCAGAAGCTGTATGTCCATAAGCTGATCCCTCTTGGATACGCCGATGCGGTCGCAGAACATACGAAGCGCCTGGGCAGTGTATCCACGGCGGCGCACACCGCAAAGGGTGGGCATGCGGGGATCGTCCCAGCCGCTCACCAGGCCTTTCTGCACCAGTTCCAGGAGCTTGCGCTTGGACATGAGGGTATAAGTGAGGTTCAGGCGGGCAAACTCGTACTGATGCGAAGGATATATGCCCAGAGTCTGGATGAACCAGTCGTATAAAGGCCGATGCACGTCAAACTCCAAGGTGCAGATGGAATGGGTGATGCGTTCGATGGAATCACACTGGCCGTGGGTGAAGTCGTACATGGGATAGATGCACCACTTGTCCCCGGTGCGGTGGTGATGTGCGAATTTGATGCGGTAAAGCAGCGGATCGCGGAACATCATATTGGGATGGGCCATATCAATCTTGGCCCGAAGCACTTTTTCACCTTCGGCCCACTTGCCTTCCTTCATCTCGCGGAAGAGTTTCAGGTTTTCTTCCACGCTGCGGTCCCTCCAGGGGCTGGGCGTTCCGGGCTTGTCAACAGTGCCGCGGCCAGCGCGGATTTCGTCCTGATTCTGGTCGTCAACATAGGCCAGGCCCATTTTTATAAGCTGCTCGGCCCACTCGTATAGCTGGTCGAAATAGTCGCTGGCATATAGTTCCTTATCCCAGTTGAAGCCAAGCCATTTTATGTCTTCCTTGATGGAATCCACATACTCGGTATCCTCCTTGGTGGGATTGGTATCGTCGTAGCGCAGGTTGGTTTTACCGCCATATTTCTGCGCCAGGCCGAAGTTCAGGCAAATACTCTTTGCATGTCCCAGATGAAGGTAGCCGTTAGGCTCCGGAGGGAAACGCGTAATGATGGAATCTACCTTGCCTTCCGCGAGATCCTTTTCGATAATTTCTTCCAGAAAATTGAGTTTTCTCTCTTCCATTTAATTCTAGCTTTTTAATCAGCCAAAGTTAAGAAAAAAAAGGCAGAAATATGCCATAAAAATATTTTTAGTAATTTTGCATTCGCTTTTAGCACGACCTAAACTTTAACGAATATGGGACTGTTACACGATAGACTTGCAAAATTCGACCTCCCGCAGAGATTGCCGTCGATGGGAATTATCAATCCTTATTTCCGCCCTATCACAAGCAAACAAGGGACCGAGGTATTAATGGACGGACATAAAATCCTTATGTTCGGTTCCAATTCCTATACCGGCCTCACCGGAGACGAAAGGGTAATTGAAGCCGGTGTGCAGGCACTCAAAAAATATGGTTCCGGATGCGCCGGGTCGCGATTCCTGAACGGAACGCTGGACATTCATCTCCAGCTTGAAAAAGAACTGGCCGAATTCGTTGGCAAGGACGAATCCCTGGTGTTCAGCACCGGTTTCACGGTGAACAGCGGTGTAATACCCCAACTACTTGGCAAAGACGATTTCATCATTTGTGACGACCGCGACCATGCCTCAATCGTGGACGGCCGCCGCCTGAGTTTCGCAAAGAGCCTTCACTACAAGCACAACAACATGGAGGAGCTGGAACGTTGCCTTCAGCGTTGCCCGGCCGACTCGGTGAAACTTATCGTAGTTGACGGCGTTTTCTCAATGGAAGGCGACCTTGCGAAACTCCCCCGGATAGTCGAGTTGAAACACAAGTATGAAAATGTAGTCATTATGGTGGACGAGGCCCACGGACTTGGCGTTTTCGGTGACCACGGCCGCGGAGTCTGCAACCATTTCGGACTGACAGACGAGGTGGACCTGATTATGGGAACCTTCTCCAAAAGCCTGGCCGCAATAGGCGGATTCGTCGCTGCCGACAGCACCATCATCAACTTCCTTCGCTTCAACACCCGCACCTATATTTTCCAGGCATCGAACACCCCCGCCGCAACGGCATCGGCCCTGGAAGCCCTGCATATCCTTCAGGCAGAGCCCCAACGCTTAGAAGCCCTCTGGGATGTAACGAATTATGCCCTGGAGCGTTTCAGGAAGGCCGGTTTCGAGATTGGCGACACCGAAAGCCCTATCATTCCGCTATTCGTGAGGGATATGGTCAAGACTTTCCTCATCACCCAGAAAGCCTTTGAAAAAGGTGTGTTCATCAATCCGGTGATTCCGCCGGCATGCGCCCCGCAAGATACCTTGATCCGCTTCTCGTTAATGGCCACCCATACCCACGAGCAAGTGGATTACGCGGTAGAAGCCCTCAGCGAGATTTTTAAAGAAGAGGGAATAATAGCTTAAAGGTAAAGTTCCGGCCCATATTGTAAAAGCCCATGTACTTGAGGCGGCTCAGGTGGTTTTGCCATGCCGTGTCCAGTATATTGTCGGCTATAAAATATATGCTCAGCCATTTCCTGCCTTTAATTACGATATCGGTGCCGGCGCTGAAATTAAGGAGGAGACAGCCTGGAGTGGCGCTTTCAGTACCCGCAGGGCCGTAAAAATGGTTCTGGGCCATATACCAGTCCAGTTGGATGGCGGCGTAGGCATTGTTCAGGAACTTATGGTCTCCGTCGTGGGTAAACTCCCATTTAACCTCGGAAAGGAGCCTTGGCGCCGGAATCATGGGAAGGTACTCCCCTCCGTACAAGCGCCCGTTCACATATGAAAAACTCTCCCCAATGTGAAGACGGTGGATGGGATGGACATCCAGCGAAAGTTCTCCGCCGAAAAGCCTGGCGTTGCCCTGGTAATAGGAAAAAACCGGCATTCCTTCGGCCTGCCCGCCATTGGCGGCAAGATAGATATAATTGCTCACGTGGTTATAGAAAACAGCCGCCTGCCCGGAGATGTAGGCCGATGAGAAATCCAGTCCCAGGTCCCCCTGGAGGCTGTTTTCCGGGACAAGGGAAAGATTCCCCAGCTCGTAACGGAAGGATCCCTCGTGAATACCGTCAGATGAGAGTTCCGCAATGTTCGGAGCCCTGAATCCACGTGCAAAATTAAGCCTTAGGTTCACCGCATCGGAAATGTTGTACACGGCGCCGAGGCTGGCGCTGAAACCGCTGAAGCGCTTGCGTACGTCCATGGACATAAAGCGAAGGTCTCCCCTCACTCCGCCGGAAAAGTTCCAATTCCCCACGCTCTTGGACGCAGTGACGAAAAGCCCGGCATCCACAAGGGAGTAATCGGGAATCAAAGCCTCCTCCCCGAAGTTCCTGGAATGCTGGAACATGCCCCCTACACCGGAGGCAAGCTTCCATCCGCCGGCCAAATCGGCTATGTACTTTATATCGTAATTAAGCGTGTTCAGAAGGAAGTAAAGCTCGTATTCCGAAGGGTCTTCTTCGTATTCCTGACGATGGTTCTGCTGGAAGCCGATGATGGCTTTCAGGCGACCGGGGCCCAGATTTATGGTATTGTCCGATACCGCCTTCCAATGGTAAACCTGCTGGAAAGGAAGGCCGGGGACATAGCCAGTATTGTCGCTTTCCTCCTCCACGATTCCGGGAGTCAGATGGAAATAGCTTAAGCGGATGCGGGAATAACCCCATTTCCGGTTCAGGCCCACCATTGCATTGGCCGAAAGTTCATGGAAGGCTGAATTGGGCACGAAACCGTTTACGGAGTTCCGGTAAGAATGGGAATACTTATCTGAAAAAACGGCATCCCACACAACTCCATTGATGTTCCCGCCATAATTGAGAGAATAGTGGAAAAGCCCGCTGTTGGTCTGGTACTCACTGCTCAGGCGCGCCTTCATCTTTCCCGGAGGAACGATGGGAGCCGGATGGAAAATAACAACTCCGGCAAGAGCGTCAGAGCCGTACATGAGGCTGGCTGGCCCCTTCAGAATTTCCACCGAATTCACCGCATCGCCGCCTATCTCTACCCCATGCTCGTCCCCCCACTGCTGCCCTTCCTGGCGGATGGCATCGCTTATGACCACGACACGGTTGTAGCCCATGCCCCTGATAACAGGCTTGGAGATGCTTCCTCCGGTTGTGAGGGCGCTCATTCCGGGCTCCCTGGAGATGGCATTGACAATATTGGATGATGCTGTTCCCTGAAGCGTGAGCGGAGAAATCACGGATACCGGAGACGGGGTTTCCCTAAGACGGGAGTCCCCCGTTAGACCGGTAATAACCACCTGGTCCAGTTCCAGATGTCGGAAATAAAGGTCGCTGGTATCCTTTGCCTCCTGGGCCAGAAGAAGCTTTGCAGATAAGATTAAAAATATTGTAATTGAAATCCTTGTTTTCATATTGCTTGCAAAATTACTAAAAAACCTTTGCATCAGAGAAAGAAAATTGCTAACTTGCAAAGAATATACCTGCCATGAAATTTAAAGGCTACCTTATATTTTTCATACTTGTCGGGATACTTCCCGATTTATACATATGCATGCTGCTCCCTCCGCTTCAGGATGCACTTTTGAGGGCTCTGGTCTGCCTACCCACCGCGGTGGTTTTAATAAGTCTGGCAGGCATCGGCCTTAGCTGGCAATATGCCGAATCCATTACGCTGTATTCGTACATCGGCTTTATTTTCCTTCTCCCGAAATTAAATTTTGCCATCATATCCGCCATCGCTTATTATTTGGTAGGGATGGGTGCCCAACCTGCCGCTTGGGCCGGCCTGATTGCAGCAGCGGGAGTATCCCTCTTTTTCATAACGCTGATTTTTTTCAGCACACGTCACCTCACCGTGACTGGCCGGGATATTCTTTTCGACGATCTACCGGAAGCTTTCGACGGAATACGCATTTGCCATCTTGCCGATTTCCATCTTGGTTCCTTCGGCAAGGCAGCCCCCTACGTAAAGAGGGTCGTATCGGCAACAATGGCACAGGCGCCCGATTTAATCCTGTTTACCGGGGACCTGGTGAATTTTGAATCGGCCGAAGTGGAAACCTATGTATCGAAGCTTCGCCTCCTGAAAGCACCGCTTGGAGTCTTCTCCGTCAGGGGGAATCACGATTTCATGCTGCACGGACAGCATAACGAAGAGGAAAGGCTCCTCGATACGGAAAAGCTGCTGAAAATTGAAAGGGATAAGCTTGGCTGGAGAGTGCTTCTTAACGAAAATGTCATCATCGAAAAGGACGGTGGTAAAATTGCCATAGCTGGAGTTGACAACATATCGGCCAATCCCTTTTTCAAAGATATGGGCGGAGACCTGAATAAGGCTCTGGAAGGCCTTCCAAAAGACATTTTCAAGATTCTCCTTTCCCACGATCCTTCACTGTGGAGGGCGAAAGTTCTGCCGGAAACAGATGTGGACCTTACCCTTTCGGGCCATACCCACGGGCTGAAATTCAAGTTCGCCGGCCTGAATCCTTCACTTTGGAGAATCCCCGAATCGAACGGCCTTTATACCAGCGAGGGCCGGGCCCTTTTCGTATCAGAAGGGCTTGGCAGCGCCTTTGCATTCCGTCTTTCTGGCTTCCCGCACGTTGAAATATTAACATTGAAACGAAATAAAACCAAAACCTGAACTCATGGAAAAATGGACGATGATTGTTAATCAGGCATCGGCATCGGAAAGTACAAAGGATAAATGGAAGGAGTCGCTGGATATTCTAAGCGCAGCCTCTCTGGAAATTGAAACCCTTGCCACCGAATATACATCCCACGCAATTGAGCTTGCAATGGAAGCTGCCCAGAAAGGCGCCCGCAAATTCATCGCAGTGGGTGGTGACGGAACCATTCACGAAGTTATGACCGGTCTGCTTCGCTTCAGCGACCAGGAAGGCGTCAATCTTGGCGAATTCACCCTTGCTGTCCTTCCCTACGGTACAGGAAACGACTGGATCAGGACTGCCGGAATTCCTGCCGACATGACAGAATCGGCCAAGTGCATCATAAAAGGCAATACTGCCAAGGAGGATGTCGTCCGCCTGAGCTTCGACAATGGAGTATATTGCATGGCAAACATAGGTGGAATCGGTTTGGATGCCGATATTTGCTATAATACGAACTGCCTTAAGAAGAAGGGATACAAGGGCGAATTCCTTTATAAAATGGTAGCTCCGTTCTCCATTTTTACCAAGGTGCGAAGAAAGGCTTCCATCGAGATTGACGGAGAGCAGGTTTACAGCGGCAGTATTTTCACCATTGTGCTTGGAAACGGCCTTTATCGTGGCGGCGGGCTCCGTCAGACGCAGGAAGGCGGAAGATGGGATGACGGACTGATGGAAGTCTCCATCCAAAAAGGGGTCAACCACATCAAGGCCCTGTCCCAGATGATGCACATCTTCACCGGAGACTTCGCCGTCCTGGATGGAATCATCACACGACGCTGCAAGAAAATGATCGTTAAACCTCTTGACCGCCGTGCCGACCGGGTAGAGGCCGATGGAGAGATTCCCGGAACACTCCCCCTCACCGTAGAAGTTACCGGTCAGCAGATCAACATAATTGTTCCCTAAGCCGTGAACGCATTCGATTATTTCCTGCGGGTAGTAGCCAAAGTAATGGTTCACACCGTACAGCGTCCCAAACTCCTGTCGGCCAAGCCTAAGATTGACCAGCCGACCATCTTTGTTGGCCGGCACGTCGGCCTCATCGATCCCGTGGTGCTGATGATGCTGTATTTCCGCAAAATGATCAAGCCTCTGGTCGCCAAGGACTATTTTTACAAGAACAAGTTCACGAAGTTCTTCTATACTCACGCCCAGTGCATTCCCATAGACAGGGAAAAAGCCTCGAAACAGTGGCTTGAAGACTCTGTGGAAACGCTTCATAAAGGCCAGAGCATCATCATTTTCCCCGAAGGAAAGCGCAACAAAAGCGGTGAAGGGCTTCTCCCCTTCCACAGCGGAGCAGCCTTGCTTGCACAAATGAGCGGCGCAAGGATTATTCCCGTGTATAACGAGGCCTGGAAATTTCCTCACAGGTATCGCCTTGCAATAGGAGAGCCTTTTTTCCTTGAAAACATGCCGGAGGGAAAAGACCGCCAGGAATGGCTGAAAGAGCAGACGGAACTTATCCGGAATTCAGTTGCAGCACTTAAAACCGAAGACAAATGAAGTCCATATCCCAAGCCTTGCTTGCGTCCCTTATCCTGCTTTTCACTTTTTGCGGGCAAAGGGAAAGTTTTGACGTAGTTGTGGTTGGCGGCGGACCGGCAGGAATAGGGGCGGCACTTGCAGCCGCAGAAAGCGGTGCAAAGACCGCACTCATAGAACGTGACTCCCGCATTGGAGGGACAACGGTCCAGGCCCGGGTTTGCGACATTGGCCTGTTCTATGCCTGGAGGCAGCAGATTATCGCAGGACCGGCCTGGGAAATGGTGAAAGAAGCCGTTGCGCAGGGAGGTGGCAGCCTTCCGGATTTTTCCCGGCAGGAATACGACAAGTGGATGGAAAGCTGCGTGACGGTAAATCCCCGGGTCTATTCCCGGGTGGCAGAAGAGACTTTGAGAAAAGCCGGCGTCGAACTGTTCCTAAATGAAGAAATTACATCCATCAAACGCACAAAGGCTGGATGGAAGCTTGCCAAGTTGCATTGCCGGGAACTGGTAGATGCCACGGGAAATGCAAGCGTGGCTGCCCTTGCCGGGGCCGAAAGGGTTAAAACGCCCGATAATGAGCGCCAGCCTGGTTCATTCTTTTTCTGGCTTTCATCCAAAGGTCTTGAATTCGACACAAACCAGGTCATTGCCAATTGGAATGAAGCAATTGAGAAAGGAGAGGTTTTACCCACAGACGTACATGTCGGGATAGCCTGGTTCATCCGGAAAGGCGGCGGCTCCGGCTGCTACATTCCCCTTGCCGATAATTCCACACCCGAAGCCAGGGCCGAAACCAACCGGCGCGGAATCGAAGCCAGGGACAGGGTGCTGGCCTTCGTAAGGAAACAGAAAGGGCTTGAAAACGTTGTGGTTAGCTCCTGTGCAAGCGAAGTTGGAGTACGCGAAACCTATCGTGTGGTAGGTGAAAAGACCATTAGCGAGAAGGACTATCTGGACGGTATCGTTCCGGAAGATGCCCTGTCCTGGTCATATTGGATGGTAGACGAACACAAGGCCGGAGCATCGGCCAGGCTGCTATTCCACGAAGAAGGCAAGGTGGGCGCAGTTCCGCTGGGAGCCATGCTGCCTAAGGGTGTCGGCAACATGCTGGTAGCGGGGCGTGCCGTTTCCAGCGACCACGGAGCCAATTCGGCCTTACGAGTCCAGGCCTCCTGCATGGGAATGGGACAGGCGGCAGGGGTCGTTGCTGCCCTGGCAGCTGCACAAGGCTGCGATCCAAGAGAGGTTCCTTTGGAGGAAGTTCGGGAGAAACTAAAAAAAATCGGGCACACTGTGCCCGTAAACGATTAATAAAGAGCGAGATACGAGGCTCGAACTCGCGACCTTCGGCTTGGGAAGCCAACGCTCTACCAACTGAGCTAATCTCGCTTGACGCTGCAAATATAACACAAAAATTGCTAATTTTGTAAAAAATTTAAAGACAATGGCAGTTCAAAAACCATCGACGCCAAAAGGGACCAGAGACTTCGGGCAGATAGAGATGGCCCGGAGGAACTATATATTTGACACAATCCGAAGCGTTTTCCGCTGTTTCGGCTTTCAGCAGATTGAAACGCCGGCCATGGAAAACCTTTCCACCCTGCTTGGGAAATATGGCGAAGAGGGCGACAAACTGCTATTCCGTGTCCTTAATTCCGGAGATTGTTTTTCAGGGGTGGATTTGGAGAATTTCCGTTTGGAAGGAGACTGCTTCAATTCTAAGGCCCTGTCGCTCAAAGTATGCGAAAAAGGCCTACGTTATGACCTTACAGTGCCTTTTGCCCGTTACGTGGTCCAGCATCAAAACGATATTAGTTTCCCCTTCAAGCGTTACCAGATTCAACCCGTCTGGCGGGCCGACCGTCCCCAGAAAGGACGCTACAGGGAGTTCTACCAGTGTGATGTAGATGTGATTGGATCCACTTCCCTGCTAAACGAACTGGAACTGGTCCAGATGGTAGATGCCGTATTCGGAAAACTTGGCATAGGAGTCAATATCCACATCAACAACCGCAAACTGCTCACCGGTTTTGCCGAAATTGCCGGAGCCCCCGACAAAGTAACGGACATCACAGTTGCAATAGACAAGCTGGACAAAATCTGCATTGAAAAAGTAGAGGAAGAAATGGCATCTAAAGGCTTAAGTGCCAATGGAATAGCCGTCATTCGGCAGATACTTTCCATTGACGGTGGCTTCGAGGCGAAGCGGAATGCCATGAAGGCCCTTTTCCAGGGTGGAAGCGCTTCCGGCATAGTGTCGGAGACCGGCCTGAAGGGACTGGATGAGCTGGATGAACTTTTCGGCCTTATTGACACTGCAGGTGTAGAAGCCCCGGTTTGCCTGGATCTTTCCCTGGCGAGAGGCCTTAACTATTACACCGGCGCCATATTCGAGGTTAAGGCGCGTGATTTCGAGATCGGCAGCATCTGCGGAGGCGGACGCTACGATAATCTTACAGGCATTTTCGGCCTTCCAGGGCTCTCAGGCGTCGGTATCTCCTTCGGCGCCGACAGGATATACGATGTCCTCTCAAGCCTGGACCTCTTCCCCGCCTCGCTGGAAAGCGCTACGAAACTGCTCTTCGCCGTGATGGGGCAGGAAGAAATGAAATACATCCTCCCCATTGCCAGCAGACTTCGTCAGGAGGGCGTTGCGATAGAGATATACCCCGAAGCCACCAAACTTCGCAAGCAGTTCGAATATGCCGAACGCCGAAGCATACCCTTCATCTCCATCAACGGCTCGTCAGAGATTGAAGCCGGCAGCGTGAACATCAAGAACCTGTCCACAGGCACCCAGCAATCCTTCCCCGCAAACGACCTCCCCGCCATCCTGGAATTCCTAAAATAAATTTGGAGTTTTAAAAATAACTCCTTACCTTTGCACTCCACACCGCGGAGTAGAGCAGTTGGTAGCTCGTCGGGCTCATAACCCGGAGGTCGCAGGTTCGAGTCCTGCCTCCGCTACTAAACAGGACAAGTCGCAAGATTTGTCCTG
>CACYCP010000006.1 GCA_902772985.1 uncultured Bacteroidia bacterium | reverse complement strand
CTGATTTTCAGCGGCTTATTGTGGTGCTGGGAAGAATCGAACTGCCGACACATGGATTTTCAGTCCATTGCTCTACCATCTGAGCTACAGCACCGGGGTTGGGAATGCAAAGGTAAGGTTTTTTTCGGACTTTACAAATAATTTTTGCCTTTTTTGATATTTGGGATTTATTTGCGAAATTTGAGGAAAATAGCATAGTTAAGATGATTATTCCAAAAGATTCCCATCGCCGATGGAAGATTCTTTCCACGGAGTATCTTTTCAAGCGTCCCTGGCTCACGGCGCGCAGGGACAAGGTTCTCCTTCCGGACGGCCGGGTAAATCCAGAGTATTACGTGGTGGAATATCCTGACTGGGTGAATGTCATTGCCATTACCAGGGACGGACAGTTTGTGATGGAACGACAATACAGGCACGCCGTGGGAATGACCTGTTATGAACTGCCATGCGGGGTTATGGAAGAAGGAGAAACGCCGTTACAGGCCGCCAGGCGTGAACTTTTGGAAGAGACCGGTTACGGAAAAGGGGAGTGGGAGGAGATAATGGAGATTACTCCGAATCCCAGCAGCATGTCAAATTTCACGCACTGTTTCCTGGCTAAGGGCGTTGAAAAAGTGGCCCAGCCGCAACTGGACGCTACGGAAGAACTGGAAGTGTATCTGTTTAAGGAGAGTGAGGTTCGCACGCTTTTGAAGGAAAACCAGCTTATTCAGTCTCTTATGCTTGCACCCCTGCTCAAATTCTTTTCAGGATTATAGCCTCCGTCAGGCCAGCAGTTTCTTGATCTGGGCCTCGGTTGCGACCGGGGCTATGGAATGTATGTGCTCGCTCAGGAGTTCGTAAGACTCCTGTGGGGAATGCCCCGATGCGTTTCCTTCAAGTTCAAACAAATCCTCCGGAGTGCAGAAGGAAGAACGCTGCCAGCCATTGTAATGAAGGTCTTCGCCCCGATAGACGCGGATGATGTCACCGGTGATAACCCGGCACTGCATCTGAAGTCGGGTGATGTTGGCATCGGCCTCATTCTTTTTGACGCCTAGAAGGCCGCGGACTTCCCTTATGCCGATGCTTCCGTTTTCCTTCAGGTAATCCATAATAATGCGCTGCTTATCAGTTGGTTGGTATTTATCCTGGCTCCGGCGCCAATTGAGGAGTTCGGCATACCATTTAATTGTGGCGAAAGCGGCTTTTCCCCCAAGGAGGAATTTCCCGTAGGCGATGTCGCCGCTTTGGACGCAGTCAATCTTCCAGTCCCAGGGGCCCAGCTCAGGACCGTCGCCGTCGAACCAGAATTGCGGCGCCGTCATTTCCTCGATGGAATAGCCGGGAATGAGGTTTTCGAAGAAGGGGATTATGCCCACGGACTTAATGGCCCGGTACATTGTTTCGGGGCTTATGACTGTTGGGGCGGAAAGGTTTCCTGCGTGATGGCCGATGGACATATTATCCCAGATACTGTACTGTCATCATTGTAAGGTCGTCATTCTGTTCGGCGCCGGCCGAATGCTGCTGTACGGCCTCATACATTATGTCTATCTGCTCGTGAACGCCTTTCCCATAAAATCCGGAGGCAATCTGAAGAATCTTGTCGTCGCCGAACTGGGCTTTGTCCTTGTTTTCCGATTCGTTAAGTCCGTCGGTGTACAGGAAGATGCTTTCGCCCTTTTCAAGGGTGATTTCCTGCTCTTCGAAGGTCCATTTGTCAATAATGCCGAGGGGCAGGTTCGGGAGGACATCCAGGAAGGCCACGCCGTCCTGCTTGATTGTCACAGGGGCATTGTGGCCGCCGTTGCAGAAGAGAAGTTTGCCGTTGTCGGTGTCAAGCACCCCAACGAAAATGGTGATGAACATCTCCTCCGTATTGCCGTCGCATATGGTTCCGTTCAGGCGATAGAGTATGTGTGCGGGGGATTTCTCCTGCACCGCCAGATTGCGGAAGGAAGTCCTTGCAACGGCCATAAGCAAGGCCGCAGGAACGCCTTTCCCGCTAACATCGGCAATGCAGAAATAGATGCGGTTCTCCCTGATGTAATAGTCGAAAAGGTCTCCGCCAACCTCTTTTGCGGGGGAAAGCTTGCCGAAAATGGAAACCTTGGGACAATCCGGGAAGGGCGGGAACTCCTTGGGAATCATGGTGTGTTGGATGCTGCTGCCAACGTGCAATTCACCTTCTATCCTACCTTTTGCCTCGTTCACGGTTTCCAATTCCTTCATCTGATGCACCAGGGATTCCTGCATGGACTCGAACGAGTCCCTCAAGGTCTGGATTTCATCCCTGGTCTTGATTACAGGAAGTGTTGCGTTAAAATCGCCCTCCGATATCGCATCGGCCGATTTCGCTATGGAGCGCAGCGGCGCAGTCGAGCGCCTGAGTACGATATGGCACACCAGGACGATGATAAGCAGTCCCAGGGAAATGAGCCCCAGAACGATTTTTGAGACCTTGCTGACAGGCGACATGAACTCTTTTCTGGGACTGACGATGGCCATGGACCATCCGTTCTTGATGATGGGGGAGTAGAACACATAATATGGCTGGTCATTGTAGGAAACCAGTTGATTGCCTACTTCTCCCGCAATCATCTTTTTGCCAACATCTTTAATGTCTTCCTGGAATTTAGTGTTATCTCCTCCCATAAAGATGGTTTCGTTAAGAATCTTTTCCTTCTTGGGATGGGCGATAAAGGTACCTGCTCGGCTCAAAACGAAGTAGAACGACGATTCCGTGAAAGAAAGGAGCTCTTTATTAAGCGATTCGGTGAGCCATTTCAAGGAAATGTCGGCCGTGACGACGCCGATGAATTTATCGTTGTTGTCAAACAGTGGGTGGCAGTAAGTGGACATTATAAAGCCGCCACCGCCAACATCTTCGTATGGCTCGGTCCAGTAGGGGCTGCCGGTTTCCTTGGCCACTTTGTACCAGTCTTTTTCGCGGTAGTTATAGCGCTTTCCAAGCTGCAGGAAGGTGAGGGTGTCGGACTGGTCGTAGGCGTCGTCGTAGGCGTATGGGGAAAAATTCTTCCTGTCGGGGTAGAAGTCCGGCTCGAATGCAATGGCGGCGCCGGAAATGACTTTGTTGTTCGAAACAAGCCGTCCTACTATCTCGTACATGCTGTCGGGTATGTACAAATCGGCATCAATCGCAGGGATAGTATTTCTGACGGCGGTTTCAACTTCAATCAGAATCATGTCAACATGGTCTCCGGCATTGTCCAGACGGACCTCGGCCTTTTTCATTGTCTCCATAATGATGCCTCCGGCAACCATTATGGAAACGAAGAGGGCGATAAAAAAGAAGACCAGTGCGGTTGAAACGGCCACCCACAGGCTTAGCCTGTTGGCAAGTGATCCTTTGATGTTCTTGAGCCTTTTCATTATTTTCGGCACAAATATAAGAAATACTGCTCAATTATTGCGCTCCGAAAACTGAAAAACAACGGTCTGGGCAGGAAGGGACAGGGTAAAGGACCCAAGAAGCAAAAGGATTAAAAAGAGCCGTTTCATTGTATCATGAATCTTGTTTTTGCACTGAACTCTTCCGAAAAATCGCCCTTGGAGCCGTCCTTGTTTACGGGACGGATTTTGTAATAGTATCTCCGGTGGGATTCCAGTCCGGTATCTTCGTATCGGGCAACGCGGTAGGGGATACCGTCATATTTCTCGTTCCTGACATCACAAACGAAGGTCTCTTCCGAGCATTTGAACCCAGGCTGGGTAGAGCGGTAAAGCTCGTAATGGTCGAAATCCTTGTCCATAATGGCGCCCCATTCCAGATACAGCTGGCCGTCGGACCCGCCATGAGTTGCACGAGGACGCGTAACCAGTCCGGTGTACTCGTATCCGTCGCTCGTGGGTTCGGAGAATTTTACCTTTCTTTTAGGGGCGATGCGAACGCTGACATATTCATAGGGCTTCAGCGCGATTTTTCCCCTTGGGATTTTCTTGATGTCGTTTTCCAGGATGTCGGTCCGGAATAACCTCCTGCATTTCAGGAAGTCGCGCTTCAGAGAGGTTACGACGCCCTTTCCTTCAGTTTCCCTGAGCCTCACGATGAAGCCTCTGCCGTCTTCGGCCGCCTTGACTGTGACAATCTGGACATTAGGCGCATCGGCCTTGATATGTTTTTCCAGGAGGGAGTAATAAGGGTCGGTGGCTTTCCTTGCGACATTGGGGATGTGCGCGTCACGCCACGAACCTGCATAGGAAGTGATGGCATAGCGGAAACGGAGATCCCCTTCGCCATCGGGATTGTGCATCTGGAGCCAGTCGGTGAAGATGTAACTGTACAGTGCGCTTTTGCCTTCCGGCAATTTCCCGAACGAATAGCAGGTCTTGTCCGGGTGGATTTCCCCGAATTCCATAAGCGAGGAATCCCATTGGATGAGTGCTATGCCGAAATTGCCATTTTCCACTGACGACCATTCCCTTGCTCCCACATAGGCATCTGTGCTGTGACCGGTCAAGTCCTTGTAGGGCTCCATCACGGGACCGTTCAATTGGGCGAAGAATTGTGCGTTGTCCACGGCAAAGGGGAACTGGTAATAGCCGTAGCGGTAGTACCTGCTGTTGTTGAACAGGTCGGTGGGATGTTTCAGCTGGTTGTCGATGTAAATTAGCTTCTCATTTTTGGCAAGGCTTACCGTCTGGACAATCTCTGCTCCAAGAAGGGCGGGATCGGCCCAACTCTGGTGATTGTCCCGCGTGTAAAGGAGTTTGTTCGCCTCTCCGTCCAGCAATTCGCGATTCAGTTCCTTGTCGTAGATGGACGTGATAATGCCTTCATCGGTGACGGTGATTCTGTAAAATGCGTTTTCAACCGTCTTTCCGTTTGCCGGGATAAGTTCCGGCTCCTTCGGCCTGGCTTCTCCAAGGCATTCAAGTGCTTCGTCCAGGACGCTGTCGGCCGTGGACTGGGCCTTGGCAATCCAGTCCCTGTGCTGGAGCCAGGTTTCAAACACGCGCCGGCCTTTGTATCCCGACACACCGTATGAATGCTCATCGTTTATTATCAGATGCCACCACGCCCTCTTCAGGTCTTCGTGAGGGTAGGCTTCCTTCTTCTTTGCCGATGCTACGGACATCAGGGCTTCCGCCTCCGGCAGGAGACGGTCGGCATTGAACTTGGCGGCAAGGAGCTCCGGCGTGCATACCGGGTGCTGAAGCCATCCGCTTGTGATTTCTCCTCGAAGCGAAGGAATCTTGTCGCCAAAGTGCTCGCGAAGATAGTCAAAGGGCATTTCAAGATCTCCCAGCGTGCAGAATGTGGGCGTTTCCCAAAGGTCGTTCCACTGCTTGCAGAAGTCTGCCAGAGCCGTGTTCGAGGGCTCGTCGTCGTCGTAGCTGGCACCCAGCCATATATCATAGGGATACCTTTCCTCCAGCATTTTCAAACTTGCGGCGGTCTTCTGCATAACATCGTCCATGTCCTTGATGGGCCCGTTCTGTTTGACTCCGAAAATGTCCAGGCCGTCGGCGTATTGAGTCGAAGCCCATACGAGAATCTTTTCCGATGCGTCCGGGGATTCCCAGAAAAAGACCATCGGCAGGGGAGAAGAGTATCTTACGTCTATTCGGTTGCCACCGCCGCCGGCATCAGGATTAAGCGTGTACCTTCGCGTGTTCTTGTCGCAGGGCCAGATGGTCGAAGGGAAGGGGTTCCATTGGTTGGGTGCGAATATTATGTTTTCCACTCCGGCCTGGGCATAAGGTTCCACCACCGACCAGCTTATTCCCGGATTATCTATCATCATCATGGTCCTGGCATCGATGCCCCACTTGTCCTTGAAGTATTTTTTTGTGTAAATTGAACGGCAAAGTTCCTCATAGCCATAAACGTGGGTATGATTGCCGGCGCAGGTTGCCCCGACGTCCAGCCGGCCTCTTTTGAAGTACTCGTCCACTACCCGCATGGCCTCCTCTTGTCCCATGTCCTGGGGATAGTTGTGCCAGAACCAGTAGCCTTCCATAATATAGCGAAAGGCCGCCGGATCGCTGTCCGGGCGCTTGTCTGCATCGATGAGCGCCGCGGCGTTCCGGATGTGTGCGACGCATCCCTGGCGCTGTATGTACTGGGAGTTGTGAAGGCCGATGTCCGTGTGGGCGGATTTGATGCTGTAAATCTTCCAAGGGCGAACCTCCGGCAATCCTTCCGGCAGCTGCGAGACGGGGACCAGTTCGAAAACGTCTTTCCCATCGGCATCCTTATGGCTTACAAGACGCCTTCCGTCGCGCGTCACCATGGAATATGCGGTTATTTCACCATCTTCCTGTGCAAGGCTTCCAGTTGGAAATGAAAGCGACAGGCCCAATACTATTAAAACAGAAAAAAAGCGGTTCATGGACAAAAGTTATTATTTTCACACCAAAGATAGTGATTTACTTTCGTATTCGGTAAAATGATTATATTTGCAAGAGTATGAAGAAATTATGATTTGCTTTTGCCATCCTGCTGCTTGCTTGTACGGCACAAAAGGCAGATCCCGATACTGACGGGATTGTTTATTACGAAATGCCTCCGTCGCCCCAAACGCGCCGGCAACGAAGCCTATCTTTATGGTTGGGGGCCCAATGAGTACCAGCCTTTAGGTGCTTTGGCCGATTTCGAATACACCGATCGTCTTTGTCAGATCAAACAACCCTGCTTGATTTGCAGCGGCACCCGCGACATCTGCACCCCGGTAGTGGCTGCCTCGCTCTACGAAAACATTCCCAACAGCCGCTGGGTAGTTTTCAAAGGCGCCCGTCACACCTGCTTCGTCGAACAAACCGATAAATACTGCGCCGTCCTGGAAAATTGGCTGGACGAGGTAGAAAAAGGCTCTTAGGTGCGTAGCGAATAAGTCATAGAAACAAAGCTGCCTTATCCCACAGCATGAGTTGCAAATCTAGATGACTATATGCTTTTTGTCCGCTCCCATACTTCTCCTTTACTGTGTTTTACAAAGCAGAAGTCGCACATCTGACCACCTTGACATAGAGTCTGGGTACGCTGGAAATCTATATTATGCAGATTGCCGAAATTGATGATATCACTGTAACAGAACATCTTTCCGAAGCGCCCCAGCAAGTTCCGCTTGCCGAATTCGATATGGTATAGGCACTCCAACGTCTCGAAATGATAATACTCCTTGGGATCTTCCGGGTGCCAGACATACTTCCAACCTTTGCCGGAGCCATACTTGAAGCCCAGCGGAATGATTTTTCTCATTGCGGCCATGAAAAATGGCAGTTTGGACATCTTCCGGTATTTCTCAGGCGTGAGCGCCGCCCACATATGCGTTGAAATGAGTTCAAAGGCCTCCTCCGAAGACTTTCCATGCTTCTGTAACTCCTCATCAATAGCGATGGTTGGGAGGATGTTGCACAAGTGCCCGTAGTTTCCCTTGTCGGCAAAATCGGACGCCTGTTCCTCGGCAATCAACTCGGCCATCCTGGAAAGGATATCGGCCTGAATATCAGGTGATAATTTCTTGTAAAGAACGGCATACCGGCCATTCATAACCATGTGAAGCGGCTCATAGACTTTCTTCATAATGCAAAGCTACGACCCTTTTACCAAATTAACAATCCCTATAAATAGCGATTGAATACCAGTAGGCAAACTCTTATCCTAGCGTGGCGCGTGGTTCAAATGTGGTTCAAGTCTTTTGGTAATAACTTCCACATATACGATACTAAAACGGACTCGAGGAGTCTAAGGTAGAATCTTCGGGAATATTCCG
>CACYCP010000005.1 GCA_902772985.1 uncultured Bacteroidia bacterium | reverse complement strand
GGCCATGATCATCGACCGCATCATCCGCCAAAAGCGCAAAGGCGACATGTCCCTCTACCGCGAATACCAGCAGAACGACGCCTTCAAGGCCAGCTTTAGAGAACTAATCACTCGTATGTTAGATAATTTAGAATATTTGTAAGATCGTAAATGGTTGAGCCTCGAAAAATAGTCCTTATCCTTGGCAATGGTTTCGACCTGGATCTTGGTCTCAAAACGTCATACAAAGACTTTTGGGAGTCAGAGTTTTGCCCGAAAGATTATCCTGCTCCGATGATTTCTCACTTAAATGAAAAATGGATAAAAGACAAGTCTGACGTAAAGTGGTATGATCTTGAAAATGAATTCTTTGTCTACTATCGGGACATTGTTAGCAAGGGAACGAGAAAAGATGTTATAGATCAAAATGAAGTAAAGTTTTTGAAGCTTGTTAAGCCAGAATTATGGCAATATGGAACATATGGCGAGTATTTTTCTCAAGTTAAATCTCTTTTTGATAAAGGTTTCATAACCTTGGACAATGGTTATCATCAGACCATGAGCATTCCATATCACGAAGATATGCTTGAATCTCCCATTTGGCGCGACCAAAGAGCTTTTCAGTTAATCAAAGAAAGACTATGTAAGTATTTGAGCACCATAAATCTCCCTCGTAATGCCAGTTCTACTATAGCATTTCAGGTACTTGCATTTTTGGATGAAGAAGCCGGAAAAGGGAGTTCCGTGAATATTTACACCTTCAATTACACTCGTGTTCAGCTTAATGGCAAGGCGCCAGACTATGCGCAAGTACATTATTTACACGGGAAATGCAGTGATGGAAAGATTATTATAGGCACTCGTGACGACCAAAGTTTAAATGAGAGTTACGACTTTCTTCAAAAGTCATTCGACCCTGCTTTCAATCCGCCGGCACTTGTTGAGGACCTTAAAGAAGCAGATGAGATTGTCATCTTTGGCCATTCCATTGGGGAAAACGATAGACAGTATTTCAGATCCTTTTTCAAGCAGCAGACAGATTATTCGCATCCAAATCGTAAGGATATCACAATATTTACGCTTAATGCTCATTCCGAGATTCAGATTAAGCGTGCTCTGGAGATGATGACGGACTGGAACCTGTCCACTTTATATGGCCTTAATAACATTCAAATCATAAAGACAGGAAACATTCAAGAAGACCAACAGCTCCTTTATGATTTTCTTGTCAAACACGGCAAAGATAATTACCGTACTAGAGAGTTTATTGGGAAACTTCTTCAATAGAAAAGCCACTCTTGATTGTGAGCATAGCCTTTGGCCTTTGTCCGCCTGAAGATACACGGGCGGGGCAGGGTATGGTGGGGCTTCCGTACACCAAATCAGGCGTTTTCGTGCGCGTGATGGCATTCCACATGCATACTTTGCATATTTCCCCACCTTGCGCATCGATTTGGCGCAAGCGGGGCTTAGCTTTGCACCTAAAAAGGAAAGCATTATGTTCGAAATCATCATTTCTGTGTGCCTGTACTTCGGCGCAGTCGCTCTTTTAGTCAAAGGCGTCGTTGTTTACTGCGAACACTATCCAGAATAGTCCTGGTGGCTTAAGTCCTCCGGCAAAGAGCGTCTTTGGTAAAAAGTGAAAAAAGTTTCGTAAATTAGCGGAAAGAAAACGCTTTGACTTATGAAGTTCCTGGGAAATATACTCTGGCTTGTGCTGGGCGGGCTTGTCATCGCTCTCATCTACTATGTGATTGGCCTTTTGATGTGCATCACAGTAATCGGCATACCGTTTGGCGTTCAATTGTTTAAGCTGGGGACTTATGCGCTTTGGCCCTTCGGGCGCGAACTTGTGAACGGTCCCAGTGAGCCTGGCTGCCTGTCGGTCGCAATGAATCTTATCTGGATTTTGTGCGGCTGGTGGGAAATTGCCGCCTTGCACCTGGGGTTCGGGCTTTTACTATGCATTAGCATTGTGGGCATTCCCTGGGGCCTTCAGCATTTCAAGATGGCCCTGGGATCGGTGTTCCCCTTCGGAAAAGAGATTAGATAAATGGAGACTCGCAAACATCTGGCGGCGGAAAAGAAGCGCTGCAATTCCCACAACTGTGCTCAGGCCGTGGTGTGCACATATTGTGACCTTGTGGGCTTGGACGAGCAAACTGCCATGGATATTGCCGGGGCATACGGAACCGGGATGGGCAACATGGAAGGAAGCTGTGGCGCGCTTGTCGGTGCAGGAATGATTATGGGCCTTGCAAGCAGGGACCGGAACCTGTCACGGGCACGGATGAAGGATATGATGACTAAGTTCCAGCAGCGTAACGGTGCAACTCAGTGCAAGCTTCTAAAAGGTGTGGGCACGGGAAAAGTCCTCCGCGACTGCCCGGACTGCGTGGCAGATGCCTCAGAGTTTTTGGAAGAGTATCTGGGAAACCTTTAAAATTCCTTTTTATACACCCTAATCCAGTCTATGCGAAGCTCTGATGGGAATTGTTCCGGGGCCGATGCAGGACCCACCCAGCCGCCTCCAATCTGGTTCGAAAGGATGAAGTAGAAAGGATAGTCGGGCCAGGGGAACTGGTGCTCTACGCCTTCCAGGCGGGGGTAGGTTAGGGTTTTCACATCATTGGTAAAAAGGCACACGCTGTCACGGCATATCTCGGCGGCATAAATGTTCCAGCCATCCTTGTCCACGGGGGCCTTGGCGTATTTCGGAGGCTCGTTTCCTCCGTCCAGGGTGTAGCGGGAATGCAGCGTCTGATAGATGGAGTCCTCGAAATTCAGGTGCTCCATAATGTCAACTTCGGCATACTCGGGGGAGGGAAGCTGTGCATCGGGCATTAGCCAGAGCGCTGGCCAGAAGCCCTGGACGCTGTTGAACTTTGCCCGAATCTCTACCCTGACCTGCTGGAAAGACTTTTTGCCACGGCTCGAGACGCCTCCAGAAACAAAGGGTGTTTCATCGCCTTCTCCCCCCACTTTTCCAAGCAGTACCAGCTGTCCGTTGTCAATGAAGGCAAGATCTTCCCTGAGGGACATCATATCGTTCCAGTCTCTGCCACCTTTGGGGACTCTGGTCCAGGTATCGGCATCAATGGCCGGGCCGTCAAAGTTTTCTTCCCACAGGAGTGTCCAATCCTGCTTTTCTTCGCATCCTGCCATTGCGAGGATGCCGCTTAGGATAAGCAATACGTTGCAGAGTTTTTTCATGGTTCAAGATTAGAGCTTTCAACAAAAATACGGAATAATCCCGATATTTTTCACAAAAAAAGTATATTTGCGCTATATGAGACAAGTACGACCGGCCGTCAGGGAAGATGTCCCATCAATTATGACAGTCATAGAGGCTGCAAGGGGCATTATGCGCTCAAGCGGAAACGCAAACCAGTGGAAGGACGGTTATCCATCCCTTCAGGTAATCGAGGATGATATCCAAAAGGGCGTAGGCTATGTGATAGCCGATGATGGTGCCGTCTGCGGATACTTCACTTTCATCCCTTCGCCCGAACCTACTTATGCGAAGATTTATGAGGGCGCCTGGCTGGATGACGAAGCCCCATACCACGTGATTCATCGCATTGCAAGCCTTCCGGAAGCCCGCGGAATATTCCGGACACTTATGGACTGGTGCTTCGAAAGGGAACAGAACATACGAATAGACACCCACCGCGACAATCACATAATGCAGCACTGCGTGGAATCGTACGGATTCAGCTATTGCGGTATAATCTATCTGGCCTCCGGCGATGAACGCCTTGCCTACCAGTTAACCAAGTTCTGAGCCCACATCTATGGTGCGGGCAATCTTTTCGATATTCAGGCTTCGGGCCGATGCATCGATGATATCCTTATAGACGCCTCCCTTCTTGTAAATGTCGTCGGGGGTGCCGGATTCCTCAACCCGGCCTTTCTGTAGGGCGAAAATCATATCGCTGTCAATTATTTGCGATATGCTGTGGGATATGATGATGACAGTCCTGCCCGATTTTATGGCATCGATGGAGTTCTTTATCTGCTCGGTTGCGATGGCATCCAGCGAGGCCGTAGGTTCGTCCAAAAAGATGATGGGCGGGTTCTTCAGGAACATTCGGGCTATGGCTATGCGCTGCTGCTGTCCTCCGGACAAATCCGATGCCTTGTTCTGGAACTGCTTGGGAAGTGCCATAATCTGGTCGTAGATATAGGACTTCTTTGCTGCTTCCACAACCTCTTCGTGGGTGGCGTCCGGTTTTCCATACAATATGTTCTCTTCAATAGTGCCGTCAAAAATATGGTTTTTCTGCAGCACAAGGCCGATGTTGTCCCTTAGGAAATGGGTATCGTATTCCCGAAGGTCCACGCCGTCCAGGGTGATGCTGCCTTTCTTCGGCTCGTAGAACTTGTCCAGCAAGTTTACGATGGTACTCTTTCCTGCACCTGAAAGGCCGACAAGGGCGGTAATGTGCCCCGGCTCGATGGTCATGCTCACGCCGTACAGCGCCTGGTTTCCATTCGGATAGGTGAAATCCACGTCTTTAAGTTCGAATCGGCCGTGAATCTTCTCCGGACGGTAGCTTCCGCTCGGTTCAATCTCTTCTTCCGAATCCAGTATCTCGAAGAAACCCTCGGCATAGATAAGGGCATCGTTGACGTCGTCGAAGATTCTCTGGAGCTGGGTGATGGGCGCAATTACGTTGGAGAAAAGCATCACGTGGTACATTATCTTACCGATGCTCATTCCGGGGTATTCAATCAGCACCAGATAGGCCGTGAGTATTATCACAAGCACGGTCCCGACCTGTTTTACGAAACTTTTTACGCCTCCATAGTAGAAACCCACCTTGCGGGTTTTCATCTGGTTTGCAGTCACTTCGTTCTGGAGGTCAAGCTGCTTGTCGGCTTCGATGCCTTCGCGGTTGAAGGATTTGATTACATTTATTGAATCGATGATGTTCTTTATCCCCTGGCTCTTGCTTTCGAGGTGAGAGCGCATTTCGCGGCGCCATCCTTTCAGCTTGCGTGCCTGGCGCACGGTTATCCAGAAATATACCGGAACAATGCCCAGGGCAACCAGACCCACATAAACGTTTGCGGCGAACATAAGGATAAGGGCCAGAAGGGCGCTTGTAAACAGGGGCAGAAGGTCGATGAAGAAGTTCTGCACCGTTCGTGACAGGCTGCTCACACCCTGGTCTATCCTGGCCTGAATCTTTCCGGTGGCGTTTTCATCGCGGGAGAAAAAAGCCATGCGGAAGGTGAGGACCTTCTCGATGACGGCCTGGGCCAGGTCGCGGGAGACGAATATACGCATCCTTTCCCCAAAATAACTTTGGGCGAACGTGACCAGGGCCGACAGCACTTCCTTGCCCAGCAGGACAACAGAAATGATGGTGAGGATGCGTGCGGCGCTGTTCCAGTTGAAGTCAGTGCCGATAAGGGCGTTGATTGCATCCACCGTGCGGTCCAGCACGATGGCGTTCACCTGCTGCATAAGCGCCCCTATCAAGGTCAGAATGAGCGTTACAATGACAAGCAGGCGATAAGGCCTCACGAAAGGCCGTATGTTCTTGAACAGACCTAGAAGGTTCATCTGTCCGTCAATCGCAATACAGGCCAAAAGCGTTCAGCACGGGAGGCGCATATGAGCCGGTGATGTTTACTCTCACGGCATCGGTCGTGACCGTTTCAGTGCGCACAATCCTCTTATAGCCGATGGTGGTTTCCGAGGCAATTTCTTTCCACTCACCATCCTTCAGGGCTTCCACGGTGAAAGAGGAAATCCTCTGTCCCAGAGGAATATACTCCTGGAGCATAATGCGGTTGAAACTCTTTTCTCCCTTCAGCTGGAAGGTGAGACTGGCGGTTGTGATGCCGTCAGCGGTAGCCCAATACGAGTCGTAATCGCCATCCAGGAGATTCTTGGCATTGAAGCCGCGTCCCCTGGTGTTGCTGGCCTTGATTTTGGCTCCATCGGCCAGATTGGTGCTGAAAATCCTGTCAAGGGCGGCCTTGAATTCGATCAGTCTTGCAGAATCTACGGGGTCAATGTGCCCTCGGTCATCCGGGGGGACGTTCAGAAGGAGCAGGGAATTGCGTCCCACACTGGTGTAATAGATGTCAAGGAGTTTTTCCAGGGATTTGACCTTGTCATTCTCGCTTTCCCTCCAGAACCAGCCAGGACGGATGGATACATCGGTTTCGGCGGGAACCCAGCAGTCACCATCCTTGTCGCCCTCATTCAAGCTGCTTCCCTTAGGGCCGCCTGCGCCGGGAGTGAAACCGTTGACTGTCAAACGGCTCCAATTGGTCCTTCCGGCAACGCCGTTTTCGTTTCCAACCCAGCGGCAACCGGGGCCGACATCGCTGAACATGATGGCATCGGGCTGGTATTCCCAAACCGTACTATGGAACAGGGGCCAGTCATAGACTTGTTTTTTTCCGTTGGGACCTTCACCGTTGGCTCCGTCGAACCACTGCTCGAACACCTCCCCATAGTTTCCAAGGGCGCTTTCCAAGGTTTTGACAAACACGTCGTTATACTCCGGGGTGCCGTAATGGGGATCATTGCGGTCCCAGGGCGAGATGTATATGCCGAATTTAATTCCTTCATCTGCGCAGGCTTCGGAGAGTTCCTTCAGCACGTCGCCCTTTCCGTCTTTCCAGGGGCTCTGGGCAACGGTGTGCGTGCTCACCGGATTAGGCCAGAGGCAGAAACCGTCGTGGTGTTTTGCGGTAATGATTATTCCCTTGAAGCCGGCCGCTTTGGCCACCGAGGCCCATTGGGCGCAGTCAAGGTCGGAAGGATTGAAAATATCCTCGGCCTCAGTGCCAAGGCCCCATTCCAGGCCGGTGAAAGTGTTTGGGCCGAAATGGGCGAACATGTTCATTTCCATTTTCTGCCATTCCAGTTGGGCGGGGGTGGGGGTTGGGCCGAATGCTTCGGGGGCGCCAGCCTTTCCGCAGCAGGAAACGAGCAGCGCCAGGGCCATGATTTCGATAAAGTGTCTCATATTAAATACTTGTTCGGTATATTTGCAAATATAATGATTTGTTTTCAATTGTCAGATGGCTGTTCTTTGATAATTAGGCCGGAATCTGTATATTTGAGCGGTTTAATCGTTTATGCTAAGGCGGCTTCATATCCTTTTACTCCTTGTTTCGGCACTGTCTTCTGCCGGAATGCTCTATGGGCAGGAAGTTCTGGATGCCGCCAAGGTGAGTGCCCAGGCCAAACTGAAGAATCCTCCATCCGTTGGCTTGCCCATCCGCACAAAAGCGGGCACGGACCGCGTCGTCTGGGCTGTTTATGACAAATGGTACGGCGCCGCTTCCCATTCGGCCCAGCCCTATTGGGAGATGGAGAAAATCGGGGAGAACGCAGCGGTGGGGGAGTCGGCCATTTCACCGGTTTTGGAGCTTTGTAAAAGCTGGGCGGCCGAAAAACCGAAAGGCCCCGTGGACATGGTCTGGGGGCCTTATAAGGATGGCTGGTTCGCTGCAATATGCAAGAAAACCAGAAGTTCACTTGGCTGGAAATCCATCGGCTTCGTTATTCCGAAGGATGGGAAGGAGCCGGAAGCCAGTATCTACAAATACAGTTACAGCGTCAACTGGTTAGAGAACCGCATAGGTTACAACCTGTTCCCTAAACTGCCGGCCCATCTGCAGGAAATCATAGAGGAAATATCCTCCAGCGAGCTTTTGAGCCCTGTCCAGGAATTCGATTCAGCCCCCATCAACTCTCCTCCCGATCGAGAAGAAATGGAACGCGACTGGGAAGAAGACGCGCGCGATGCGATGATGTGATTTCCCTTAGTACTTGTCGGGCGTTTCGGCTATTTCTTCCTTGCTAATTCGCTTGCGGTCCATCGAGTGCCAGGCATAGGCAATGTAGGCAAGCACAAAGGGGATAAGCAGCGACACTATGCTCATAACCTTCAAAGTGAAATAGCTGGAACTGCTGTTCGAGAGGGTAAGCGAGCTTTGCAGGTCGGTGTATGAAGGATAATATGCGGTGTTGTTGAAGCCGGCCAGGAAGAAGACTGCCATCACAACCAGTACCGTGCCAGGTCCGGCGAACCATATACCCTTGCGCGAAGGCGTGAAAATGCCAAGGTACAGGCTGTAAAGCACCAGCACCACTCCTACAATCAGCATTATCAGCACTGCGGGCATCTGCAGCAGGTTGTGCAGATACTTGAACGGCTCCATATAAATGTTGTCGTCGGGAGATACGGCATAGCCTTCTTTCAGGAGCAAAATCGTAAGCCATAACAGGAAGAAACAGAGGAAGGGGAGGGTGAGCATCTTTATGGAACGGTGCATCTGGGCCGAAATCTCCTTGTCATCTACGTTGTTAAGGATATACAGGGCTCCAAGTATGGCTGTAAGCATCATTACGGCAAGCCCCAGCAGAACGGCGTGGAATTGCCCCAAGGCCTCCAAACCATGCCATGCATTACCCCAGCTGCTGATTACCGGGGCCGAAGGATCCGCAATAGCCACCTTGTTCACCGTGAAATCCGAACCCGTGAAGAAAGTCCCCACGGCTGTTCCGACAAGGAAGGGCGCCAGGAGGCCGTTTGCCATAAGGGCTACCCTGAAAGTCTTGACTCCCAGCAGGTTCTCCTTCTTGTTCTGGAATTCGTATGAAACCGCCTGGAACACGAAACTTATCAGCAGCAGTATCCAAACCCAGTAGGCACCGCCGAAGCTGGTACTGTAAAATAAGGGGAAAGATGCGAAAAAGGCTCCGCCGAAGGTTACCAGGGTTGTAAAAGTGAGTTCCCATTTCCGGCCTGTGGAATTCAGGATCATTCGTTTTTGGAGATCGCTCAGACTGCGGTTTCCAAGGTGCAGGTTGGCTCCCTGGACAAACATGAGGAATACAAGCAGGCCGCCCAGAAGTGCTATAAGGCACCACCAATAGTTTTGTAACAAAGTGTAAGTCATAGCCTAAAGCTTTTCGGGTTCAACTTCGGGTCCTTTGCGGATAGCCCCTATGAGGATTCTTATTTCAATGGCAAGGAAGAGGGCGAACACCGCAAGGAAGATGAAGAATGTGGTCTTCACTGCTCCGGCGCTCAGGCTGGAGATTGCAACGTTCACCGGCAGAAGTCCCTGGATGGTCCAGGGCTGACGGCCGACTTCGGCCACAATCCAGCCGCACTGTCCCGCAATATAGGTGAGAGGAATGCACACGATGGCGGCCCAGAGGAGCCAGCGCTTGGGCTCGATCTTTTCCTTCCAACTGAACCATGTGGCAAGCAGCAGGACCAGCGCAACCAGCATTCCAAGTCCTATCATAAAGCGGAAAGCCCAGAAAACTATTCCTACCGGAGGAATCACGTCTTCGACTTTTTCAAGATGTCCGTATCCCATGTATTGGACATTTTCCTCCAGGACGGCCCTTGCTTCGGCCGCGGCTTCCGGATTGGTAAGCCGAAGTTCCCTATACTGGGCCAGGGCATCGATGGCTTTCCGCCCCATTTGCATTTTATCGGCCACGGAGGGGACCACATTGCCTTTATTGTCGGTGTAACCGTTCAGGATGTCGTTGATTCCGGGAACATAACCGTTCCAGTCGTGAGTGGCCAGGAAGGATAGTACGTGCGGGACTTTGACGCCGGGAACAATGGTGAAAGCAACGCCTTTCCCGCCGTCTTCAAGGCCTTCGGCCGCCGCCAGTTTCATGGGCTGGAATTCGGCCGCGTGTACACCGGAGGAGTCTCCGGACAACATGACCAGGGCGCTGCCCACCAGCCCGACGATTCCGCCGATCAGCATGCTCCGGACGGCGAAAGTCTTCTGCCGGCCTTTAAGCAGATACCAGGCGCTTACACCCACTACGAAGATTCCGCCGGTAACCCAGCCGCTGGTGACAGAGTGGCAGAACTTGCTCACTGCTACCGGGTTGGTAACAACCTCCCAGAAAGCTGCGGCCGATGCCATTTCGCTGCGCACGGTATCGGGATTGAAGGTCGTTCCAACGGGATTCTGCATCCAGCCGTTGGCTACCAGGATCCAGTAGGCCGAAATGGTGGCGCCGATGCCTGTGAGCCAGGTGGAAGCCAGGTGGAATTTCTTGGACACTTTGTCCCAGCCGAAGAACATAACGGCAAAGAAGGTGGCTTCCATGAAGAAGGCCAAGATTCCTTCAATGGCAAGCGGAGCTCCGAACATATCCCCCACAAACCAGGAATAATTGCTCCAGTTGGTGCCGAATTCGAATTCCAGGATAATTCCGGTGGCGATTCCAACGGCAAAATTAATGGCAAAGAGCTTAATCCAGAATTGTGCGGTTTTTTTCCAGAATTCGTCTTTCTTGACGACATACAAGGTCTCCATAATCGCCATGACCAGGGCAAGTCCCAGGGTGAGGGGGACAAAGAGCCAGTGATAGGCTGCGGTAACGGCGAATTGAATGCGTGACCAGACAACTACATCCATAAAATCAGGTTTTAATCGTTAAGTGTATCAGTGTTATGCGGTTTTGTGAGATTCTCTCCCACAACTTCTATTTTTTCGTCTTCGCTAAGTCCGGACATAGCCGGAGTGAAGAAAAATACCCTCAGGATGGCAAAAAGGATGAACAGTTTCAGTATAATGAGCCATACAAGTGGCCGTCCCCAGGTCATGTTCTTGAAGGCATCCCTGTAAAAAATCCAAATCCGGACGAATATGTTGGTTTTTTTCTCCATTTATTTATAAATAGTTCCAAGGCTTATTTCTCCCCAGCTGGGCAGCGAGGGGTCGTCCACGCTGGCGTCAAGCGAGCGTCCGATCCCCTGCATAACATTCTTTTCCAGGAATTCTTTTTCCTGGGGCCAAAGTTCGGCCATGTATGCGGCAACGTCGTGAGTGCGTCCGTTCATGCGCAGAATGCAGCAGTCCCAGCCCTTCTTTTGCATCTGTCCGGCAATGTAGGAACTGCCCCAGATACCCCTTGAGAATGCTCCAAGGCTTTTATAGGCGACAGCCTTGTCGGCAGTGCCGTGTGCGAGGAAGAGGGGACTGGGTTCAGTCCTCCAGTCCGGCGCACCGTCAATGCTGACAATTGCTCCGGCAAAACTCATTGCCCCCTTGAAGCGGAAGCCTGCCGGAAGCCCCTTCGTTCGTCCGCAGGCTATGTCGTAAACGCTCGCAAGCGCGATTATTGCCCCGGCCGAACTGCCGGAGACCACCATGTTGGATGCGTCTATACCTAGGGCGTCGCTGTTTTCCCATAGGTATGACACCGCCGAAAAAACATCTTCCACGCCAATCTGCTGCGCATTGTAAAAATCTTTGGAAGCTTTGTACAGACCCGGGAGGGAATGCTTGACTTTCACGCCTTTCATTCCCAGCCGATAGTCAATTGAAACGACAGTGTAGCCGTTTTCTTTCAGAATATCGAACCAGTGCATAAAATAACCGGCATCCCGGCTTCCGCTGATGAATCCTCCTCCGAACAGGAAAAGGATGACGGGTTTCCTGTGGCCCTCGAAGCTGGTGGGGGCGCCATCGGCCGGCCTGTAAATGTCCAGGTAAAGGGCGCAGGTGTCCCTCTGGGCATATTGATAGGTCTCCTGGGCCTGGGCCTTTAAAGAAATCAGCAGCAGTGCCGGTATAATCCATAGAAATTTACACGCTATCATGGGATTTTCATATATTCTTTACAAAGTTATAAATATTTTTAGAAGAAATTGTATATTTGCGTAAACTAAACCTTATTATCTAAAATTTATGAGAAAATACATTGCAGAAGCTATCGGGACATTCGTCCTTACATTGCTGGGCTGTGGTACAGCCATGTTTCTGGGCTGCAACACTCCGGCCGGCGTAGTGGGAACCGCTATCGCTTTCGGCCTTTCAGTTGTGGCTATGGCCTACACCATTGGCGGAATCAGCGGATGCCACATCAATCCTGCCATCACCCTTGGCGTTGCCCTTTCCGGCCGTATGAGCTGGTTTGACGCTTTCGGCTACTGGGTTGGCCAGATTATCGGTGGCGTGGTTGCCGGTGCAGTTCTTCTTTTGCTCACTAAGGTTGTCGCTGCTCCGGACCTTACCGGAGGCCTTGGCGCCAACGGTGTTGCAAATGCCGGCGGTGTATGGGGCGCTTGCCTTGTGGAGGTTATTGCCACCTTCATTTTTGTCCTGGTTGTGCTGGGCAGCACCGATTCCAAGCATGGCGCCGGTAATTTTGCCGGTCTCGCTATCGGCCTCACGCTCATCCTGGTTCACCTGGTGTGCATCAACCTCACCGGCACTTCCGTGAACCCTGCACGTTCCATCGGCCCCGCTCTCTTTGCAGGCGGCGCAGCCCTCAAGGATCTGTGGGTATTCATCGTGGCTCCGCTCATTGGCGGCGCACTCAGCGCAACTTGCTGGAAAGGACTTGCTCCTTCCTTGAAGAACATTGTTGAGGCTAAGAAGAAGTAATCAGTCCCATTTAATTTGCACTTCTACTCCGTTCGGGGCGTTCGGGAATTCCAATAAAAGGGTCCTGGACGCCTCGTCCCATTCCCACTTGGCTTCGTTTGAACTGCAAATTACCTGGGCGGGTTCCTTGGGCAGGGATATGCGGGAGCGGTTCAATACCCCATCAGGGCCTTTGCTTGTGTAGCTAAGGCTTTTACGCTTGCTCTTGACATTGAATGAGCGGGCTGCCTGAGCAAGGATTTTCGCTCCGAGGGGACGCCGGTCCAGATTGTACAGAAGTTTCTGGGTGCCGGGTGCAATCTGTATCCCATCATAAACAGGAAGGGCGGGATCGTAAAGGTCTATATACTTTCCCTCCATTTGCAGGGGCTTGTCGCTTACCGACTCGTCCATTACAGCTACAATATCGTAAGGCCCCCGTTCCAGCAGAAGGTAGTTCTTTTTCTCAAGAGGGCCGAAATGCCTCTCTACTGCTGTCAGAAGCTGCTCCGGGCCGTTTTCGGCCATTGCGAATTCCTTCGGGTCTTTCCTGATTACCGTAAGCCAGCCCTTGCCGCAGGGATAGGCCGCTTCGGGGGCGTCGGGCGCAATTCCCAGCAGGGAGAAAAGATGCTCCGACGGGGTCCTGAAGGCGTATGTTCCGCTGTTCCACCACTCCGGCACATTCTGGAAGGGATCGTCGTCCCGCCCTACGTAAATAATCTCTCCGCCGGAGTTTACCCAATCGGCCAAGGCCGTGTGGGCATCCATCTCCAGAGGTTTCATATTTGAGTATGTCATCAGGAGCACCTTTGTGTCTTTCAGGCTTTTGGGATAGGCAAGGTTCTCTATATGAGTTATTCCCACCGGGATGCCCGATTTCAGGACAGGCATTGCAAGGCCGAAGAAATTGGACATCTGTGGGTCGTCGTAGCCGTTGTGCTTTGGGAAACCCTGGAACATGAGGGAATTGCCCATCAGGACGGAGATTCCGTGCGATCCGTCCACCTTGTTACTACTCTTGGGCATCTGTTGGAGGGCGTCTATCATAATCCCCATCATCGTGGCATAGAACGAAGGTATGCGTGAGCGTTCCTTGCTGCCAGGGGCAACGGGATATTCCCTTTCGTAAATGCGTGCCGGCCAAGGCATTATCTCGTATCTGTTAACGCTGGGAAACAGCAGCTGGGCTGTAAAAGTGGCGTGATAGTTCCTGTGATAGTCCTTCCAGTCCCTTACTGCATCTTCTATGGGGTCTGTCAGGAGCCAGATATCCCTTCCCGTGGGTTCTGTCATGGAAATCATACAGGCATATTCCAGGAATGCAGTTTCAAACACCCTTTCCCGCTTCAGGCCGCGGTAGAAGTCCGGGGAGCGGGAAGTGCCGGTCCACACCTGGGCAATATATCCGTCAACGCAGTCCATGGATGCAAGGCTGGCCTCCGGACTCACTATCTCCCACATTGAATAGTTCAGCAGCGAGTGGGTGGGAACATAGCATTTAATGTCCTTCCCAAGGCTTTTCCCATATTCTTTTGCATAGCTGAAGGCTTCCTCAAGGGCACGGTAATACAGATGGTACTTAAGTTTGTTGGACAGGTATGTGGCCTCCGGCGATGAAGCCTGATCCTGCCAGGGACTGCCGTAATACAATTCCCACTCTTTCTTGAAACTTTCGCTGTAACCGGCCCTTGCCCAGAATTCCGGTTCTTCCAGATAAATGGCCTCTACGCCAGCATCTATTACAGGTTTCAGCACTTCCTTTTTGAAATACTCCAGATATTTAAGGCTGGGAACAATGTAAGGAGTGTGGCGGCCATGCCAGATAGTATCTCCGGAGGCCTCCATCTGGCCGTCTTCCATATGAATGCTACCGTCCCAATCCCCATGGAAATAATCCCGGTAACCTCCCCAGGCTATGCCTGTCATGAAATCGGTCCTGTAACCGCGTTCCCTCCAGGAGGCTAGCCTTTCTTCCAGATTGTGAACGCCGTAAACCATCACTGCGTCGGCTTGCGTATCTATGGTTCCACGATATGGCTGACTACTTTGGAAAGTGGTTTTGGGAAGGCTGTCATCGCCTTTTCTCAGGCAGGAGGGGAGGAACGCCAAGACAAGGATGGCAAGGGGAAGTAACTTTTTCATGGCCAGTGTTTTTATTCTTTGCGAATATAAGAAAAAAACCGGCGAGTCCCAAGGGACGGCCGGCTTTTCAACCTTCAGGCTGCAAAATTTACTTTTTGCGGCTCTTGTATCTTTGATAGAACATATCCACACGACCGGCGGTGTCCACAAGCTTCACCTTGCCCGTATAGAACGGATGGGAAGTATTGGAAATCTCAAGCTTCACCAGGGGGTACTCGACGCCTTCCACAGTAATATTCTCCTTGGAGGGGGCGCAGGAACGGGTGATGAAGAGTGTGTCGTTTGACATATCCTTGAAAGCTACAAGACGGTAGGTTTCGGGATGGATTCCTTTCTTCATTTTACGTAAAATCTTAAATTGTCAACAATTTTGGACCGCAAAGATAGAAAAAGAATTTTTGAATTCCAAATTATTTCATTCTATACGGCTGGTCATCATACAGAAGGTAACGCTTGGCCTTCCGAATCCATTTCTGCTCTTCCAGTTTCACGTGCTCCTGGACCACGTCGAAACTGATGCTTTCCTTCAGGTAGGCCTCCAGGACAGGGTCGGAAAGTTTGGTCCAGAAGGCTTCCTCAAACTCGAATGCCGAATAGTGCTCCCTGAACCATCGCATCAGGTGCAGGGTGTGGAGGAGGCTGTGGTAGGGCTCTCCCGGAATTAGCATTATCTGGAAGCCGAAGCAGCGCTGCCCGGCGTATTTCCCGGCGGCAGGAGTGAAGGAACAAGGCCTGAGCATGGCTCCACCGGCCTGCGGAAGCAGTTCAGGGTGAATTGGTTTCACGAAGGGGGCGCCAATGTATTCGTATGGTCTGGAGGTGCCTATTCCGGGCGTGATGCTGGTGTTGTTCCAAAGACCGCCGCCGCTATAAAGATAGGAGCTGAAAAGACCCGGGATATCGGACGAAGGCGCAATGGTCCACGGCATCAGCTGCCTCGAGGTGCTGCTAGCCATTGCCGATATGATATGGATGGGGAACTTCGCCCCGATTTCGGCGGCATAAAGGTTCACAAGTTCTCCCAGCGTGAGTCCGTGCCGATGGGCGACTTTGGGAACGAACATTTCCCCGGCCACGGCCGGAATGCTCCCTTCCACCACTCTTCCGGAAGGATTCAGGTGATCTACGATATACAGCGAAGGCGCTTCGTCGTCCAGAAGACGGAGCATCTCCATAAGCTGCATCACGTCCTTGGTATAGTTGAAATAACGCACTCCAACATCCTGTATCTCCACCACCACGGCATCCAGCGCCCTCAAACTTTCGGCATCAAACGCTATATGGTTGGTGCCGGGCGTAAGTTCCGCCTCCCTAGGAGAAAAGACAGTTTGCAAATTCCCCCTTTCCCGGAAAAGCTCGTACATCCACCGGCCCTTAGACGTATCCCAGCAATTCTGGGTGCAGAAACAGCCCACCTTGCCATACAGCAAGGCCTTGTCCAGCTGGTTCTCCAACGAGGTAGTCCTGAAACTGAACATCAGCCGATAATCTTATTCGCAACTGCAATCACCTTGTTGCCCAGGGCTTCGGCCGCCTCCGGAGTGGAAGCTTCGGAATAGATGCGGATGATGGGCTCGGTATTGGACTTGCGAAGGTGCACCCAAGTCCTATCGGCCTCGAAATTAATCTTCACGCCATCGATATCGTTAATGTTCTCGTCGGCGTAAATTCTCTTGAGCTCGGTGAGAATCTTGTCTATGAGCGCCGTATCGCTTAACTGCATCTTGTTCTTAGCAATGAAATACTGCGGATATGTCTTCTTCAACTCGCTTACTTTCATCCCCTTGTGAGCCAGATTGCTAAGGAACAAAGCCACCCCGACCATCGCATCGCGCCCGGCGTGGATTGCGGGATAAATGACTCCGCCGTTGCCCTCTCCGCCGATGAGAGCCCCCACCTCGTGCATCTTCGTAGTCACGTTCACTTCGCCTACTGCCGCCGCATAATACTTTCCGCCGTGAGCCTCCGTCACGTCTCGAAGTGCGCGGGTCGAGGAAAGATTGCTAACGGTAGCGATGGGCTTGCCCTCTTTCTCTGCCAGGGAGCAAAGGTAATCGGCCACACTGACAAGCGTATATTCTTCAACGAAAGCTTCTCCGTTTTCGCATATGAATGCCAGGCGGTCGACGTCGGGATCGACGCTTATGCCAAGGTCGGCTTTCTCGCGCACTACGGTATCGCAAAGGTCCACCAGGTTCGCGGGAAGCGGCTCCGGATTGTGGGCGAAGTCTCCCGTGGGGTTGCAATTCAGGCCGATGCACTTCACACCCAGGCGTTTAAGCAGGCGGGGCATGATTATGCCGCCGACGCTGTTTATGGCATCGACAACCACGGTGAAGTGGGCGTCCCTGATGGCCTGGACATCTACCGCCGGCAGCGCCAGAACGGCATCCAGGTGTTTGTCGGTAAAGTCCTCTTCCTCCACGGTCCCAAGCTGGTCAACTTCGGCAAAGTGGAAATCCTCCTTGGCGGCAAGGTCCAGGACAGCCTGGCCTTCGACGGCCGTAAGGAATTCACCTTTCTCGTTCAGGAGCTTAAGTGCGTTCCACTGACGGGGATTATGGCTGGCGGTGATGATTATTCCGCCGTCGGCCTTTGCGAAAAGCACTGCCATTTCCGTGGTGGGAGTTGATGCGAAGCCGCATTTGACCACGTCAATTCCACAGCCGATGAGGGTTCCCACCACCAACTGCTCTACCATATCCCCGGAAAGGCGGGCGTCCTTACCGACGACGATTTTATATTTATCGCCCTCCGGCTGAGGCTTACGGGAGGGGAGTGTTGCCGCATAAGCTGCGGTGAATTTGACAATGTCAACAGGGGTAAGGGCTTCGGAGGGAGTTCCGCCAATGGTTCCGCGAATGCCCGAGATGGATTTTATCAGAGTCATAATTCGCTTATTTGTACAAAAATAAAATAAAATTTGCAGATTGCGAAAAATATCGTACCTTTGTAGTCCAATCCGCTGGGTTCGTATAACGGTTAGTACTCGAGATTCTCAATCTCGCAATAGGAGTTCGATTCTCCTACCCAGTACAAAAACCCCTCTGCAGCAATGTGGAGGGGTTTTGCTATTAGCCATAAAATGCGTAAATTAGCGGGTTAATATTTTTACGATGAAAAACTTTGTAGAAGAATTACGTTGGAGGGGTATGATCCAGGATATCATGCCCGGAACAGAAGAGAAACTTATGGAGGGCCCTCAGTCGGCCTATGTCGGCATAGATCCCACGGCCGATTCCTTACACATCGGCCACCTGGTAAGTGTAATGATACTGAAGCACTTCCAGAATTGCGGGCATAAGCCTTATGCCCTTGTCGGCGGAGCCACCGGCATGGTGGGGGATCCTTCCATGAAAAGCGCCGAACGCAACCTTCTGGACGAGGAAACCCTGAACCACAATGTCGCCTGCATCAAGGCACAGCTTGGACGCTTCCTGGATTTCGAATCATCGGCCCCGAATAAGGCGGAACTGGTGAACAATTACGACTGGATGAAGGATTATACTTTCATCAACTTCATCCGCGACATCGGAAAGCACATCACGGTCAATTATATGATGGCGAAAGACAGCGTGAAGAAGCGCCTCTCAAGGGATTCCAGCGAGGGTATGTCCTTCACCGAATTCAGCTATCAGCTCATGCAGGGCTACGATTTCTATTGGCTGTGGAAGAACAAGGGCTGCGTCCTCCAGTTCGGCGGCAGCGACCAGTGGGGAAACATCACCACCGGCAACGAACTCATCCGCCGCATTGACGGAGGCGAGGCTTTCGCCCTTACCTGCCCCCTCATCCGCAAGGCCGACGGCACCAAATTCGGCAAGACGGAAAAAGGAAATATCTGGCTTGATGCCCGTCGCACCTCACCCTATGTCTTCTATCAGTTCTGGCTGAACGTGGCCGATGCCGATGCCGAAAGCTATATCAAGATTTTCACCCTTCTGGACCGCGAGACTGTCGAATCCCTCATCCAGGAGCATCGTCAGGATCCCGGGCAGCGCAAGTTGCAGAAGGTCCTCGCTAAGGAAGTGACCATTATGTGCCACGGCCAGGCCGCCTACGAAAATGCCCTGGAGGCTTCCAGAATGCTGTTCAGCGGTAATTCGGAAGCCTTGAAAAAACTGGACGAGCAAACCTTCCTGGACGTTTTCGGTGAGGTGCCTTCCTTCGATGTGTCACGCGGCGAACTGCCTTGCAACGTAATGGACCTTCTGGCCGTCCATACCGGTATCCTTCCTTCCAAGGGAGAGGCCCGCAAGATGATTCAGGGCGGTGGAATCGCAATTAACAAGGACAAGGTTACGGACATTGCCGCCATGGTCACGGAGGAGGACATTGTGAACGGTCATTACATCCTGGCCCAAAAGGGTAAGAAGAACTATTTCATTATCAATGTAAAATAATGGAAAAACCAGCAAGTACAAGGCAACTGAAGGTTGCAAGGGAAATACAGAAAGACCTGGCCGAGATTATCCGGGCCAAGGGTATGGCCGCTTTTGACGGGGCTCTCGTTACCGTGAGCGAAGTGCGCGTTAGTCCGGACTTGTCTGTCGCAAAGGTGTATGTGAGCATTTTCCCTTCAGAGAAACAGGAGTCCGTCATGGCCATCCTGGAAGAAAACAACAAAGCCATCAGGGGAGAACTTGGACATGTTATTGCCAAGCAGTTCCGCATAGTACCGGAACTCATCTTCCTGCTGGATACATCCCTCGATTACGCCGAGCACATTGAACAACTTTTGAAAAAGTGAACCTGCCGCTACGCTTTGCCTTCCGCTATCTCTTTGCCAGGAAATCGTATAATGTTATTAATATGATTTCGGGCATAGGAATGGTGGGGATGGCTGTGGGCACGGCGGCTCTCATCGTGATTCTTTCGGTTTTCAATGGCTTCAGGGATATTGTTTCAAAGAGCCTGGACGATGCCAGGGGAGACCTTCAGATAAAGCCGTCGGCAGGAAAAGTCTTCGATCCCTCGTCCTTGGAGTGGCTGCTTGAGGATGAACGCATCATTAGCCTTTCCAGCGTTCTGGAAGAACAGGTTTTCGTCTCGTACGAAGGGACGCAGAAACTTGCAAGGGTGAAGGGAATTGACAGCGTGGGGGAGGAAACTTCTCCCTTGAAGGAGCATGTGGTCGATGGGAAATGGGCCCTGGAAGAGGGCGGACAGCCAAGATGCATAGCCGGAGCAAACCTGGCTTTCTCATTGGGCGTGAACCCCCGCTTCGTGACGCCCCTGGAAATACATTATCCATCACGCAAACTTCAGATATCCGTCGCAAACCCTGCCGCCTCGCTTCGTAGCGTAAAAGTCCGGCTTGGCGGAGTGGTATCAGTGGATTCGGATTCGGACGCCTCCGTCCTGATTGTTCCCATCGTCCTGGTGCGCGACCTCCTGGAGTATCCCGCCGAGGTTTCCAGCCTGGAGATCTGCTCGGCCCAGGGACAAACGGAAGTCTTGAAAAAAGAGCTTACAGAGCGTCTGGGACCGTCTTTCCGTGTCCTTGACCGCTTCCAGCAGGACGAATCCTTGTACCGGATGATGCGCTACGAGAAACTGGCCATCTTCCTTATCCTTATATTCATTGTCCTTATCATCGCGTTCAACGTTTACAGCTCCCTCAAGATGCTTGTCATTGAAAAGCAGGGGGATGTTGGGACGCTTCGCAGCCTTGGCGCTCCGGAGCCTATGCTTCGCAGCATTTTCCTTATGGAGGGCTGGCTGGTTTCCCTTGTCGGAATGCTTGCCGGTCTGGTTTTGGGTATTCTTCTGGTGTTTCTTCAGCAGAAGACAGGCCTTGTGGGAATGCCCGGGAACTATGTAATTGATGCCTATCCGGTTTCGCTTAAGGCCTGGGACATTATCGGTACAATCGCCGGAGTCGGACTTGTCGGTTTCCTTATGGCTTTCATCCCATCGCGGAAGATATGAAAAAGTATCTGTGGATAGTTCTGCTGCTGCTTCTGGCCGGTTTGGATTTGCTTGCCGGGCACGGCTTTTCCATCCCTGATGCCGTGGTGTTCTGGAAGCTCCGTTTCCCAAGAATGCTGGCCGCGGTAATCGGAGGCGCCTCCCTTGCCCTTTCCGGTGCCCAGATGCAGGCCCTTTTCAGAAATCCTCTGGCCGATCCCCATATAATGGGCGTTTCAGGCGGAGCCGGCCTCGGTGCCGCCATCGCGGCTCTTGCCTTCGTTTCGGGCGGCAGCTGGACGCTTGCAGGAGCGGCCTTCCTTGGCGCCGCCATTACTGGTGCATTTATTATTGCGGTGGCATCAAAAGTACAGAGTGCAGGGACGCTCCTTCTGGCTGGCGTAATGCTGGGCTTCGTCATTAGTGCAATAAGTTCCATACTTCAGTATTCCGCCGGGGAAGAGAGCCTGAAACTGTTCTACAGCTGGATGGCGGGCAGTTTCTCACTGGCCGGATATCCGTCCCTGGCCATTATGGGAGCGGCTTTGGTGCTGGGGTTTGCGCTTTCCATAGCGGCGGTGAAAGACTTCGACCTGGTGCTTTTCGGCGATGAATTCGCCGGAGCCAGCGGTGTTTCCCTGCGTTCCCTTCGCATTCGTGTAATGATTTGCTGCGCCCTTATGACCGGCGTCGTCACTGCCTTCTGCGGTCCGCTTGGCTTCGTTGGAATAGCGGCTCCCCATCTGGTGCGGAAATTCGGAGGTACTGCGGCCCACAGGAAGGTCTTGCCCTGGTCACTCCTTTCCGGCGCCTGCCTTTGCCTCTCGGCCGATATCCTTTCCCACCTGGGCCCCGTGACTCTCCCTTCCGGAAGCACCATGGCGCTTGTGGGAATACCCCTGATAATTGTTTTATTGTGGAGGAATCGCTTGTGAAAGAAGTAATTGATATGGAGCTTCGCGCAGGGGACAAACTCCTTGCCCAGAATGTCTCCTTCCGTTTGGAGGAAGGGGAGTGCGTACTTCTTGCCGGGGCGAACGGCAGCGGCAAGAGCACTTTGATGCGAGCCCTCTCAGGGGCAAATCCATCCTTTGTGCTGGTCCCGACCGGCATCCCGAAAGTGAGGGGTTTCACCCTGGAGGATTTCCTTGCCACGGCCTGCTACAGGGAGAGCAATTGGGCCGGACTGTTAAGGCCTGAAACCCGGATGCGCATTGACGAGGCACTTCACCTGCTTTCGCTGGAAGGCCTCAGGGACAGGGACTTATCTACCCTTAGCGACGGAGAATTCCAAAAGGGATGCATAGCCCTGGGCCTGGCAAGGGATGCCAAGGTCCTGCTTCTGGACGAACCCACCGCCTTCCTGGACGTTACAAACAGGAAGATGGTTCTGGAGTGCCTGGCGGAATTAGCCAAGAAAGGCATGACGGTTCTTTTCTCTTCCCACGACATCCAGGATTCCCTTGCCGTCGCACACAGGGTTTTTGCTTTTACTCCCTCCGGAGAATTTCTGGTTTCGACAAAAGAAAACCGCGAGGATATAATCCACGCGGCATTTCCGACATATTGAAGACCGCTTAGTCCTCAATCTCGAACAGGTTCAGGAAGCCAGTCATCATAAAGACTTTCCGGATATCTTCCTGGATACCCTTCACAATTACCTTTCCGCCCTTTGCCGCGGCTTGTTTCCTTAGCATCAGGAAAATACGCAGGCCCGAGCTGCTGATATATTCCAATTGGCTGCAATCGAGCACAATTGTATTATCGGCCTGTTCGAACAGGGGAGCAAGGGCTTCCATCGTTTCCTGGGATGCAGGGGTGTCAAGCCGGCCGATGAGGGATGCTGTGAGTCCGTTGATCTGTACTTCCATAGTTATATTGTTTTTATCATTGACAAAATGTTTTTCCCGTCTTTCCTGCAATAGGCAATCTGATCCATGATGTTGCGTACAAGGAATATGCCTAAACCTCCAATGGGGCGGTCTTCAAGGCTGAGGTCCACGTTGACATCCTCTTTTTCGGTTGGGTCGAAGGGAATGCCGCTGTCCGTAATCACGAAGCGGATCTTTTCCGGAAGTATGCTTGCCTTGATGTCCACCTGTCCCTTAGTGTTTTTGGGATAGGCATACAGCATCACGTTGGTAACAGCCTCTTCCAGGGCGAGATTCACGCTCAAAGCAGTGGACACATCCATATTGGCTTCGTTCGCAATATGCTCCACGAACGTTGCCAGTTCAGGGATTTGCCTTATATCATTATGAAGGACAAGCTGATATTCCCGGTTCATACTGCAAATATAATTAAATATTTTTATTGCAGATATTTTGAACGAAGAATTTCCCTTTCCCTTTTGCCTATTCCCATGCGGGTTTCAAGGTACGAATCCATACTGCCCCAATTGGAGCGGACAAGTGCCAAGGCCCGGCGGAAATTCCTTACGCTCACTCCCATAAAGGCCCGGATTACGTCCATTTCCTCTTCTCCGCCTCCCATTTCCATTATTTTCTTTACCAGCAGATTAACCTGGCTGGCGTAGGTTATGTTCGAGAGGGCGAAATCCTGGATAATGGTTTCTTCACTTGCCCCCAGTGCCGCCAACAACAGGGCTGCACCTATTCCGGTGCGGTCTTTCCCTTGCGAACAGTGCCACAGGACCGCCCCGCCTTCAGTTTCCAGAATGAGGTTCAGGAAGGTGGCATACTGAAGCTGCGAATACTCGCTCATGACAAGGGAGGGGTACAGTTCCCGGCCTTTTTCCTGGAATTGTCTCATGAAAGCCAGTTGAAGGATGTGCCTTGAAAGGTCCAGCCAGATTTCCTCCGGGATGGCTTCTCCCGTGGCTTTTTCGGCTGCCTGGTCCAAGGTTGGAAGCAGGAGATATTCCGCTCCCGGGATGGTCTTGTCCGGCTGCATCCGGGATTCCGGATAGGTTCGGAAATCGAAAATCCGTTTCAACTTGAATTCGTCCCGCAGGCGGGCGATATCGGCCTCGGTGGCGGAATACAGATTCCCAGACCTGAGCAGCAAGCCTTTACGTACAGTTTTGCCGTCTATGGCTATGCCGCCCAGATCCCTGGCATTTATGATTTTCTCAAACACGTACAAAAATACAATTTTTTCATTATATTTGTCTTTCAAAGACAGATTATTATGGATACGAAGCAGCCTTTTGTCATTACTATCAGCCGTGAACTTGGCTCTGGCGGCCGCACCATCGGCAAGAAACTAGCCGCCCAGCTCAATGCCCGTTTTTCCGATAAAAACCTTATTGAGGGCCTTATGGCCAAGTTTAACCTGTCCCCGGGTGAGATTGAATCCATCAAAGCCAAGAAGAGCAACTGGTTCAGGGACGTGCTGGATTTTGTGGCCCCTGTCCCAGAGGGCGGTGCCTTTACCGGTTTGGAGATTTCCGAGCTGGAAGAGTGGAGCGAAAAGAATATTCGTCCCGAGGAAATATTCAAGGCCGAATCGGAAATCCTTCGCGAGATAGCGAAAGAGGCTCCCTGCGTAATTGCAGGCCGTTCCGGTTTCTTCGTGCTCAAGGATTTCCCAAACAGGTTGGATATCTTTATCCGTGCCCCGAAGCAGTGGCGGGTGCAGCGCGTGATGCGTAAGCAGAATCTTAGCGAGGAAGAAGCCATTAAAGCCATTGACAAAGTGGACAAGGCCCGTGAGAACTACATCAAGCGCTTTGCCGGCGTCAGCCGTTACGACTCCAGAAACTATGACCTTGTGCTGAACGTAGGCAACATTACCGACGACGAAGCCGTCCTCCTCATCCTCAAATATATCAAGGCTACAGGAAAGTAAGTGATGATTTTAATCTGGATTCTCACTGCGATACACCTTTTTTTGCACATCGGCGCCATCATTCAGGTGCTGATGGGCACGAAGGACAGTGACAGCCGTCTTGCATGGCTGTTCGCCCTTATCTTCGTTCCGGGGATAAGTATGTTCTTCTATCTTTTGGCGGGTATCAATTACAGTACCGACGCCTATAGAAAAAAGCTGCATGAGAAGTCGGAAAAACTGCTCCGTGAGCGTTTGGACAGCAAACTTTTCCCAAAGGAGAATTTCTCTTGCATCAAGGAGGAATTCCGTCCCCTGGCAAAACTGATGGAAGCCGTCGGGGAGGGCAACAAGGTATATGAAGGCAATTCCTTTGAAATAATCATTACCGGCGCCAGGAAAAGGGAACTGCTTCTGGAAGAGCTGGCCAAGGCCAAAAAGTTCATCCTCATCGAGTATTTCCGTTTTGGCTGCGACAGGGCAGGAACCGAAGTGAAGGAACTGCTAATGAAAAAGGTTGCCGAAGGCGTAGAGGTCTGCCTTCTGAACAACAATTTCAACTCGCTCTTTTTCCCCCGTTCCTTTTTCAGGGAAATGAAGGAAGCCGGTATAAAAGTGATTCCTTATACCAGCATCCGCTACGGGCTTGAAATCTTTCTTATGCGTATCAATTACCAGAACCACAGAAAGATTGTGGTAATTGACGGAAAAAGCGCATTTACGGGAGGCATGAACCTGAACGACAATTATTTCTATCACTGGAGAGACACTCACATCTTCCTGACAGGACCGCTTATCCACCGCCTGACCGCCTCCTTCATGGACCTTTGGCTTAATTGTGACGGGACGTTTGACAAGCCTCTTGAAAGCTATTTCGATACGGAACTGCCCGGTTATGATTTCCCTTTGAAAAACCAGACCGTTCAGGCTGTTACCGATGCTCCCGAATGCCGATACGAAATGACCCGCTTGGGCTACGAGTGGATATTGAACAATGCCAAGGACTATATCTATATCCAGACGCCGTATTTCCTTCCACCGAATTCCTTCCTGGACGGGATAAAATCGGCCGCATTAAGGGGTGTGGACGTGCGCCTGATGTTACCCCTTGTTGTGGATACCCCGGTGTGCGGAAATGGGAACAGGGCTTATTACAAGGAATGCCTGGAGGCCGGGGTGCGCATTTTTGAGCGTGGAGGAGAGTTCATCCATTCCAAGACTTTGGTTGCCGATGATTACATTTCCATCATCGGCGGTACCAACTTGGACGAGCGGAGTTTCTTCCTTAACACGGAGTGCAACTGTTTCATTTATGCCAAGGAAACTGCCCTGGCCTGCAAGGAAATCTTCCTGGAAGACAAGCTGGAAATCAAGGAGGTGAAACTTGAATCCTGGCTGGCCTCCAGGAAGTGGTATCAAACGCTCGCTTCCAATATAGTTCGCACTTTCTACCGCATTTTTTAAAAATCGTAGTCGTTTGTGCCCTTCATCCCGCGGGTGTTGAAGTAGGCATCGACAATCTTACCCTTCACATAAACCCTTCGGCCGATCAGTTCCGGATGGTCAACCAGGTTAAGTGCGTCCCGGATGGCCCCTTTGGGCAATTCCACAGCCAGGCAGGAACTTTTCGCCGTTACCGAAGAGCGGTCGGCAATGGCAAGGTGCGTGTCCTTGTTGATACCGGAAGTCTTGACGCTTGCCCCCGACGAGGACAGGTCGCCTCCCACGATATAACCGCACACCCAGACGGTCTTTCCTATGTAATTGGCTGAATTTGCTACGCTTACGGCATTCTTGTCCTCATTTCCACCGCCATTGCCGCCGCTGTTGTCACCGCCTATTATGTAACTGTCGTTGGTCCAGTTCCGGCTTGTGTCCACCGATACGCTGAGGCTGCTTCCGGAATTTGCGCCCCGATTCGCCACCGATACGTTCAGGCTCAAGATTTCCCTTTGCTTCAGAGTCCTAGTGAGCAGCTGAACGTCCTTGCCTTCATTGTACAGGATGATCGACACGGCTCCGGGCATTACATAGGCGATTCGTTTTTCCTTGTACAGCCATTTCAGGCGTGTGCTTTCCTGTTTGACATACAGGATGCCGTCGGGGAATGCTGTAGGAAAATCCGAGCCGATGTTAAGCTTTATTCCTGCGTTGAGAAGCGTACACTGCAGTTTTGCGCACACTGATTCTCCAGGGGGGACTATTACCAGCTGCTCGTCGCCATATTGGGGGCGGGAGAAGGCCGGAGCGTTGAAATCCAGGGAGATTAGTCTGATGGTATAATTCCCGGCGTCCAGGCTAAGGTATTCGGGCGAATCTCCGTATTTACCCTCATATAGGCGGTTTCCCTTGGAGTCGCAGATTGAAAGTATAAAATCGTTCGTGTCCGGGATTTCTTCGGCCGATTTCGTGAGGGTGGAAGAGTCTATGGTCCACCGTAGTTCCCCTTTCATGTCTTCCTCTCCTTCTTTCCCGAAAAAATCGTCACAGGAGGCCAGTACGGCAACAAGTGCGCCCAGCAAAAAAATTGTTTTCTTCATACAGCACATATCTTTACGGGGGACACCGTTGTCCCACCGCTGCGAAGTTATGAGGCTTTTTCCGGACGGACTCTTTGAAACGTAAAAATTTTCGGAAATGTTTTTTATCGATAATATAAAACAACAGCGCTTTTGCGTTTTTTTCTTTATCTTTGTGTCCTTGCAAATAATGATGCGCCTATGTTCGAGAATTTGAGCGAGAGACTGGAAAGGTCTTTCAAGATACTGAAAGGTGAAGGAAAAATCACGGAAATCAATGTTGCGGAAACCGTAAAGGATGTTCGCAAGGCCCTTTTGGATGCCGATGTAAGCTACAAGGTCGCCAAGGAATTCTGTGACCGGGTAAAGGAAAAGGCCATAGGCTCGAATGTGCTCACCGCTGTCAATCCCCGCCAGATGATGGTGAAGATAATGCACGATGAGCTGGCGTCGTTCATGGGCTCCCAGGCGCAGGAGATTAACCTGAAAGGTAATCCTGCGGTTATCCTGGTCGCCGGTTTGAACGGTTCCGGTAAAACCACCTTCTGCGCCAAACTTGCCAAGAACATCAAGTCAAAGCGCGGAATGAAGGTGATGCTTGCCGCTTGCGATACTTTCCGCCCCGCTGCCATCGAGCAACTGAAGGTTCTTGCCCAGGCTGTCGAGGTCCCGGTTTATACCGAGGAAGGGGAGAAGGATCCCATCAAGATAGCCAGGAGTGCAATAGCCCAGGCGAAGTCGCAGGGTTTTGCAGTCCTTATCATAGATACTGCCGGCCGCCTTGCCGTAGATAAAGAACTGATGGACGAGATATCGGCCTTGCACAAGGCTGTATCGCCAAGCGAAACGCTCTTCGTGGTGGATGCCATGACCGGCCAGGATGCAGTGGAAACAGCAAAGGCTTTCAATGAGAGCCTGGATTTCGACGGAGTGGTCCTTACCAAGATGGACGGCGATACCCGTGGCGGCGCCGCTCTTTCCATCAAGGCGGTTGTGGGCAAACCCATCAAGTTCATCTCGTCCGGGGAAAAGCCGGAAGCACTGGATGTTTTCCATCCGGAACGCATTGCCGACCGTATCCTGGGCATGGGAGACGTGGTTTCCCTTGTAGAGAAGGCCCAGGAGCAGTTTGACGAGAAACAGGCCCGGGAACTTAAGAAGAAACTGGCCAAGAACCAGTTCACGCTCTGGGACTTCTACCAGCAAATCCAACAGGTGAAGAAAATGGGCGATATCAAGGATCTGGCAGGTATGATTCCCGGGGTTGGCAAGGCAATGAAGGATGTGGACATCCCGGATGACGCTTTCAAGAGCACGGAGGCAATCATTCTTTCCATGACGCCCGAAGAGAGGGAACATCCCGAAATGATTAACGGTTCCCGCAGGAAGCGCATTGCCGATGGTTCCGGTACTACCCTTCCGGAAGTAAACCGTCTCCTGAAGCAGTTTGAGGGCACCCGCAAACTCATGAAGGGTGCGGTCACAGGGAACCTGATGCAGCAAATGAAGGGCTTCCGCCCCAGATAACAGCCATGAAATTCCGCAGTTTTTCTTTTTTGGCCGCGAGCATACTCCTGCTTTCCTGCGGCCATCGTCTCAAAGATGGTGAATATAGCCTCACCATCCTTTCTACCAATGATGTACACGGCACTTGGTTTGATTCAAGCTATGTAAATGCCGGCCTGGGCAAGCGCGTCAAGAATTCCCTGATGGCTATCAACACTTATGTTGACAGCGTCCGGCTTTCCGACGGGAAGGACAATGTCGTTTTAATCGAGGTCGGTGACTGCCTGCAGGGGGACAATGCGGCCTATTACTACAATTATATCGATACCTTGAGTCCGCACCTTTTCCCAAGGCTGATACACTATATGGGCTATGATGCCGTAGTGTGGGGAAACCACGACGTGGAGACGGGCCATTCGGTTTACGACCGCGTGAACAGGGAACTTGCCGCCTACTCTGTGCCGTTCCTGGCGGGCAATGCCATTCGGGACGACAACGGAAAACCCTATTTCCCTCTGTACAGGATTCTCCGTAAGGCCGGGCTTAAAATAGCCATTCTGGGCTATGGAAATGCCAATATCAAGGCATGGCTTGCCCCTGACGTGTGGAGCGGGATGCATTTCGACTCCATTGCGGGCCGTGTGCAGATGGATGTTGACGCAGTGCAGGCCAAGGAGCATCCGGATGTGGTGATTGTCGCCATGCATTCTGCTACGGGAAAAGGGGATGGCAGTAACTTGGAAGCCGAGGGACTGGACGTCATGAACAAGGTTCAGGGTGTGGACTGGATTCTTACCAGTCACGACCATCGGCCTTATGTTGAGTCACGCGAGAGATGTGCGCTCATCAATTCTGGCAGCCACAGCCGCTTCCTGGGGCACGGCAAGATGCATTTGAAGGTGGAAGGCGGCAAGATTGTCGAAAAAAGCTTTGAGACAGACCTTATTCCAGTGAAAGCCAACAGGGTCGATGCTGAAATGAGGGAGGCATTCCGTAAGGAATACGAAACAGTGAAGGCCTTTACTCTCCAGGAGGTCGGATATATGGATATGCGTCTTCACACACGTGAATCCTATGCCGGAATGTCGGATTACATAAACCTGATACACACTATCTGCCTGGACTGTGAACCGGCCGAACTTTCCATTGCAGCTCCGCTTACTTTCAATGGAACCGTGAGCGAAGGCACTTTGGTATTCAACGACCTTTTCACCATTTATCCTTTTGAAAACCAGCTATATGTGATAAATATGACGGGCGATGAAGTCCGCCAGTACCTGGAAGCCTCCTACGACCGCTGGATCAATACCGTCAGCCGTCCGGGGGAACGTGTGCTGAAAATCGCCCCCAGGAACAATTCCCGCAATTGGTCTTTCGTGGAGCCGACCTACAATTTTGACTCGGTCGCCGGCATCAATTATACGGTGGACGTTACGAAATCCAGGGGAGAGCGTGTCCATATCACATCCCTTGCCGATGGCAGTGACTTTGACGGGGAACGCACCTACAAGGTCGCATTGACATCGTACCGAGCCAGTGGCGGAGGCCGTCTGCTGGACGAGATTGGCATCGATACAGATAATATAGATGAACGTGTTGTGGCCCGTTATCCGGAGATACGGAACTTGATTTACAATCGCCTGAAGGATGATCCTACTTTTGAGGTGGAGGAAATTTCCAATCCTGAAATCCTGGGCACTTGGAAATTTGTTCCCGAGAATCTTGCCGGGAAGGGTATCGAGGCCGATTTGGAACTGGTTTTCGGAAAAGAATAACTTCTATAAGGCCAGGACGCTTTCCACGTCCTTCTTTTCGCCTACAATCCAAATATAATCGCCGTCTTCCAGAGGGAGGGTGGCATCGGGTACGTGCAGGGTGCCGTCGGATTTCTCTACTCCGGCAACCAGGCAGTGGTAACGGTTGCGCAGTCCGCTGTCCTTGAGGGATTTGCCAAGGAAAGGGGAGCGGTGCATCACGGGAAGGCGGCGAAGTATCATCTCCTGCTTTTGAAGGTCTTCCGGCAATGAAGTATCGCTGCGTTGCAATTCGGCCCCGAAGGCATCCATGTCCTTGTCCGTGCCTATGACCTGAATTCGGTCGTGAGGGAAAATGCGGGTATTGGCCTTTGGAATGTTGATGCGCCGTTTGCCCCGGAGGATGGACACTACGTGAACGCCGAAGCGCTGCCCTAGATCAAGGTCTTGAAGGGTGGCTCCGGCCCATTCAACCTCGGCCGGGATGTCAAAATCGACAAGATGCAAATCCTTGTCCAGCAGGCGGGAAGCGTATTCGGGCTTTTTCTGGCCCAGATATTCGGCCCTGATTTCCCTGGAACGCAGGTTGGTGATAAAGGTTTCTTCCAGCCGGTGGGAGGAATGTCTGGTCCAGCGGCTGAAGAGTATGTAACCAACAAAGAGCAAGGCAATCAGTAAAATCCAAAGCACGGAGAAGTGGAACAGGCGTGCAAGCACATAGAATATGAAGCCCATTGCAATGAGCATACGCACTACAATGCCGGCCGCCAGCATGGCCCGGTTGGATTTCTCTTCCCACAGGCGGTAAAATTCCTCCGATTTGTTCAGTTTTATCATAATTCCCCTCAGGAACGGCGCAAGCGCCAGAAGTATTACGATTGCCGATACAAGGTTGGCCCATATGCCCGGAATCCATTTCTGGGCCAGGGGAACCAGGGCCGTAAAGCCTATGATGCAGATGGCGACGCAAAGTATGCCGTAAACGATAACGGTCTTGACCAGGGCGCCAAGATATTGCCTCCAAAGATTGTCCTTGCCGCTTTGTGGCTCGGCGGCCTGGGCATAACTGTCCAGGAAAGACTTGGCTTTGCTGGGCAGGTTTCGTTGCAGGAATCCGTAAACCGGCTCGGACAGGCGTATCATATAAGGCGTCAGGAAGATGGTTATGACCGACACCGCCACCACAATGGGGTAGAGGAAATTGCTGGTCACGCCCAGCGCTACGCCCAAAGACGCTATAATGAAGGAGAATTCGCCAATCTGGGTAAGGGAAAGACCGCTTTGGACGGCCATTTTCAGAGGCTGGCCGCTAAGTAGTACGCCAACTGTCGCGAAGAATGACTGGCCAAGGATAACGGTTATGGTAATAATAAGGATTGGCAGCCAGTGCTGGGCAATCATAGAGGGATCCACCATCATTCCAACAGATACGAAGAAGATGGCGCCGAAAAGGTCTTTTACCGGTTTAACCAGTCTTTCAATATGTTCGGCCTCAAGTGTTTCAGAAAGGATAGAGCCCATTATGAAAGCTCCGAACGCAGCACTGAAACCGGTTTTTGCTGCAATGACCACCATCATGAAACAAAGGCCCAGGGAAACTACCAGCAGGGTTTCATCGTTCATCAGGGAGCGGGTCTTGCGCAGAATGAGGGGGATGAGGTAAATACCGACTACCAGCCAAAGGACCAGGAAGAAAACCAGTTTAAGTATGCTTCCTACCAGTTCTCCGCCTTCGAAATTCGAGGATACGGCAACCGTGGACAGCACAACCATAAGAACCACGGCCAGAATATCCTCCAGGATGAGAATGGACATCACCAGCCCCGCAAACTTCTTTTTTGCGAGACCCAGGTCTTCAAACGCCTTGTATATTATGGTGGTGGAACTCATGCATATCATCCCTCCCAGGAACAAGGCGTCCATCTTTTTCCAGCCGAATGCCGAGCCTACGCTAAAGCCTAGCAGCAGCATACCGAAAATGATTGTAAGGCAGGCGATTATAGCTGGTCCTCCCACCTTTACAATCTTTTTGAAACTGAATTCCAGCCCCAGCGCGAAGAGTAGGAAGATGACTCCTATGTCAGACCAGACGTGGATGCTGGCGGTGTCGATTACCGAAGGGGTGAGGGCAAGATGCGGGCTGGCAATAAAGCCGGCTACAATGTATCCCAGCACCAAGGGCTGCTTCAACTTTTTGAAAATGAGCGTCATAACCCCTGCGCAGATGAGAATCAGCGCAAGGTCGGCAATCAACGGAGCCAGTTCACTCATAAAGCGCTGTCAAGGAAACTGATGTATCCTGGGATGGAGAGATCGTAGGCGCGTGGACCGGCAACTATATTTCCGTTCGTGTCCAGAATGATATAATTTGGCTGTGAGTTTACCCCGAAGCGGGTACGGGCAATGTATGAGTTTACGCTTCCAACTGTCTTGAGGACCTTTCCGCCGGGTGTAGTAAACCAATCGGCCTGGGGAAGTTTCGCTTTGTCGTCGGTGTGTAGGGCAACTATCACAAACCTGTCGCGAAGGCGCGCCAGAACTTCCGGGTCGCTCCAAACGCGGGATTCCATTTCCCTGCAATTGACGCAGCCATATCCGGTAATGTCCACGAATACCGCTTTCCCGGCTTCTTTTGCCGCCTTCAGGCCTTCATCCAATGAGGTGTAGGCCAAAAGCCCCTGTGCAACAGTGATTTGCGCCTCCTCTTTTTGAGGAGCGTCACTTGGAACGAGGCCTGCCGAGGGGGCGTTCCCAAGCACGAAATCCTGGGTTTCCATTGGCGGCAGGTAACCTGAAAGCCCTTTCAGGGGAGCACCCCACATCCCGGGAATAAGGTACACTACAAAAGAGAAAACTCCTATTGAAAGCATAAGGCGGAGGATGCTGACGGCTTGATTTGGCTCTTCGTCCTTGAAGCGTATCACTCTTATCAGGTAAAGGCCCAAAAGGGTGAAAATGACTATCCAAAGTGCCAGATAGACCTCCCTGTCCAGGATGTGCCAGTGATAGGTCTGGTCGGCCGTGGAAAGGAACTTCAGTCCAAGGGCAAGTTCAACGAAGCCCAGGATTATCTTCACACTGCCAAGCCATGAGCCGCTTTTCATCTTCTTCATCAGGCTTGGGAAAAGGGCCAGGACGGTGAAGGGGAGGGCGAAGGCTATGGAGAAGGCCAGCATTGTTATCATGGGTGTCCAGAACTCTCCCTGTGTGGACTTTATGAGTACCGAACCCACGATGGGACCCGTACAGGAAAAGGATACCAGCACAAGGGTGAGAGCCATGAAAAACACGCCTGCGAGGCCTCTCTTCCCGGATTTGGCATCAGTCGAGGTGGTCCAGGACGAAGGCAGGGTAATTTCAAATGCCCCGAAAAAGGAAAGGGCGAAAATGAAGAATACCAGGAAGAAAATGATATTGGGAAGCCAGTGCGTTGCCAGCCAGTTGAAGATGTCGGCAGTTACCGATTCCCCTCCCAGCAGCCATGTGAGGCCGATGATTATGCAAATGGGGATTGTATAGAGCAGGATGATGAAAAGTCCGTACATGAATGCCTTGAAACGGCCGTTGCCTTCGCCTTTAAGGAAGAAAGATACCGTCATTGGCACCATGGGGAATACACAGGGAGTCAGCAGCATGGCAAAGCCCCAGAGTATGGCCTCCAGAATGAGTGCCCACAGATGTCCTTTGGCTTTGGAACCTTCGCCTCCGGAGGGGAGGGCGTCAAGGCTGAATGGAAGTTCTTCCGGGAACTCGCAAACCTGTTCCCGGCAGCCCTGCCAGGTGATGGTGCCGTCAATTTTCCCGTCCTGTGCCCTTACTTCCTGGGTGAAAACCACAGAGCCGGAAAAAGCAGGGCGTCCGTCTTCGTCTGCAGGAGCCACATTTGAAGAAATGAGGCTTACAGCTTCACCGGAACTGTATTCCACCGCAAAGGGATAGACATCGTCTCCGGGACCGTATATGTGGTAGCTGTCGGCAATGCTGGCTGCAAAACTGACGCGGAAAATGTCGTCTTCAAGGGCTTCCGACGATATTTTCCACGATGCAGTCTGGGCCGATGCGCTTAGCCCTGCGAAGACAATGGCAAGCGAAAGGAGGAACTTATTTCGCATAAGCTACGGAACGGGTTTCTCTGATAACGGTAATCTTGACCTGGCCAGGATAAGTCATTTCGTCCTGAATCTTCTTTGCGATTTCGCCGGAAAGGACTTCGGCCTGGGCGTCGGAAACCTGTTCTGCACCAACGATGACCCGGAGCTCGCGGCCTGCCTGTATGGCATAGGCCTTGGTTACGCCTGGATAGGCTCCGGCAAGGCTCTCCATCCCCTTCAAGCGCTTGATATAGCTTTCGATAACTTCGCGGCGGGCGCCGGGACGGGCGCCGGAAATGGCGTCACCTACAAGCACCAGGGGTGCATAGAGGGAGGTCATTTCAGTCTCTTCGTGGTGGGCACCTATGGCGTTGCAGATTTCCGCTTTCTCCTTGTACTGCTCGGCCAGTTTCATACCCAGGAGGGCGTGCGGCAGGTCCGGATCTTCATCCGATACTTTGCCGATGTCGTGCAGCAGGCCGGCCCTTTTCGCAATCTTGGGATTCAGACCAAGCTCCGAAGCCAGGACGGAACAGATGTTAGCAACTTCCCTGGAGTGCTGCAGCAGGTTCTGTCCGTAGGATGAGCGGTATTTCATGCGGCCGATGAGCCTTACCAGCTCCATCGAAAGGCCGTGGATGCCAAGGTCGATGCAGGTGCGTTTTCCGGTTTCCAGGATTTCCTCTTCCAGCTGCTTCTGCACCTTGGAAACAACTTCCTCGATACGTGCAGGATGGATTCGGCCATCAACCACCAGCTGGTGCAGAGCCAGACGGGCGACTTCCCTGCGCACAGGGTCGAAGGCGCTGAGGAGAATGGCGTCGGGAGTGTCGTCAACCACGATTTCAACTCCTGTCGCCGATTCCAGGGCGCGGATGTTACGGCCTTCACGGCCAATGATGCGGCCTTTGATTTCGTCGTTCTCGATGGGGAAGGTGGTAACAGCGTTTTCTATGGCGGTTTCAGTTGCGGTGCGCTGTATTGTGTTGATGACGATGCGCTTGGCTTCCTTTGCAGCGTTCAGGCGGGCTTCATCTATGCAGTCGTTGATGTAGGCCTGGGCCTGTGTGCGGGCTTCCGCCTTCATGGATTCCACCAACTGTGTGCGGGCTTCTCCTGCGCTCATGCCGGCAACTGCTTCAATCTGGCGGATAACCTGTTCACGGAGAATTTCGTATTCTTCCTCCTTGGCCTTGACGGCTTCCTTCTGAGCCTGCAGGCTCTGTTTTTGGGCATCCACCTCTTTTTGTTTGCGGTCGGCATCGGCCAGTTTCTGGTTCAGTGTGCCTTCCTTTTGCCTGACACGGTTTTCGGCCTCGCGAATCTGGGCGTTGCGCTCGTTTACGCTTTTTTCGTGCTCGCTCTTGAGGGAAAGGTATTTTTCCTTTGCCTGGAGGATGCGTTCGTTCTTGATTTTTTCACCCTCGATTTCGGCTTTTTCAAGGATTTCATTCCGCTTTCCTTTCAGGATGGTGCGGGCCAGAATTATGTAAATCACCAGAGCAATGATGGCGCCGGCGACAAATCCGATAATGATGCTTGTGGCGTTCATAAATATGTTGTTTTTATAATGTAAAAAGCCGCCAACATCCTTGCAGAAAATCTTAAAAAATAAGATTTGGGCGCCTGCCGCTTCAGGTATCCCGCCATTAGTGCGGGCACGCCATTCACGGCCCGAGCCAACCCGGCACGTTGAATCGTGTTGATTTCAGCTTTCGATGGTTGACGGCTTATTTTCCTGTTTCCTTGAGATAGCGGGCCAGGTCTTGCTCCAGTTGAAGTTCATCGCTCTTTGACGTCTCCAGCTCTTTCTGGATGCCAAGGCGCAGGACGGTTTCACTGAGTGCCACCATGGAAAGGAGATCCTGGATATTCTTTCCGGGATGCTCCTTGGTGTATTTGGCGAAGCGGTTGTTGATGTTGTCGGCAGCCCTGCGGTACAGTTGCTCCATTTCCGGGGTTGATACCGTAAGATTGTATGCGCGTCCGGCTATTTTCAGGCTGATTTTCTGGTCCATCACGCTTCCTCCAATAAGGAGATGCACTTATCGATCTCCTTGATTAATGCGTCCAGCTTCGCCCGGGCCTGAGGTGAGTTCTGGCCTGGGGAGAAGGCTTCACTGAGTTTCCTGGTTTCTATCTCCGACTCCAGATCTGCGATCTTAAGTCGAAGGGCTGCCCCGGTTTCCTCGCTAGTACGCAACTCTTGGCGGAGACGTTGGTTCTCTGCCTTCTCAGCCTCGTATCTGGCGATCAGCTGTTCTATCTGCTTCCTTACATTATCCAGCATAGCCGGTTTAAGCCTATTTGTGCAAAAATACTAAATTTTTAGCTTTCCTGCAAGCCCTCAATGAGTTTCTTGAATATAATGCTCATCTTGTCGGCTGCAGCGTCGGCGGCCTTCACAATGGCCTCACCGTCTGTTACATAGTCTTCGTCATCGGTGGCGTGGGCAACGTCGGTAATGACAGACATCCCGAACACCGGAATGTTGCTGTGGCGGGCCACAATCACTTCGGGAGTGGTGGACATTCCAACGGCATCGGCACCAATGGAACGGAAATAGCGGTATTCGGCCGGAGTCTCATAGCTAGGACCCGAACAGGCCACGTAAACGCCCTTCCTCAGGTGTATGCCCTCCTCTTTTGCGATTCTTTCGGCTTCACGTATGAGCTGCGGGTCGTAGGGGCGCGTCATATCGGGAAAACGGGGACCGAAGTTTTCCAGGTTCGGGCCGATAAGGGGATTCGGCAGGAGGTTGATATGGTCTTTAATAACCATCAGGTCTCCTACGTTGTAGTCCAGGTTGGTTCCGCCGGCGGCATTGGAAACGAAGAGGTATTTGATTCCCAGGACCTGCATGACACGTATGGGAAGGGTTACCAGATTCATTCCGTAGCCTTCATAGAAATGGATGCGTCCGTCCATGGCGACCACCCTCTTTCCGCCAAGATTGCCGAAGATGAAGTTGCCTTTGTGGCCCAGGGCAGTGGAAATGGGGAGGCCGGGAATCTTGCCGTATGGGAGGACATAGGGGTCCTCTATTTCCTTTGCAAGTTTTCCAAGTCCGCTTCCAAGGACTATGCCCACCAGGGGAGAAAATTTGGGATTTTTCCTGCGAACGTATTCAGCCGCAGTATGGATGGTGTCCAGGTATGTCATAACTGTATCTGTTCTATCATTTTCTCAATTAGTACCGTCATTTTGCCGGCCGCGGCATTTGCGGCTTCCACAACGTCGTTCCCGTCGTTTTCATAGTCATCGGCATATTCATCGTGTGCCTCGTTTGTAATGACAGAAATGCCGAAAACCGGGATTCCGGCGTGGCGTGCCACGATGACCTCGGGGACTGTGGACATACCCACGGCATCTCCGCCAATGTGGCGGTAGAACTTGTATTCGGCCGGAGTTTCATACGAAGGGCCGGTGCCGCCCACATAAACGCCTTTCCGGAGGGTGATGCCTTCCTGGGCCGCTATCTTTTCGGCCAGATGGATAAGGGACGGATCGTAGGGGCGCGTCATATCAGGGAAACGCGGTCCGAAACGGTCCAGATTCGGGCCGATGAGAGGGTTTGGCAGGAGGTTGATATGGTCCTTTATTACCATCAGGTCTCCTACGTGGAGGGAAAAGCCCACTCCGCCGGCGGCATTCGAGACTATGAGGGTTTTGATTCCGGTGCTTATCATAAGGCGGATGGGCAGGACAACCTTGTCCATTCCGTAGCCCTCGTAAAAATGTATTCGTCCCTGCATTGCAATCACGCATTTGCCGCCCAGCTCACCCACGATGAAGTTTCCCTTATGGCCGATGGCGGTGGATACCGGGAAGCCGGGGAGTACTCCGTAGGGGATGACAAGGGGATCTTTGATAAAATCGGCCAATTTGCCAAGGCCGCTGCCTAAGACAATGCCTATAAGGGGTTTACGGCCGTCCAGGCGAAGCTGCAGAAAATTTGACAGCTTATCGATAATTTCTATTCTGGGGTCCATAAATAAAAGCTAAAAAAACCGGCACGCACGATGCCGGTTAAAGAATTAGAACTCTTCTTCCTCCGAACCTTCTTCCCTGGAAGGGTACTGGCGGATTGGAGCATCGTGCAGGAGGTCGTGCATAATGTAGCGGACGGCGTCCTGAAGCCCTTCCTGGAATTTCTCGAAGTCCTCTTTGTAGAGGAAGATTTTATGTTTGTCGTAAGTAAAAGTTCCGTCGTGTTCCTGACGACGTTTGCTTTCGGTAATGGTAAGGTAAAAGTCGTTATTCCCCTTCGTGCTCTTTACATCGAAGAAATAGGTGCGTTTTCCGGCGCGCACCGGCTTGGAATAAACATCTTCGGAGCCTCGCTCCTGGGGACGTCCCCGTTCAAAATCTTCACTGTACATTCGTTTCCGGTTTTTTGTTTTTCCAACTACAAATTTAGGAAAAAAATCAAAAAATCGCTAACTTTGTGAAAATTTATTTGACATTATGCTTAACAGACGGATTCTTAGAGTAAAAGCGTTCAAGCTGCTGTATGCGTGTGCGCTTAGGAATGAACTGAAGTTGGAGGATGCTCTTTCGAGCCTGGATGACGCTGTTGAAGCAACAAGGGATGAATATCTCTTCCTTCTGTGCCTCATTCCTGCAATCACCGAAGAGGCCGCACGCCGTACCAGGGCCGCAATGGGAAAATTCAATCCCACGCCGGAGGAACTTAATCCCAATCTAAAGTTTGTCAATAACTCCCTTGCCCCCCTTCTTGCCGGGGATCCGGATTTCCAGCGCATCATCCAGAAAAAGGACGTATCCTGGGATCAGGCCGATGCCTTCCTTTTCAAGCTTTGGGATTCCATCAAGGCCCAGGACTGGTTCCTGGCCTATATGTCCCGGCCATCGGCCTCCCTTGCCGAAGATGCCGCGCTTTTCATTAAGATTTTCGAGAATCTGCTGGAGGACGACGAGGACCTTGCCGCCATCCTGGAAGACCGCTCAATTTACTGGAGTGACGATTTGCCCTACGCCCTTATTTGCTGCGTACGCTCCCTGGAGCAGATTGCAAGGACGGGACGGTATGAACTTCCGCCCCTCTACCAGAGCGACATCCTCCGTTCCCAGGGAAAGCAGGTGGACAGCGACAGGGATTTCGTCCGCAAGCTGGTCTCGGCCTGCTACTCCCATATGGAAGAGTACAACGCCCTTATTGCCGGAACCGTCCCGAAGTGGGACAGGGATAGGCTTTATACCACAGACATAGTCATTATCTCAATGGGACTTGCCGAGGCTGTCTCTTTCCCGGAAATCCCCGTCAAGGTGACAATCAACGAATACGTAGAAATTTCAAAATATTATTCAACCCCCAAGAGCCACGGTTTCGTGAACGGTATCATGGACAGCTTAATCAAGCAATTGCTTTCCAGCGGACAAATCGTGAAACAGGGCAAAGGGCTTAACTAATTCAAATTATTATGAATCTTCTCATTGCTTCCATTCTTATGGCCCAGCCGGGAGCACCTGCGGGTGCCCAGAGCGGCCAGGCCGGCGGCGGACTCATGACCATCATTATGTTCGGTGCCATCATCCTTGTTATGTGGCTCTTTATGTTCCGTCCCCAGCGCAAGCAGCAGAAGGAACTTCAGGAGTTCCGTAACGCCCTTAAGAAGGGAGACAAGGTTGTCACCGTCGGCGGCATCTACGGAGAAATCGTAGAGGTGAGTGAAAAGACCGTCCTCATCAAGGTTGACGGCGATGTGAAACTCCGCGTGGACAAGCAGGGACTGGTAAAGGATTACTCGGAAGCCGAACAAAAATAAACATCGGCCAATGTCCCTCAAGGAGCGTATAGCTCATGGCCGCGGTGGCTGGGGCAGGGGATGGATTATAGTCCTGATATCCATTTTCCTTGCCGCTTTGGTGTGGCTTTTCGTGAACCTTTCCAATGAATATTACGGCACAATCAGCGTTCCGGTGGTCGCTCATTGCAATATCGAGGGGCACGGGAACACTTCCAGCAACACGGTCATCGTAAGTGCCCGCTGCCGCACCGACGGATATCGTCTCGTACGGGAATACAGCCGTCGTGAAAGGAAGGTTGTCACAGTTAATTTCGATGCGGCCGATATGAGGCGCAGCGGACCGGACACCTACAGCCTGATCGGTGGGGCAAAGAATTCTTATGTGAACCAGTTTTTCGGGGAAGGCACCAAGGTAGAGGCCTTCATTACCGACAGCCTGCGCTTCTTTTTCCCTCCGGAAAACCATAAGAAAGTGCCCGTAGAGATACCTAAAAGCCTTGGTTTCCGCCCTCAGTACATGCAGGCGGGGCCTTTCAAGGTCGATCCGGATTCGGTGACGGTATATGGCGAAGCCTCACAGCTGGAGGCCATTGAAAAGCTCACAACGGCGCGCCTGTCCATAAATGATTTGCACGACAACCGTCACGGAGTCCTGGGCATAAATCCGGTTAAGGGAGTTCGCCTGTCGGTCGATGCCGTCAGTTATGAGATTCCCGTAGCCCGGTATGTAGAGGTTCGTACTCAGATGCCCATGGAGGTCTGGAACGCTCCGGCCGGACAAAGCCTTCAGGTCTATCCTCCCATGGCCGATGTTGTCCTGCTATGCCGCTTCCCCCTCCCGAAGGATCCCATCCCTTCGTTCAAACTGTACATAGACTGGAAGGACTACAGCTCTTCAATCACAGGAAAGTGCGTTCCACGCCTGCTGCGGCTTCCTCCCGGCGTACTCGAATACAGGGTGAGCCCGGAAGTTTTCGATTGCATAGAGGCAAGATGAAAACCGTTTTTCTTACAGGAGCGATTGGCAGCGGAAAGTCTTCCGTTGCCGCTTTGCTTTCCCGGAGAGGCATTCCGGTTTACGACTCCGACGAAAGGACCAAGAGCCTTTACAAGCGTCGTCCGGGCCTTGTCCGTGCCGTTGAAAAAAGCCTTGGCGTGAGCCTTCGCGGCGAAGACGGCGAACTGGATAAGAAGCGCCTTGCAGGGATTGTTTTCAGCGATCCGTCTGCCCTGGAAAAACTTGAAGCCATAGTCCATCCGGCAGTGCTGGAGGATTTCCGGCGCTGGCGCATCCGGCAGGAGGGGAAAGCGCCCTTCGTCGTGATGGAATCGGCCATAGTGCTTTCAAAGCCCGTTTTTTCTGCCGAGGCCGATGCCGTGGTGTGGGTGGAAGCTCCGGAAGATATTCGCCTCAAAAGAGTTATGGAGCGCTCCGGCCTTAGCGAAGTGCAGGTGCGCGAAAGGATGTCCTCCCAGGAAAGCGAGCTTTCGTGGAAGGCCGATGTAATCATCATTAACGACTCTTCGCCGGAGGCCTTGTCGGCCAGGGTGGATGAAGTTTTTTTCGACAAAAATTCCTATATTTGTAAATTATTGAATACCGAATAAGAGATGAAAACAGATCTTGCAAAAATTCTTTCAATCCGCGGACAGCACGGGCTTTTCCAATACATTGCCCAGTCACGCAGCGGCGCCATCGTAGAGGCCCTGGAAGACAAGAAACGCTATAATTTCAGCGCCAGCGCAGGCATTACCACCCTTGCCGATATTTCCATCTACACCTCGGAGGGTGAGATGAAGCTTCAGGAAGTATTCACCAAGTTGCATGAGGTCCTGGGCGAAGAGGACGCTCCTACGGCAAAGGATTCCGAAGCCAAGATTCAGGCCGTTTTCCAGAAGGCCGTTCCCGATTACGACGACAGCCGCTTCTACCTTTCCCACATGAAGAAAGTGGTGGAGTGGTACAACGCCCTCAAAAATTACGCTTCCCTGGATTTCCTCACTGAAGAAGAATAATGCCTTCCCTGCAGGTAATTACGCTTGGCTGTTCCAAGAATACCGTAGACACTGAACATCTGCTGTATTCGGTAAAGGACGCCTACAGCATTCTGGAAGAGGACCATTCCGGTCCCGTGGATGTCCTGCTTGTAAATACCTGCGGTTTCATTGGTGACGCCAAGGAGCAGTCCATCCAGACCATACTTGCCTGCGCCCGGCGGAAAAAAGCCGGGGAAGTTGGAAAACTCATGGTTTTCGGCTGCCTTTCCCAGCGTTATGCCGACGAACTCCCGGACCTGATACCGGAGGTGGACCTCTGGTTCGGGGCAAGGGATCTTACACCCCTGGTGGAGGCTCTTGGCTGCCAGGTCAGAAAGGAATGGATTAACGGCCGGGTGCGAAGTGACGGACGGCATCCTTACGCCTTCCTGAAAATATCCGAAGGCTGCGACAGGCGCTGCTCGTACTGCGCCATTCCTTTCATCCGCGGCCCTCACAAGTCAGTTCCTATGGAAGTCCTGGCCGAGGAGGCCGAGGCGCTTGCAGCCCAGGGAGTCAAGGAACTGATAATAATTGCCCAGGACACCACGTTCTATGGGCTGGACCTATATCGGCGCCGCGCCCTTGCGCAGCTTCTGGAAAAACTTTCCGCCGTGGAAGGGATAGAGTGGATCCGCATCCATTACTCTTATCCGGCCGATTTCCCGGAGGATGTACTTCTGCAAATGAGGGACAATCCCAAAATATGCCGATATCTGGATATCCCCCTGCAGCACATTGCCGACGGGGTATTGGACAAGATGCACCGCGGCGTGGACGGAGCCTGGACCAGGGAACTTATTCGCAGGGTTCGGGAAAAAGTTCCGGGCATAGCTCTCCGTACCACCCTCATCGTGGGACATCCCGGCGAGGGGAGCAAGGAATTCGAACAGCTCCTCTCCTTCGTACGGGAGGCTAAATTCCAGAGAATGGGCGCTTTCGCCTATTCCGAGGAGGAAGGAACCTTCGGCGCAAGCCATTTTAAGGACAGCGTGCGCCCTTCTACGAAAAAAATGAGACTGGAAAGGCTGATGACTCTTCAGAGTGGCATTTCCCTTGCATATAACCAATCACGTATCGGAACAGTTGAAAAAGTGTTGGTGGACGATTACACCGACGGATTCCTGGTGTGCCGCAGCGAATTCGAAAGCCCGGAGGTGGACGGGGAAATCCTTATCCCTTACAATCCGGCCGATTTCGACGGGGCTGAAGCCGTTTCCTTCGTTGGAAAGTTCCTCCGGGTGGAAATTACCGATGCGAATGAATATGACCTTACTGCCAAAGTTATAAGATGAAAAAGATTCTCATAATAGCCTCCGTCGCCCTTCTGGCGGCATGTTCCCCCCAGATTTATCCACTCACCATGATGGTTCGCCAGCCCTCAAAGTCGGGTATAGACCTTGCCCGCAAGGACATCACCATCAGCTATATGGACAGCCCCGATTCTTCCTTCAACCTTGCCGTGGCATCGGCAATGGCGCGTTCGCTGGAAGAAGATTATTTCGGCGGGCAGGAAGTAATCGGCATTTACCGTATTCCCCAGGACAGCGTCTCACTGGATCTGATGCATTCGCTGGTAATGGAAACCGGCGGTGACGTGGTATTCCTCCTTTCCGGCAATCTGGGCGAGCCCGTTGCCGCCACTGGCGGGAAGGTGGTTCAGCTGAACACCATACTGGACGTGTATGACAGTATGGGAAAGGACAAAGTGAAGCATTTCAAGGGCTCGGCCAAACTCACCTCTCCCTCGGACCAGGCCACGGACATAGGCGAAAGGATATCGTCCCGCTTCCTCTCGGAATGGGTCCACGAGACTTTCAGCTTCTATTATTACGACGATTTCAGTTTCTCTTCCTGGGTTGAAGGGCTCCAGAATGTGGCCGATGCAAAGTTTTCCAAGGCCGTGGACAGCTGGGCTCCACTGGCCCGCGACGGCAGCAATACGAAGAAAGCCTGCGCCTGCTACAACATAGCCATGGCTTTCTATCTGATGGAGGATTATTCCCTCTCTTCCAGATGGCTGGACCTTGCCGATAAGATGGAAGAACTCACTCTTTCCCCGGGACTTAGAAAAAGAATCAATTCTCATTTGGAAAAGTTAGAGTAAAAGACTAAATTTGCAGGACGAAACAAAAATTAAAATTTTTAAAAATAAATTTTTATGTTGAATATTGACCTCAAAAAGTACGGAATCTTCGGCACGAAAGAAATCCTTTACAACCCCACTTACGAAGTTCTGTACAATGAAGAGACCAAAGAGGGCCTTGAAGGCTTCGACAAAGGCCAGGTGACCGAGCTTGGCGCCATCAACGTGATGACGGGCATCTACACGGGCCGTTCTCCTAAAGACAAGTACATTGTCTATGACAAGACCACCAAGGAAGGTCAGCCCGGTGAGATCTGGTGGACTACCGACGAGTATCCCAACGATAACCACAAGATGGCCGAATCGACCTGGAGGAAAGTCAAGAAACTTGCCCTCAAGCAGCTCAGCGGCAAGCGCCTCTTCGTGGTGGACGGATTCTGCGGTACCCATGCCGACACCCGCATGAAGATTCGCTTCATCATGGAAGTTGCATGGCAGGCCCATTTCGTGACCAACATGTTCATCCGTCCCAAGAACCAGAAAGAGTTCGACCAGGAGCCTGATTTCGTGGTT
>CACYCP010000004.1 GCA_902772985.1 uncultured Bacteroidia bacterium | reverse complement strand
GCGGGCGTTTACGACTTGCCTGAGCCTTCAGTTTAGAAATTTCCTACGTTCCTACGCGGTCAGAGCAAATTGCAAACGCTAATTTGTCTATGTCACAAGAGCTATTAAAAGCCCTGCAAAAGACAAATATAGCGAATATTTCTTACAATCCCACTAACGGGCGTTTTTTTCGCACGACACAAAGATAGCGACCCGCCACCAGAAGGCAAGTTGTCTTTTAATGTCTTTTTCGAATCCCTATCTGGGGACTTCCTGCATTCGTTTGGTCAGGGAATCCTGAAGGGAGGGGAAAGTGGTATTGTAGCGATGAAAAACGTAGTCCCGAAGGGCCGGCCGGACATCTTCCGGCGTACGGGCAGGAAGCTCTGTATTGATGACGGTTGTTTTATCGACGAAGGAACTCCAAGCCGTGAAAACTTCGGTTTGTGTTTGGGCTCGGGACAGCGCTTCCAGAAAAGCGGGGACTTCGGTGTCGTACCAGGCGTCCACTTCGGCTTTTGCCGCAGAAAGTGCTTCCGTACGGGCCGATTCTGCTTCTTTCAAAGTCGCCAGCTCTTTTTGTGTGCCGATATAGACATAAAGCAGGTACCCCAGCGCAAGGGCGACGAGGGTGGCAAGAAAAAACCATATCGGCAAAAAGCGATATCTCCATGCTCTCTGTGCTTCGCCGGCCGAAGCATAGCGCTTGGCCGGGTCTTCCTGCAGGCATCGGCGAATGATGCCCCGGCTTTGACCGGGAGCGATATCACGCAGGAGCAGGCCGATGGAATAAACATCGCTGCTGGCATCAACCCGCTTGCCGGCCCGAAGTTCCGGCGACGCGTAAGCGCGGGTGCCGCCGATGGCTTTTTCGGCGTAGGTGTCATTGTCGGCAAAACCGAGGTCGATAAGTTTAAGGGCACCACTACTTCGACCGATAAGGATATTCTCCGGCTTCAGGTCGTTATGAATGACTCCTTTTTTATGAAGATAGGCTGTAACGGAGAGCAATTCGGAAACAATACGGCGGCGCTCCTTGGATGCGGGGTTATGCCTCAGCCAGTCAGTCAGCGTCTCGCCATCCACATATTCCTGAACGATGCAAGGCCCCACCGGCGACTGATCTTCGTATGTGAAAACATAGGCAAGACCAGGATGTGACAGGCCGATGGAGAGATTGTACTCCCGCTTCAACTGTTCTGTTCCCTTTGCGCTGCCATCCGAGGTTTTCAGGACGAAACGTTTCCCGGCCTTGGTCGCCAGGTATAATCGGCCTTCCTTGACAGTGGACAGGATATGGTACGATTCCCCGTAGTCCAGTTCCGGGGTTATTTCGCGCAGAGTCTCACTTACCATAATTGACACTAAAAGACATTGTAATGCAAAGATATTGTTTTTAACTTTGTCACGCAATGTCAGTTTCTGTCAACATACCGGAAATGGCGGCTCTTCGTGCCCGTGTGGAAGAGACCTTTGGAAAGTCCCTGGAGACGCATAATGCGTTTATCACGCTTGTCGATGCCATTGAGGCCGCTGTACGCGAACATCTTTCAGAGAGTACGCTGGAACGTATGTGGGGATATTCCACCAGGGAGGCCGATGCCATCTCCCTCCGCACCCTCGACGTCCTCTCCCGCTATGTTGGTTCATCGTCCTGGAAAGGTTTCTGCACCGATCTGAAACAGTCCTCGCCGGTTGAGTCGGAGGAGTTCTCCGGTGATTCCATCGTGTCCTCCAGGCTGGCTGTCGGTACACGTCTCCAGTTGGGATGGCTGCCTGACAGGCTCATAGTTATTGAATATCAAGGCGACAATCGCTATGTCGTTCGTGATGCTAAAAATTCAAGCCTGAAGCCCGGCGACAGCTTCGAATGTATCCAGATCCAGTTGGGGCGGTCTCTGTATCTGGACCGTTTCCGCAGGGCCGGTTCTCGGGAAGAGGCCCGTTATGTGGCCGGGGAACGCAGCGGCCTTACCCTCGTACAAATCCTTTAACAGCTGAATTGCGGATATTAGTCTGCAATTTTCTCAAAAAATTGCGGGAAAGTTTCCGCAACTTTCCTATATTTGTGCCGGATAAGCACCGCAATTATTTATGCAAGCACTTTACGACCAATTTCATCAGCTCCTTGAACTCACCCCGATGGACTTTTTCAGGGAGCAGCATAATACTATCAACTGGGACGTCCGCATCCTGGGTATCCTGGGCCAGAAGGGTGTGGGCAAATCCACCCTCATCCTGCAGCATATCAAACGGCAGGGAAACAGGGATGAGTCGCTTTACATTGTTGCCGATGACAGCTACTTCAGTGCGCACACGTTGCTGGATACTGCAAAGGATTTCTTCGCTCGCGGAGGAAAATACCTGTACATAGATGAGATTCACAAATACGAGAACTGGAGTAGGGAGATCAAGAATATCTATGACAGCCTGCCACTGCTGCACATCGTCTATTCCGGCAGTTCCATGCTGGACTTGAAGGAGGGCGGGTCCGACCTCAGCCGCCGCGTTATCGAATACCATCTTCCGGTCTGGTCTTTCCGGGAATACCTCAACCTCCGCAACGGCTGGTCCTTGAAAAGTGCCACCCTGGAAGAAGTCCTGAAAGGGGAGGTGGATTTTCCTTATGGGCCGGAGCGGCCGCTCAAATACTTCGAGGACTATATGAAGAAGGGCTGCTATCCCTTCTCGCCGGAGCCCGAATTTGAAACCCGGCTGCGCCGGATTATCAATACCACCGTAGAGGTAGATATTCCAAAGTACGCCAAGATGACCATTGCGGCCACTCAGAAACTCAAGAAGTTCATGTACTACATTTCCAAGAGTGTTCCGGTCAAGATCAATTTCTCGGATATGGCCAGGGACCTGGAACTGGACCGGGACGATCTGCCCAAATATCTGGAGTTTCTTGAGAAGGCCGAACTGGTCTCCATCTTGAGAATGAAGGCAAACGGCGATGCCATCCTCCGCAAGATGGACAAGCTCTACCTCCAGAATCCCAATATGGCGTATGTCCTCTCCGGAGAACAGCCCAACACCGGAAACAGCCGTGAAACGATCTTCTTCTGCTGGACCAAGCAAAAATATGACACGCTGGAATCTCCCCTGTCAGACTTTGAGATCGACGGCAAGACCTTCGAAGTGGGCGGAAAGAAAAAAGGGAAGAAGCAGATTGAAGACGCCAAGGAGGGATATGTTGTCAAAGATGACATCGAGTACGTGTTCAACAACAAGGTCCCGCTCTGGATGTTCGGGTTCCTGTATTGATAAAAGAAATGAGACATTTACTGCAGATTCTTTCCCTTCTAGTGGTTCTTGGGGGATGCACATCGAATAAAGCGATTATGGGTACTTATGCTTATGATAAGGCCTTTCTGGACGGGAAAGGCATCGAG
>CACYCP010000003.1 GCA_902772985.1 uncultured Bacteroidia bacterium | reverse complement strand
CTTCATAATCTCATAGATTCGCTCGAGTACGAACACGGGCTGAGTGTCGTTGGTTTTCATACTCTCGTCAATCACCTTGGCCAGCTGGGGATAGTCTCCTACCAGGAACCAAGGGTCAACGGAGATGCAATGGCCACCCACGCCGGGGCCGGGCTGGAGGATATTCACGCGAGGATGCATGTTGCATATCTTAATGATTTCATACACATCCATATTGTCGTGGCGGCAAATCCTAGAAAGTTCATTGGCAAAAGCGATATTAACGGCGCGGTATGTGTTCTCCACCACCTTGGTCATCTCGGCAGTGCGAATGTCAGTCACAACAATTTCACCTTGGCAGAAGCTGGCATAATAGCTCTTCACCTTCTCACCAATCTCCTTGCTATCGGCACCAATAGTGCGGTTGTTGTGCAGGAGCTCATAAACCATGTTGCCGGGGATGATTCGCTCGGGAGCGTGAACAAGGTTGAGATCCTCGCCAATCTTAAAGCCATTGGCCTCAATCACGGGGCGAACGAACTTGTCGATGGTGCCGGGGCTGACGGTAGATTCAACCACGACGGTTGCACCCTTGGGGCAGACCTTCATGACGTCCTTAACGGCAGCCACTACGTAGCAAGCGTCAACCTTTTTGGAAAACTTGTCGTAAGGAGTCGGAACGGAGACGATGTACATGTCAGTTTTCTGGTACTCCGTGGTGAACTTGATACCTTTTGCAATGGCTGCCTGGAAGAGTTCATCCAGGCCATCTTCCTTGAAGGTTGTTTTACCAGCGTTCAGTGTTGCCACCAACTCTTTGTTATAATCGGTGCCGATAACCTCAACACCATGGGACGCCATCATAAGGGCGGTAGGAAGGCCGATATAGCCTAAGCCAATAACGTTAATCATATTATTATTAATTGTTTATTTCACTTCGTATCTATCAACAGTTTCTCCGTTGAGAGCGCGTACGATGCGGTTGCAGGCCTTTCCGTCACCGTAAGGGTTCACGGCTTTGCTCATTCGCTCATAAGCATCGTCATCATCGAGCAAAGTGCTCACTTCGTTTACAATCAGGTCGTGATTTGTTCCAACCAAATGCACGGTGCCGCTCTTAAGCGCTTCAGGGCGCTCGGTGGTATCACGCATCACCAGTACAGGCTTTCCCAGTCCTGGAGCCTCTTCCTGAATGCCACCGCTATCGGTGAGCACCACAGTGCTCTTCTCCATCAGATAGACAAACTCAAGGTACTGCAGCGGCTCTATAAAGAAGAAATTAGGGCGCGTCAAATCCTCTCCAAATACCTCATGGATGGGTTTGCGAACATTGGGATTTAAATGCATGGGGTAAACAAAATCCACCTCGGGATACTTTTCAGACAGGTCTTTCATAGCGGTAACCATGCTTATGAATCCTTCGCCGAAGTTCTCACGCCGATGCCCAGTAATAAGCACTAGCTTTTTTCCATTATCCAAGCGGGTTACATCGTAACCGGCGTTCTTGAGTACCTGGATCTGTTCATCGGCAAGGGCCTTGTCGCTCTTGAGTTTGTTCACAACCATGTGGAGGGCATCAATGACTGTATTACCTGTCACAAATATCTGCCCCTGTGCCTTCTCCTCCAGCAAGTTCTTTTCTGAAAGCGGTGTTGGAGCGAAGTCGTAGGTGGCAATGCGCCCTGTTATCTGGCGGTTCATCTCCTCCGGCCAAGGGCTATAGATGTTGTGCGTGCGTAAGCCGGCCTCAACGTGTCCCACCGGGATCTGCTGGTAAAAAGCAGCGAGTGCCGCGGCAGTGCTGGTTGTGGTATCGCCATGCACAAGCACCACATCTGGCTTGCACTCCTTGAATACATCCCTCATACCGGTGAGCACGCGTGCTGTCACGTCATACAAGTCCTGTCCTTGTTTCATGATGTTCAAGTCATAATCCGGCTTGACATCAAAAATGGTGAGCACCTGGTCCAACATCTCCCGGTGCTGCCCCGTTACACAAACTATGGTTTCAAACTGCTCCGGATACTTTTGGAACTCCTTCACCAGCGGGCACATCTTAATGGCCTCCGGCCGCGTTCCAAATACTAGCATTACTTTTTTCATATATATGATATTTCTCTCTATAAACTATTTCGTATATCTATCCTCTACCACCTCCCAGTCCACAATCTGCCACAAGGCTTGCAAATGGGCGGCGCGGCGATTCTGATAATCCAGATAGTAGGCGTGCTCCCAGACGTCGAAGGTCAGGATGGGCTTGAAGCCGTGCGCCACGGGGTTGTCGGCACCGACATACTGCCCAATGGACAATTCACCGGCGGCATCGGCCTGCAGCCACACCCAGCCGCTGCCGAAGAGCCCTGTGCCCTTGGCCTCGAACTCGGCTTTGAAGGCATCTACTCTCCCCCATTGCTTTTCGATTTGAGCTTTGAGATTCCCGGTCGGTGCGGGCAAGGCGCCGGTCGGGGCCGCGAACTGAGTGAAATACAATTCATGGTTCAGTACCTGGCCGGCATTGTTGAACAGTGCCCCGGACGACTTAGCCACAATCTCTTCCAGGGGCAACTCATCCAGGCCACTGCCCGGCAACAACTTGTTCAAATTGTCCACATATGCCTGCAGATGCTTGCCATAATGGAATTCAAGGGTCCTTGAGCTAATAACCGGCTCCAAGGCATATTGTGCGTAGGGTAAATCTATCAACTTAAACATAAACGCTACTGCTCTTTATCATTTACAATCCTCAACAAATACTGCCCATACTGATTCTTCGCCATAGGCTGGGCAAGGGCGCGTAGTTTGTCGGCGGAAATCCAGCCGTTGCGGAAGGCGATGTCCTCCAGGCAGCCGATCTTCAGGCCCTGGCGTTTTTCAATCACTTCCACGAAGATGGAGGCCTCGGCCAGGGAGTCGTGAGTACCGGTATCCAGCCAGGCAAAGCCTCGGCCAAAGACCTGGACTTTCAGCTCGCCGTCCTGAAGGAATGCCTGATTCACAGAGGTTATCTCCAGTTCTCCGCGGGCAGAAGGCTTGATTCCTTTGGCCACGCGGACCACCTTGTTCGGATAAAAATAAAGCCCCACCACGGCATAATTGCTCTTCGGCGCAAGCGGCTTTTCCTCTATCGAAAGGCAGTTTCCGGCCTTGTCAAATTCAGCCACGCCGTAGCGCTGAGGGTCTGAAACCCAGTAGCCGAAAACGGTGGCTTTAGAGGCCTCTGCATCGGCCACCGCCTGACGAAGCATCCCGGTAAAACCGTTCCCGTGGAAGATATTGTCTCCCAGCACCAGGCACACGCTGTCGTCGCCGATAAACTCTTCACCTATCAAAAACGCCTGTGCAAGGCCGTCAGGGCTGGGCTGCTCGGCATATTCAAAACGTACGCCATAGTCACTCCCATCCCCAAGCAGGCGACGGAATCCCGGCAAATCGGAAGGCGTGGAAATAATCAGAATCTCCCTAATCCCCGCCAGCATAAGGGCCGATATGGGATAATACACCATCGGCTTGTCATATATGGGCAGCAGCTGCTTGCTCACACCCTTCGTTATGGGATACAGACGCGTGCCGGACCCTCCGGCCAAAACAATTCCTTTCATTATCCGTAATACTCTTTATACCACTGGGCAAACCTACGCAAGCCATCTCTCAATGTTATCTTTGGCGTGAAGCCAAAATCGCGCTCCAGCGCGGTGGCATCCGCATAGGTCGTAGGCACATCGCCGGGTTGCATGGGCACCAGTTCCTTATGGGCATCGAAGTCATAATCGGCCGGAAGCACGCCGGCGCGAAGGAGTTCCTCCTGCAAAATCTGAACGAAGTCCAGCAGATTCTCCGGCTGGCCGCCGCCGATATTGTAAACGGCATACGGAGGCACAGGCAGGCCGTCTTCCCCTTTCTTCCGTTCGGGAGCCTTCCCCATCACACGCATAATACCCTCTACGATATCATCCACGTAGGTGAAATCCCTTCGGCAATTGCCGAAATTATAAATCTGAATGGTCTTCCCTGCCAGCAGTTTGTCTGTAAAACCGAAGTACGCCATATCCGGACGCCCGGCAGGGCCATACACCGTGAAAAACCTCAGGCCCGTGGTGGGGATATCATACAACTTGCTGTAACAATGCGCAAACAACTCATTGCTCTTCTTGGTGGCGGCATAGAGCGAAACGGGATTGTCAACCCTGTCGTCGGTGCTGAACGGGACTTTTTTGTTGCCTCCGTACACCGAACTGGAAGAAGCATACACCAGATGCTCAACAGGATTATGCCTGCAGGCTTCCAGTATGTTATAAAAGCCAATCATATTGCTCTGGATGTAGGCATCCGGATTCTCAATGCTGTAACGCACACCGGCCTGGGCAGCCAGATTCACCACGATATCGAACTTTTCCTGAACAAAGAGCTTGTCAATCAATTCTTTATCGGCAATATCACCCTTGATGAAGCAATACTCTTTCCACGCAGGCGATTTTTCAACCGCGCTCGAAATCACGGAAAGCCGGTACTCCTTCAGGCTGGGATCGTAGTAATTGTTCATATTGTCCAGCCCCACAATCCGCATGGGCTCCCTCCCTTCCAGCAGGCGGAGAACCAGGTTCGCTCCTATGAATCCGGCACTGCCGGTAACCAATATCTTTTTCATTTCGCAAATCGCCTCTGCGCCTGCTCGTAACTTTCCAAATTGCCGATGTCCAGACGCTCGCCGCTCATCTCCCAGGCGTGGACGCCAGTGTGAGCGCATAACCAGGAGATAAAACTGCCGGGGGCGTCGGTGCCGCAGCCATCCTTGATAGCGGCCGATACCAGGGGCAAATCCTCCTTCCTGTAGATATAGAACGGCGGACAGCACCAGTGGCTCTTTGGCTCGGCCGGTTTTTCCACCATTGAGATTATGCGTCCTTCGGCATCGACCTCTGCCACACCGGATTTGTGCAGTTTGTTCAAGTCGCTCTGGTAGAAACGCATTATGCAGCTTGTACCCTTATCCTTGAAGTAATCCAGAAAAGCATGAAGACTGAAAGTGAGAAGATTGTCCCCTGCCATCACCAGAAGGTCGTCATCTACTTCCCTTGCCTGGATTCCCAGTTCTATATCCCTGACCGCACCAAGACGAGTTTCATTTGAAACTGAGCCGTCATCCACCAGAAACATCTTGTCCTTGCACGGATGGTTTTCAATCCAACGGTGGAATACTGGGGCGAACTTGTGGTTGGAGACAATTATGTACTCACTTATCTGTCCCGTCCGTTCCAAATCCTCTACCAACCAGTCCAGAATTGGCTTTTCACCCACCTTCAGCAAGGGTTTCGGGAAATTCTCGGTCAAAGGATACAGCCGCGTAGCATAACCGGCAGCAAGGATCAGGCATTTCATAGGCTCACTCCGTCGGCACTTTCGCAAATAAACACAGCATATTTGTCCTTCATCTCCGGGAAGTCCCTAAGATACTGCTCTGTAACAGTCCGTGAGATGCTTTCCTCGAAGGCGGGATCGATCAGCGCCATACAGCAACCCTTGAAGCCTGCGCCGCTGAACCGGCCGCCGTAAATTCCGTCGGTCCGGGTCATTATTTCATAAAGCCGAATCTGCTCCGGCGCACCGGATTCCCAATTATGAATGCTGCTCCTGCCGGAGGCGAAGGAAAGCCGTCCATACTCCTCGATATCGCCCCGGCGCCAAGCCTCGGCCCCTTTTTCCACGCGCTCGAACTCGGTGTACCAATGCTCACAGCGGCGTGCCCACTGCTCTGGAAGACGGTTCTTGAAGCGCTCATACACCTCCCGTGGGACATTCCTTGCCATCGCCTCATTAAACTTGCCGTATTCCATGCCGGCGAAGGCCTGAAGGGCATAAACCCCGGAGCGAAGCTCGTCCACACGCATATTAAATTTGGAACCGGCCAGGCTGTGCTCCAGTCCCGAGAAGAAAATCGCAATCTTGTACGGCTTCATCCCGGGGTGCTGCGGAATGAGCTCATACTGCCCGTCCTTTGTGTCCAGGTACAGCAGATGCTCTTTCTTGCTCAGCACTTCGCAGCTTTGGTCCAGCTTACCCACATTCACGCCCACATAGTTGAACTCGGCATCAAAAGCCGTGTCAATAAGCTCCTGCTGGCTCATCACAATTCCGTTCACCTTGCACAGCGCCTCCAAAAAGGAAATGATTACTGCGGCCGATGACGAAAGCCCGCCTATCGGCAGCGTCCCTTCGATAACGCCGCAAAGCCCCACTTTCAGGCTGTAGTTTTTCCCGAGCGCCCAGGTGGCTCCGCGAAGATAATCGGCCCAGTCCTCCTGCTTCTCGGAAGGAACAGAGTTGATATGCCACTGAGCACGCTTCGGGAACTGCAAGGATAGCATCTCCACAACTCCGTTATGCTTTGCGGCATAGGCAATGTTAATGCCCTTGTCGATGGCCAGCCCCGTTATCTTGCCCAGATTGTGATCGGAATGAGCTCCGATAGGGCACACGCGATAAGGGCAGAAAGACACGCCTTCCGCGTCTCGGCCATAAACTTCGGTAAATCTTTCTATTGCCTTCAAAACTAGTCCCGCTTAAAAATATCCCTCGTATAGACTATGCCTGCAACATCCTCCAGGGCTGCATCGTAACGGTTCGCGATAATCGCATTGCACCGGGCTTTGAAAGCTGCAAGGTCATTCACTACCTTCGAGCCGAAGAAGGTGGTGCCATCCTCCAGAGTGGGCTCGTAAATAATCACCTTCGCCCCCTTCGCCTTGATGCGCTTCATGATGCCCTGGATGGCGCTCTGACGGAAATTGTCGGAGTTAGACTTCATAGTAAGCCTATAAACGCCCACCACAACTTCTTTCTCCTTATTGGTATCGTATGCACTGGAAGCGGTATAATATCCGGCCTTTTCCAGAACGCGGTCGGCAATGTAGTCCTTCCTGGTCCGGTTGGAATCCACAATGGCCTTGATCAGATTCTCCGGCACATCATTGAAATTCGCCAGCAGCTGCTTCGTATCCTTCGGCAGACAGTATCCGCCATAGCCGAAACTGGGGTTGTTATAATGCGTGCCGATTCTGGGATCCAGCCCCACACCTTCGATAATGGCTTGGGTGTCAAGCCCTTTCATTTCAGCATAGGTATCCAGTTCATTGAAGAAGGACACCCGGAGCGCCAGGTAGGTATTGGCGAAGAGCTTCACCGCCTCGGCCTCCGTGGAGCCCATGTACAGCACCGGCACGTCTTCCTTTATTGCGCCCTCCTTGATGATGGCTGCGAAGGTTTCGGCCGCATCTTTAAGGCCAGAGTCGTCATAGCCCACAATGATTCTGGACGGATACAGGTTGTCATACAACGCCTTGCTCTCGCGAAGGAACTCCGGCGCAAATATAATCTTCGGCACCACCACTTTGAAGGTGCCGTCGGAGAGACGCTCGCGATAACTGTATTTCTCCCGTACGCTCTTGGTGTAACCCACCGGGATGGTGGACTTTATCACCATCACCGCCTCCGGATTCACCTCCAGCACCAGCTCAATTACCTCCTCCACGTGCGTTGTGTCGAAGAAATTCTTCTTGGGGTCGTAGTTGGTGGGGGCAGCTATCACAACGAAATCGGCATCACCGTAGGCCGCCTTGCCATCCAAACTGGCCATCAGGTTCAGCGGCTTCTCGGCCAAGTACTTCTCGATGTAATCGTCCTGAATGGGGGAAATCCTCTTGTTTATCTTTTCCACCTTTTCCGGAATCACATCCACCGCCACCACTTCATGGTGCTGCGCCAGAAGTGTCGCAATGGACATTCCCACATATCCGGTTCCTGCAACTGCAATTTTCATAAAAATCTGTTATCTGTTTTTATACATATCCTCGTAATACTTCTGGTAGTCCCCGGAAGTCACGTTGTCCATCCACTCCTGATTGTCCAGGTACCATCGCACCGTCTTCTCTATACCCTCCTCGAACTGGAGGGACGGCTCCCAGCCCAGCTCCCGCTGCAACTTCGACGAATCAATCGCATACCTAAGGTCGTGCCCCGCGCGGTCCGTCACAAAAGTAATCAAATCCATATCCTCCCCGGGAGCACGCCCCAGCAGGCGGTCCACCGTATTTATAAGGACACGGATAAGGTCGATATTCTTCCATTCATTGAACCCGCCGATATTATAAGTCTCGCCAATTTTCCCTTCGTGGAAAATGAGGTCAATCGCCCTCGCGTGATCCTCCACATAAAGCCAGTCCCGCACGTTCTCCCCTTTGCCATAGACCGGCAGAGGCTTGCGATGACGGATATTGTTGATGAACAGAGGTATCAACTTCTCCGGGAACTGGTAAGGGCCATAGTTGTTGGAGCAGTTCGTCACAATCGCCGGAAGCCCAAACGTATCGTGGAACGCCCGCACAAAGTGGTCCGACGACGCCTTGGCAGCGCTGTAGGGTGAATGCGGCTGATACTTCAAGTCCTCCGTAAAGAACTTGTCACCATAGGCCAGATGGTGCTCCCCGCTGGACGCCTTGGTCGAAAACGGCGGTTCAATCCCCTCCGGATGCGTCATCTCCAGCGCCCCATACACCTCATCCGTGCTGATATGGTAGAACCTGCACTGTACAGAGGAGGGTGTTTCCCAGTTCATCGGCCCCCAAACCGCCTTCGCCGCCTGCAGGAGACTTAACGTCCCCATCACATTCGTCTGTGCAAAAGTGAAGGGATCCTTGATGCTGCGGTCCACGTGACTTTCGGCCGCAAGATGGATGATGCCATCCACACCCTCCTCCTGCATCAAGGCCAACACTCCCTCGAAATCGCAAATATCCATCTTCATGAAGCGGTAATTCGGCCTGTCCTCTATGTCGCGAAGATTCGCAAGGTTCCCCGCATAGGTGAGCTTATCCAGGTTAATAATCCTATAATCGGGATATTTGTTCACCATCAGACGAACAACATGACTGCCGATGAATCCGGCGCCTCCGGTAATGAGTATAGTTCTGCGCAAATCTATAAATTTTCAAGGCATCGTTTCAGTGAATCCCGCCAATAGGGAACCGAAACGCCAAAAGTCTCTTTAATCTTTGTCTTGTCCAGCACCGAATAGGCCGGCCGCATCACCTTGGAAGGAAACTCGTCGCTATGGCAAGGCCGGATCTCACAATCGGCATGGCCCGAAAGTTCCGCCACCGCCACGGCGAAGTCGTACCAGGAACACACGCCCTCGTTGCTGTAATGGAAAACGCCCTCGGCATCCGCCTCCAGCAGTTTCACTATCGCCGCGGCAAGGTCTCCGGCATAGGTAGGCGTTCCCACCTGGTCGAAAACCACCTTCACCATCGGCCTTGAAGCGGTAAGCGACAACATTGTCTTAACGAAATTCTTTCCGTATTCGCTGTAAAGCCACGCCGTGCGGAGAATGAGGCTGCGGCATCCCGATGCCAGAAGCGCCTCCTCCCCCATCTGCTTCGTCCTTCCATAAACTCCCAGCGGCGAAGGAAGGGCGTCCTCCCGGATGGGCACATTGTACCCTCTTCCGCCAAAAACGTAGTCCGTGGATATCTGCACCAACTTTCCGCCCCTTTCCTTCATAGCCCTTGCAAGAATCCCCACAGCCCCGGCATTCAGCGTTGCAGCCGCCTCGGGCGCATCTTCCGCCCCCTCCACATTTGTCCAGGCCGCGCAGTTCACCACCGTGTCAATCCCTTCCGCCTCCAGCAGCGCTTTAACGGCCGATGCATCCGTAATGTCCAGCACCCTCGTGTCCGGCCCGGAAACCACATCGCAGAACACAGCTCCCTTCAGCAGGGGCCGGAGCGACATTCCAAGCTGTCCGTTTCCACCGGTTACAAGAATTCTCACAGGTCGTAGTAGTTTACGGAATAGTCAAACAGTTCAGGTGCCTGGGCCAGCGAGGGATGATGGCTGTCCCTTTCGGAAAGGATAACGTCCCCGGCAGGAATCTTCCAGTCAATCCCAAGGGCCGGGTCGTTCCAGGCGATGGCCCCCTCGTCCGATGGCGAATAGAAATTGTCGCACTTGTACTGGAACAGGGCCTCCTCGCTGAGCACCGCAAATCCGTGCGCGAAGCCCCGGGGGATGAAAAACTGCCGATGATTCTCCCCGCTGAGTTCGCAGCTCACGTGTTTCCCGAAGGTGGGTGAGCCGCGGCGTATGTCCACCGCCACATCCAGCACCAGGCCCCGCACCACGCGCACCAGCTTGCTTTGGGCAGCGGCGCCTTTTTGGAAATGCAGGCCACGGAGCACGCCGTAGCGGCTCAGGCTTTCATTGTCCTGCACCCAGTGGATGGGCCTTGCAAGGGCATTAAAATCCCTTTCGCTCCAGGTCTCGGCGAAATATCCGCGTTCGTCCCCAAAGATTTTGGGGGCGATTATTATGACGTCCGGGATGGCGGTTTTTATGATTTGTATCATAAATGGTTCAACTGTGCACACTTCTTTAATTCCCCGCCCCAAATATATAGAGCAGGAAACAAAAGACAAAAAGTTTCAGCCGCAATCCTGCAGGCATAGACCCCTTGCCGGTTATCCAAAACTGACTTTGATAACTATGCAAATTTAGTAATTTTTATTCGAATAAAAAAACTAACTTTGCGGAAAAGAACAGATACATTATGAAACTCGACGGAAGGCGTGAGAGCCAAAATGTAGAAGACCGTCGCGGTATGGGCGGCGGCAAAGCGGCGGGCCTTGGAATAGGGGGCATTGCCGTAGTTGCAATTATCACTTTGCTTATGGGCGGAGACCTTGGAGACGTCATCAGCGTAGTCTCCCAGAGCGGCGGTATCACCACCCAGCAGAACTATGAACCCACTCCGGAAAACGAGGCCCTGGCAACCTTCTCAAAGCAGGTCCTTGCCTCGACCGAGGACATCTGGACGGCATATTTCCGCCAAACCGGACTTGGGCAGTACAAGGCCCCCACGCTGGTCCTCTACACCGGAAGCACCTCTACTTCCTGCGGCCAGGGACAAGCCGCGATGGGCCCCTTCTACTGTTCTGCCGACGAAAAACTATACATCGACCTGTCCTTCTTCTCTTCAATGAAAAAACAGCTGGGGGCCGATGGGGACTTCGCCTACGCCTACGTAATTGCGCACGAGGTGGGGCACCACGTCCAGCACCTTTTGGGAACGCTGGACAAAGCGCATCAGCAAATGGCCAAAATGTCCAAGACTCAGAGTAACAGGATGAGTGTGCGCATAGAACTCCAGGCAGATTTCTATGCCGGCGTATGGGCCCATTACGAAGGTAAATCCTTCGGCTCGCTGGAAGACGGGGACCTGGAAGAAGCCATCAACTGCGCCCAGAAAATCGGCGACGACTACCTGCAGAAAAAGTCACAGGGATATGCGGTTGAAGAGTCCTTTACCCACGGCACCGCCGCCCAGCGCGTACGCTGGCTGAAAAAGGGTATGACAACAGGAGACCTCTCCCAAGGCAACACCTTCGCCCTGGACGACAGCCAGCTCTAACTCTTGCGGTACTGGAGCGGCGTCATCCCGGTGTGCTCCTTGAAATACCTGTAGAATACGCTCTGATTTGGAAAATTCAGGGCGTAAACTATTTCCTTGATGGACATGTCCGAATAGCGCAGCAGATTCCGGGCCTCCATCACCACAAAGGAGTCTATCCATTCCGGGGCACTGCGTCCGCTGGCTTCCCTCACCAGTTTCGAAAGGTACTTCGGTGTCAGGCTTAGTTTCTGGGCATAGAACCCCACCGCGCGCTGGCTGTTATGGTGCTCCGAAACAAGGTTTATGAAGCGCTCGAACGCCTGATTTGTCCGTGCCGATACCGACTTCCTCACATCGTTTTCGACCTCAATCTTCCGGGACCAGATTTCCAGCGCATAGTAGGCGAACGAGGTCAGCAAGGAGCCCAGGATTTCCCTTTTGTTGCTGCACTTCATGCGAAGCATTTTCTTTGCCAGGAAATAGTAATCATTGGCTATGGAAAGGTCTTTTTCACGCAAGGTCACACAAGGTGTGCTCAATACCCTGATGCTGTCCTGGAGCACCTTGTTGAAATCGAATCGGCTGATCCCCATGAACTCCGACGAGATGAATGTGAAAAACAGTTCCACATCCGCGAAGCCCTCTTCCATCGTGTGCAGGGCAATCACATTGGACGGCAGGTTAAAGATGAGGGAATTCGGCCTCATCTCATAGGTTTCCACGTTTACCTCTACATTCAGCTTGCCTTTGCGGACAAACATGATTATGTAGCCGTCGAAACGGACCGGCCTGGCCAGAGCCTTCAGCAGCATTTCGCTCTTCAGCAACACGCTTCCGCTAAGACCGCCAAGAATAAGGTCGTCCCCCAGCGAAAACTTTTCCGCCTCGGGGAACAGTTCCTTGATCCGGGCAATATCCAATAACTGTAAAGCGCTGTTTTTCATGCGTTTACTCCTTTACTGCGTACTTTCCCTTCTTGTATGAAATCCGGTCCAGGGTGAGTACCTTCGGATTGTTGTAAATGCCCCGGACCACTTCCAGATGGTCTTCCGTATTCCGGTGGCTGCCTATGAAATAGCCCCAGACCATAAACCAGGTCCACTGGGGCTGCTCGTCAAAGAAAGAAGAGTCGCGGAAAAGCTGGCCAATCTCTCCCAGTGCTATGGGTTTTCCGCCTCCAAGGTCAACCAGTTCGTCGTGATGCGACTGCTTGTAGTCCCAGCCGTAAACATCGGCCGCAAGCACGTCCACATACTCGTTTCCGGGGTAGAAAAGCTCGTAGGGAAGGGCGTCGTCCCCCGGCTTGATGCGAGGTGCATTGGCATCCCAGACCCAAAGGAGATTGTTCAGTCCCTGAGCGGTGAAATACTCGTAAGTCATTATCCACAAGCGCTTGAAGCCGTTCTCGCCGGGCTTGTTGCCCCACCAGAACCAGGCGCCGTTCATCTCGTGATAAGGCCTCCAGAGAACCGGGATGCCCTCGTCCTGAAGCTGCTTCAGGAACGGAATCACCGAATCCATCTCCTTTTTCCATGCCGCGTTCAGTGCCGTCCCGTCCGTGCACAACTCGTCCCATTCCTGGGCCGATGGAGCATTCTCTTCCATAGTCCAGACCTTGTCTCCGTTGCAGGTGTTTCCACCGTCGGTAAAGCGAGGATCGCAGCAGTGCCACATCAAGGTGATGATTCTCCCCTGGGCAGCCTGGATTATGGCCTCGTTCACTATCCCCTGCCTGGCCTCTTCAACCGTCAGCCCGGTCTCCACGCAAGGCCTTTCGAAAGGCACGCTTATGTTGAGCGGCCCGGCATGCTGATAGCGCTGGAAGCCCTCTCCAACGTCCTCAAAACTGAAATCCGAGCCCCACACAACCGGCCTGCGTCCGGTCATGGAGAATACCTCGTCGTCGTATTTTGTAATTCCGCTTGCAAAATTGTGCTGTCCGCTAAGGATGTATTTCCCCTGAATCTGATAAAGGAATTCCAGAAGGGCCTGGGCCTCTTTCGTAGCCTTCGGGTTCACTGCCTTCCGGGCCGGGTCTCCCCCGCCGCAAGCCAAAACTGCCATAGCAGCAACTGCAATGCATAAGATTTTTTTCATATCGCGTCGTTTTAGTGTCTGAGATACAAATATACAAAAAAATTTGGCGATATTGCGAAAAGATATTACCTTTGCAATCCCTTACAGGGGCGTAGCTCAGCTGGTTTAGAGCGCTTCAGTCACATTGAAGAGGTCGTCGGTTCGAATCCGACCGTCCCTACCCCAAAATCGGCACTCCACATTCTGGAGCGCCGTTTTTTGTGCCGCCCAACTCGTTGGCTACCAACCACTTATAAAATTCTCTCGTTCAAAATTCGAACGAGAGAATTCCGCAAGTGGCTATGAGTCAGGCGCTTAAGCGGCACTGTTATTTTGCGAAAAACTTCCAATGGAAGAGAATGAGGTAGAATGCGCCTACGGTGACGCAGCTGTCGGCAAAATTAAATACCGGTTCAAAGAAGATGTCGCCGCCTACCAAGGGCATCCAGTCCGGCCAGGTCCAAAGCGGGAAGTATAACATATCCACCACCTTGCCTTGCAGGAAAGGAGCATAGCTGCCGCCGAAAACGGCTATGCTGGTGAACGTGGATTCAGAGAAGATGAGTCCGTATAACAGGCAGTCCAGTATGTTTCCAAGCGCACCGGCCGTAATCAGGGTAAGCCCCACCAGTACACCTGCAGGAATGCCTTTTTTCTTTGTGAGGCCCGAAATCCACCAGCACAGGAAGCCGAAAAGGACAATCCGGAAAACCGTAAGGATATACTTTCCGGCAACGCCGCCGAACGACATGCCGAAGGCCATCCCCTTGTTCTCTACAAAGAGCAGCTGGAACCAGTTTCCAAACACCGGAATGCTTTGCCCAAGCGTCATGTTGGTCTTGACCAGGATCTTGATTACCTGGTCAATGATAACGAGGGCTGCACCCAGCAGCAGAAGCCTTGTACCTTTTCCTGGGCGGGCCATTACTTACGGCCAGTCTTTTCAAGGATTTCCTTGCCTTCCACGGTTGTGGTGGCATGAGGAACCAGACGCAGGCGCTCCTTGGGGATGAGTTTGCCGGTTACGCGGCACACGCCATAGGTCTTGTTCTCGATGCGCACAAGGGCGGCTTCCAGGTTTTGGATGAACTTGTACTGCCTTTGGGCAAGGGTTCCGGCCTCTTCCTTCGAAAGCTGGAAAGCGCCGTCGTCCTCCACAGTCTTGAAAGTGGGAGCGGTGTCCAGGATGTCATTGCCTCCGGCGTGAGTCATAATCTCACGGAGGGTGGCATACTCGGCACGGGCCTTATCCAGCATTTCGTTGATGATGACGCGGAACTCATCAAGTTCCTTGTCGGAATAACGGGTTTTGGTATTCTCTTCCATATCTACCTTATTTGTTGATTATCAGTTTTATGTCTCCTTCTATCCATTCCACGCAGGCGGCATTCCCGGGGGCCGATTCAAAGCTCTCGAGCCTTATTGAAAGCGACAGCGTCTGCGCCTTGACATAGTCCCCATGAACCTCCAGTGCCTTCTCCAGGACGGCGTCGTTGGAATAGACCACGGTGTTTATCCTGTCGGTGACATCGAAGCCGGAGCTCTTCCGAAGGTTCTGGATACGGTTCACCAGTTCCCTTGAAAGGCCTTCCAGCCGAAGTTCCGGAGTGACCTCCACGTCCAGCGCCACGGTGAGCGAGCCTTCCGATGCGACCAGCCATCCTTCAACGTCTTCCGACGAAATGGCGTAGTCTCCGGGGTTCATGAGCACATCCCCCGCGCTAAGCCCAAGGACATAGGTGCGCCCGTCCCTTTCGGCCTTCTGGATATCGGCGATTTCCTCCTGCGACAAGCCTGCAAAGGCCGATGCGATTTCTTTCATCCGGGCCCCGTAGGTCTTGCCCAGCACTTTGAAATTGGGCTTTATCTTGAGCGTCATTATGCCACGGGTGTCCTCGATGAATTCCATCTCCTTCACGTTCACTTCGCCAAGGACGGTGTCCTTCACAGAACTAAGGCGGGAGCGGAGTTGCTCGGAAATCACCGGAATCATCAGCTTAGAAAGCGGCTGACGCACAGGAATGTTCACTTTCTTGCGAATGCCAAGGACAAGGGAGGTGGTGGTCTGCGCCAGCGCCATCCTCTCCTCCAGTTCCGCATCGATGAGGCTCTCGTCTGCCTCCGGCATCAGGGTAAAGTGCACGGATTCTTCGCCGCTCACAGAAGAGCCTGTCAAATCGCAATACAAGCGGTCCATATAGAACGGTGCAATGGGGGCAGCCAGCTTAGCTACCGTCACAAGCGCCTGATACAGAGTTTCATAGGCCGATTTCTTACTGGCGGTCATCTCCCCTGCCCAGTAACGGGGCCGGTTCAGGCGAACATACCAGTTGGAAACGTCGTCGCAGACGAAACTTTCCAGGATACGCCCGGCGGTTTTCACGTCGTAGTCCTCGTACGCCGCCCTCACGTCCCGGATTACCGTATTCAACTTGGACAGAATCCAGCGGTCCAGTTCGATATTAGATTTCCCGGCTTCGCTCGAGCTTCCTGCCTGCCAACCGTCAATATTCGCATACCTTGCAAAGAAGGCGTAGGTGTTATAGAGCGTGCCGAAGAACTTCCGCCGCACCTCGTCGACACCGCCCTCGTCAAATTTCAGGTTATCCCAAGGTTCCGCGTTGGTGAGCATATACCAGCGCAGCGCATCGGCCCCGAAAGTGTCCAGAGCCTCGAACGGATCTACTGCGTTCCCAAGGCGCTTGGACATCTTGTTTCCGTTCTTGTCCAGCACCAAACCGTTGGAAATCACGCGTTTGAAAGCCGGGGTTCCGGAAATCATCGTGTGTATGGCGTGAAGGGTATAGAACCATCCGCGAGTCTGGTCAACGCCTTCCGCAATGAAATCGGCAGTGGTGCCGAATTCCTTGCTGCCAAGGCCGCGAAGCCCTTCCTGGGCGTATGGCATGGCGCCGGAATCGAACCAAACATCTATAAGGTCCGTTTCCCTGGTCATCTTCTTTCCCGAAGGCGAAACCAGGAAAATGCTGTCCACGTAAGGCCTGTGAAGGTCAATCTTATCGTAGTTCTCCAGGGACATATCCTTGGGGTCGAAGCCCTTGTCTTTCAGGGGGTTGGAGGCCATGATGCCGGCGGCAACGGCCTTCTCGGCCTGGTCGTAAAGTTCGGCCGCCGAACCTATGCAAAGTTCTTCCTTGCCATCCTCTGTGCGCCAGATGGGCAGCGGAGTGCCCCAGTAGCGGCTGCGCGAAAGGTTCCAGTCCTGGATATTCTCCAGCCACTGACCGAAGCGTCCGGTGCCGGTGGAAGCGGGCTTCCAGGTGATTTGCCTGTTCAGCTCCACCATCTCGTCCTTCACGGCCGATGCCTTGATGAACCAGCTGTCCAGCGGATAATACAGCACCGGAAGGTCTGTCCTCCAACTGTGGGGATAGCTGTGAACGTGTTTTTGCACCTTGAAGGCCCTGCCGTCCTGCTTCATCATGACGCAGAGGTCAATGTCCAGGGTACCTTCTTCGGCTTCGTGCTCGAAATATTCCTTGTAGCCGGCCTTCACATATCGGCCGGAATAGGGTTCATAAATAGGATTCACCGTTGCGGCGTAGGCGGGATCCATGTCCTCCAGGCGCATGAAGCGGCCCTGACGGTCCACCTGGGCCTGGGGATTCCCATCCCTGTCCACCGGCATTATTGCGCCGATGCCGGCAGCCGCAGCCACCCGCTTGTCGTCGGCGCCGAAGGTGGGAGCGATGTGGACGATGCCCGTACCATCCGAGGTGGTCACGTAATCCCCCGCAATGACGCGGAAAGCGTCACCGTCCGGCTTGAACCAGGGAATGAGCTGGTGATAGCGGATTCCCACAAGATCCTTGCCCTTGAATGTGCCGTCCAGCACCGTGTAAGGGGTGTTTTTGGCATTGAACCAGGTGTCCAGCAGGTCCTTCGCAAGAACATAGATTGCAGGGTCCCCGGTGTATGGATTCGAACTCATCACGCGGATGTATTCAATCTCCGGTCCCACGCAAAGTGCAGTATTTGAAGGCAGGGTCCAAGGGGTGGTTGTCCAGGCCAGGATGAACACAGGAAGGGTTTCCGTGCCGAAAAGCGGCTGGGACTTCCCGTCCTTGATGAGTTCGAACTGCACCGTTGCGGTGGTGTCGCTCACATCCTTGTAGCAGCCGGGCTGGTTAAGTTCGTGCGAACTTAGGCCGGTGCCGTCGGTGGGCGAATAGGGCTGGATGGTAAAGCCCTTGTACAGCAGCCCCTTGTCGTAAATTTTCTTCAGGAGATACCACAGGGTCTCGATGTAGCGGTTGTCGCAGGTGACATAAGGGTCGTCCATATCTACCCAATAACCCACACGCTCCGTCATGCTCACCCACTCCTTCGTATATTTCATCACCTCCTTGCGGCAGGTGGCGTTATACTCTTCCACCGATATTTTCGTGCCGATATCGGCCTTCGTGATGCCCAGCTTCTTTTCCACGCCAAGTTCCACCGGGAGACCGTGGGTATCCCAGCCGGCACGACGCTTCACCAAAAATCCGGTCTGGGTTTTGTACCGGCATATGGCGTCCTTGATCGAACGGGCCATGACATGGTGGATGCCCGGCTTTCCGTTTGCGCTGGGCGGCCCTTCGAAAAAGATGAATTCAGGCGAACCCTCCCTTAGTTCCAGGGATTTCCCGAACGCATTTATGCTTTTCCAGCGTTCCAGAACCTCATTTCCAACCTTGGTCAGGTCCAAGCCCTTATATTCTTTGAATGTCATTTTTTTTGCCTAAATTTGCGTGGCTTTTTCCAGCCATATTTAAGATTGCAAAGATAAGCATTTAAAGTGGAACAAGCAAAATGAATACACTTGACATTGTACTGGTCCTGCTCTTTGTCCCCGGGATAGTCAGGGGGCTTTCCAAGGGCATTCTGGAGCAAATCATTTCCCTTGTGGGCATCATTGCGGGCGTATGGGCCGCTTTCAAATTCTCCTCCCTGCTGTGCGGATGGCTTGGACAGCACCTGGCGGTATCCCAGACTCTGCTCAATGTCATTGCTTTCGTACTGGTTCTGGTGGCCGTCATCATTATCATGATTCTGGTCGCGAAACTCTTCACCAAGATTGCGAAGATGGGCGGCCTGGGCTGGGTAAACCGACTCCTGGGCATGGTCTTCGCCCTGGCGGTATCGGCCCTGATACTCAGCTTGTTAGTTATTCTTTTCGATACGCTGAACGCGCGCTTCGGAATAGTAAAAAGCCCGGTCCTGGAAGAATCGCTTTTGTATCCTCTTCTCAGGGACCTGGGCTATCTGGTATTCCCCTACTTCAGGGGACTGCTGTCGCTGCAAAGCTAGGTGCAGGTCACTCGGGAATCCTTTCCCAGCTTCACCACAAGGCCTTTTTTGACACCGTGGCAACGAAATCTTTAAGGTAAAACGGCTCGAAATAGGCCAGATTTTCGAATTTTTTTGCGCTGAATGCTTCTTCAGCAAGCCTTGACATATTCGAAGCAAGAGGAAAAGCCTCCTGAAAGACGGCATTCGGGTTTGAAAGCACCTCCTTGCACTTCAGGGCACCGTCACCAATGAAAAGAACCTTCCCATTTTGGAGTTCTGAGGCGAAAGAGCCGCCATCAACCACCATTGCCTGAACGGGCGTCAACAGCTTTCCCTCCGGCGAATACACAGCGGTATAGACTTCCATCCTCCGCGCATCCATCATGGGAACGATTGCCGTCAAACCGGGGTAATCCTGCAGTCTCACACCCTGCACCAGAATATCCAGGGTACCCGCCGACAGCAAAGGAATGCCCGCGCCGAAGGCAAGTCCCTTCGCAGTGGATACTCCAACCCGGAGACCGGTGTACGAGCCGGGTCCCTTGCTCACGCACACCGCATCGCAATCCTTTATCCCGATACCGCATTCGTCCAAGACCTCCTTCACCAGCGGAGCAGCCTTGGAAGCGTGGCTCCGGGGCTCGGTGCACAGCTTTTCCAGCAACACCGTCCCATCTTGCGCCAGCGCGACAGACAGGACGGATGCCGATGTTTCCAGAAGAAGGATCCGGGGCATTTGCTACAGTTTCTTGCGAAGATATTTGCGGATGTCGGCCTCGTTGGAGACATTGGCATTGACATCGATGGTGCCGTCCACGATGAACCAAACCATGGGAAGGGAGCGGATGCCGTACGAAGCGATGAGGGGTGAGAGTTCCCCGCGGATGTCGCACACGTTTATCCAAGGCAGATTCTGGTTGCGCACAGCGGCGGCCCAGGCGGCCTTGTCGGAATCCAGGGCTACCGAATAAATCTCCAGCCCCTTGTGGTGGAACTCCTCATACAGAGGGCTTATCGCATCGATGTTGTACATCTTCTGGGCGGCAGTCGAAGACCAGAAATACAGCATTGTCACCTTGTCCAGATTCTCGCTCAGGGTAATGGGCCTGCCGTCAAGTCCTGGAAGGGTAATATCGATGTAACCCACTTCCCTGGCGTTTTTAAGCTTGCTGTCTGCATTCATCAGCGCAAGCCTGCGAATCGCCTCTTTTTCCAGCACGCGCACGTAACGTGACTCCGGATAAACGGTTTTCAGGGAATCGCACACATTCTGCATCAGAATGCCGTCGGTGGGCTGGTCAAAAACCATCATGTTGGGATTCACCTGCTGGAACAGCACCGGAACCACCGTGAGCGAATGGCTGTTTTTCATCACGTAGGTGAGCCTGTCACGGTAGTAAGAAATGTATCGGCGGCTGACGGCGGGACCGGAATCCTCGCTGTACGCGATGTCCCTTATGTCCTTGAGGAAAGAGTTGTAATCTTTCTCCACCTGCTGAAGTTTAAGGCTTTCCTCCGAGCCTTCAACGCTGTAATTCCCCAGGCTGTCCATCTGAACTTTCACCTTGTCACCATTTTCCAGAAGGAGCGAAGCGAGCTGCTTGTTGCCACGGAAAATGTAGATGAATTCCGGCTGTCCCGCAGCTATTTCCGGCTTGTAACTGAACTGTCCGGAAGCATTGGTCTTAACAGTATCCAAAACCTGGAAACGGTTCACGTCCAGGAGCTTGACAATGACTTCCGAATTGCCGCAACCCTCCAGAGTCCCTTCAATCACGGTCTTTTTGCCACAGGAAATCACGGCAAGGCCGGCCACTGCGACCAGCGTCAAAAGCTTAAAGTTTTTCATATTCTGCGAAGATTGCACTTGCTATTTCCTTCATCTCGGCCGGTTCTACCTGGGGTTTCACCGCCTTGCGGAAATCCATGTCGCCTTCGGTCTGAAGGGGTACGAGATGGATATGAGTGTGGGGAACTTCCATTCCAAGCACGGCAACCCCTACCCTCTTGCAAGGGACGGCGGCCTTCAAGGCCACGGCCACCTTGCGGGCAAAGGCCCAAAGTCCGGCGTAAGTATCCTCGCCCAGATTGAAGATATAGTCGTCCTCCACTTTCCTGGGGATTACCAAAGTGTGCCCTTTCGCAAGGGGCGAGATGTCCAGGAAAGCATAGAAATCTTCGCTCTCGGCACACTTGTAGGAGGGAATTTCGCCATTGGCGATTTTTGTAAAAATAGTTGCCATCGCTTAAAGGCTAATGTCCAGAATCTTGAATTTAAGAATGCCGCTTGGCACTTTCGCCTCCACGGTTTCACCCTTCTTATGGCCGATGAGAGCCTTGGCGATTGGTGTGGTTGCGGCCAGCAGGCCTTTCGTGAAATCGGCCTCGGTCTCGGCCACAATCTGGAAAAACATTTCCATCTTGTTCGCCAGGTTCTGGATTTTCACCTTGCTCATCAGTTGGACCGTCTCCGTGGAAAGTTTGCTCTCGTCAATCACGCGGGCGTTCGCCACCTTCTCCTTAAGGCGGGCGATCTTCACCTCCAGGAGGCCCTGGGCATCGCGCGCAGCGTCATATTCTGCATTTTCCGAAAGGTCACCCTTTTCCCTGGCTTCCGCGATTGCAGCGGAAATTACCGGGCGCTGGGCCAAAGCATCGGCGAGTTCCTGCTTCAACTTGTCCAGGCCGGCCTGAGTCATCATTTCAATTGCCATATCTAATATCTTTTGTCGTCAAAAAAATGAGCCGACGGCCTTTTCATCAGCCGTCGCGCTTTCTACTGCAAATATAGCAAAATGTTTTTAGAATTCAAAAAGAAATAGCCGCCTTGTCAAACTGGAGCTGAGCCTTCAGTTCATCGAGCGAAGGGAATTTGCGTTCGTCCCGGATGCGACGGCGAAAACGGATGCGAAGCGGCAGGCCGTAAATCTCCTCGTCGAAATCCAGGATGTGCGTCTCGATGGTCCTTTCAGTCCCTCCCACGGTTGGTCTCGTGCCGATGTTGCACATCCCCGGATACGAGCGCCCAAGTACCTGGGCCTCAACGGCATACACTCCGTTCAGGGGAACCAGTTTCAGCGGTTCGTACAGCTGCATGTTCGCCGTGGGGAAGCCAATCGTGCGTCCCAGCCTCTTCCCTGCCACCACCACGCCGTACAGCTCATATTCATACCCCAGCATCGCATTGGCCTCTTCCACAGCCCCCGCCTCCAGAGCCTGCCGTATCCGTGTGGACGAAATAGGCGTCCCGTGCACCGATTCAGCCGTTTTCGTGCACGACACCGTCAAAACAGGAACCTCGTGCACCAATTCGGCCGTTTTCGTGCACGGCTCCGATGAAGCACATATCTGTGGCGCCGTCAAACGGTCACTGCCGATCCTGTTGTCATACCCCATCATAACCTGCGAGGCGCCGAAACGCTCACGGAGCAGGTCCAGGTACTCCACGGCAGTCATGGCGGCAAACTCCCTGGTGAAGGGCAGGACCTCGACACGGTCCACTCCGGCGGCAAGAAGCAGCGCCCGTTTCTCTTCCAGGCTGGTCAGGAGCCGAAATTCCCTTGCATCCTGCTGCAGCACCGTCCGGGGATGCGGCCAGAACGTAACCACGACGGCATCCTCCCCGCGCTCACGGGCCGTAGCCACCAGCGCGGAAAGGACATGACGGTGTCCTGAATGAACACCGTCAAAAAAGCCTGTGGTTACAATGGACATGGATTTCTTCGCTCGAAATGACAGGGGCCTACAGCCACTTGACACATTCAAAGGCCTGGCGATGAGCCAGCAGCGGATTCTTGGCGAAGATTCGGGCGCCCACCTGATAGGCACCGGTCTTCTCCGGAAGCACATCCACCTGATACTTGGCAATGCCATCGGCAAATTCCACGACATCGTATTCCTTGGCGGTCACGATGTGAATCTTGCCGGGAGTCTCGCTCTGAGCGAAAATGAGTTCCACGCCAATCTCGTCCGGAGTAAGGTCCCCGAGATTCAAGCTAATCTCGCTGTGGTACTGGTTCGCGAGAGTGATGTCGTAGGAAGTCTGGGGAACGCTGCTGGAAACCAGCGATACGCTGTCCCAGACGCGGCGCACATGCTCTTTCCAGTCGGCAAGTTCGCGGGCCTTCTCGAAATTATCGGCCTTGAACTCGGTAGCGGCCTGGGACTGGGGAATGTAATACTGGTTCATGTAGTCCGTGAGCATGCGGTTGGTGGTGAAATCGCACGCAACCTTGGCAATTGTGTTCTTGATGTAGCCAATCCACTCCGAACTGCGGCCCGTAGTGCGGTCCACGTTATAATAGGCAGGAACGATGTCGTTCTCCAGAATCTGGTAGATGGTGGCGGCGTCAAGCTCGTTCTGGTACATGTTGTCCTCGTAGGTCTGCTCCAGGGGAAGTGCCCAGCCGGCGCCCTCCTTGTAGCCTTCGACCCACCAGCCGTCCAGCACCGAGAAATGCATGGTTCCGTTCATCGCGGCCTTTTCTCCCGAGGTACCGGAAGCCTCCTGCGGACGAGTAGGATTGTTCATCCACACATCCACGCCCTGCACCATACGCTTTGCCAGCGTGATGTCGTATCCCGGCACGAAAATGATTTTGCCGATGAAGCGAGGATCCTTCGAGATGTCCACGATGTGCTTGATAAGGTCCTGGCCGGCCTTGTCGGCAGGGTGGGCCTTACCGGCGAAAAGGAACTGCACGGGCTTTTCGGGATTGTTCACTATCTTGTCCAGACGGTCCAGGTCGCGGAGCAGCAGGGTCGCCCTCTTATATGTTGCGAAACGGCGTGCAAAGCCGATTGTGAGCACATCGTCGCGCAGGTTGTCAAGTATGGTCACCAGTTCGCTGGGGCTGTAATGGTTGGAACAGCTCTTATCCATCAGACGCTCCCTCACAAAGAACATCAGCTTGGTCTTGAGTTCCCTCTTTATGCGCCATACATCGCTGTCAGGCACCTTGTAAATGCCCTCGAAGCAGGATTTGTTGTAGTGGTGGGTAGAGAATTCACGGCCGAAGACCATGGCATGGACAGGCTTCCATTCGGGGGCGCACCAGGTGGGATAATGGACGCCGTTGGTCACGTAGCTCACGAAGAGCTCCTGAGGCAGGTAGCCCGGATACATGTGGGCAAAAATCTCCTGGCTCACCTTTCCGTGAAGCATGGAAACGCCGTTCACGTTGCGGGAAATATTGGCTGCCAGATTGCTCATGGAGAACTTCTCGTGCACGTCCAGAGCATTGTCCTTACCCAGCGACATCAGGCTCTCCCAGTCCACCCTCATCCTTTCGGGATAATGGCCGATGTACTGGCGCAGCATGCCCTCATCGAAGGCGTCGTGCCCCGCAGGGACGGGTGTATGGGTGGTAAAGAGCGAACTTGCCCGCACCACTTCCAGCGCCTCGTGGAAATTCAGGCCATCCTTCTCGATGTACTCCCTCATACGCTCCATGCCGATGAAAGCGGCGTGGCCCTCGTTGCAGTGGTAAACCTGAGGATCCAGTCCCAGCTTGCGCAGGGCCCTGATTCCGCCCACGCCCAGCAGGAGTTCCTGCTTCAGGCGGTTCTCCCAGCTGCCTCCGTAAAGGTGATAGGTAACCTCGCGGTCTTCGGGAATATTGTCTTCGTAGTCGGTATCCATAAGGTACAGGTCTGTACGGCCCACTCCCACCTTCCAGAGACGGGCAGTGAGATTTCGGCCGGGGAAGGCCACGGAAGTGGTAATCCACTCGCCGTTTTCGTCAAGCACCGGCACTGCGGGAATCTTGGTGAAGTCCTGGGCGTCGTAACCGGCCACCTGATAACCCTGTGCACTGAGCACCTGGTTGAAATAGCCGAAACGGTACAGGAGGCCCACT
>CACYCP010000002.1 GCA_902772985.1 uncultured Bacteroidia bacterium | reverse complement strand
TAAGGATACATTCGACGACCCTTATCTGGCCTACGCAGCCATAGAAAAAACCATGGCCAGGATGTCCGTGGACGTGAACCAGGCCGTAATCAAAGTAACCGAAGCCGAGCAAAGGATGGATCAAATATACTATCGGAAATGAAAAAGCTAATTCTACTGCTGTTACTGCTTGGTTTTAGCGTAACTGCCCTGGCCCAGAACGGTCGCCACCTATACAACAAATACTCCGACAGCCCCGGCGTGGAAGCCGTTTACATTTCCCCGGCCATGTTCAAGCGGATAGGGAAAATTCCCGATATGGAACTGAATGACAAGGATGTGAACCTTTCGCATGTCATTAAGTCCATGACCGGATTCTACACCCTGTCGGCCTCAAACGCAAAAGTGAGGGAAGCCCTTCGCAAGGACATTGACAAATTTATCCAATCCGGTGATTACGAATTGCTTATGGAAAGCAAGGAGGATGGCGAAATAATGCGCATCTATACGGTAGGAGACGAGGACACGGTCACATCCTTCGTAATGCTGGAATATGAAGATGACGAAATTACCTTCGTTTCCATAGACGGAAACATGAACCGGGCGCAGCTGGATGATATTCTGGCAAAGACCGTAGATTAGTGTCAAGTGTAAGCCATTGATTTTTTGCCGATTACATATTACGGAGATAAATGCTATATTTGCAATATGAAACGTATTGTAATGATTTTATGCCTGATGGCTGCCGGAGCGGCTGCCTGGGCTCAAAGCAAAATTGTCACGGACAGCATCCAAAGTGCCAAATTGGGCTGTGAACAGAAGTATAATGTGTATCTTCCTCAGGGCTACAGCCCGGAAAGGCACTATCCGGTAGTTTACCTGCTGCACGGCCTTTACGGCTGCTATTCCGACTGGGACAGCAAGGGACGGATGCAGGATGTGGCCGATTTGCTCATCAGGAGCGGCGAGATTTGCGAAATGGTTATCGTCATGCCTAATGCCGGCGACACCGATGTCCATAAATACCAGAACGGCTACTTCAACGTGAAGGACTGGCCCTACGAGGACTTTTTCTTCCAGGAGTTCCTGCCTGCAGTGGAAAGCAAATACAATTGCGGCGGCGTCAAGGGCCAGAGGGCCATCATGGGCCTTTCCATGGGCGGCGGCGGAACTGTGGCCTATTCCCAGCGCCATCCCGACATGTTTTCCAGCGCCTATGCCATGAGCGCCTGGCTGGATAACCGGCAGGACGATGTGCGCAGCAGCGGGAAAGAAACCGACAAACTAACCCTTACAGCCCGTTCGGTCAGCGAGAATTCAACCATCGCCTTCCTGGACAAGGCCGATGCGGAAACCCTTGAGGCCCTGCGTAGCATCAAGTGGTTCGTGGACTGCGGCGACGACGATCACATCTTCGACCTTTCGATTTATTTCTACCGGAAAATGAAGGAGAAGAGGATACCTTGCGAGCTTCGCATCCGTGACGGCGTCCACAACTGGGAGTATTGGCACACAGCCCTTTACCAGTCCCTGCCCTTCGCCTCCAGGAACTTCAGTCGATAAGAATCAGCGCAGAAGACGGATGTGAAAACTTAAGCCGCACTATGGGTTCCGTAGTGCGGTTTAGCGTTGCCTTCCACCAGGCATCGAAAACCACGTCGTCCAGGGGCCATTCAAGGCCTTCGGAACAAATGCGCAAGGAGTTGTCGGCACTGAAAATGGAGATGCGGCGGCCTTCGCCAAGATGCAGCTCGCAGCTGTCGGTGACGGTGAAGGCGGTTCCGTAGTCCGATACGATTTGTACTTTGCGCTCCCCAAGGGGCAGTTGCCTGGGATAGTCCATCAGAAGGCCCAGATTGCCGATGGTGTGGTCTTCCCGGAGGCCCGTCGCACCCAAAATGCTTATCTCGGATACTTCGGGATGGTTTTCCAGCACCCAGCGCACAGCCTTCGTCTGGTCGTTGTGCTCCTGCTCGGCAATGGGAACAAGCAGGGAGGCATACTTTTCTTTTAATTCCGCCGAGAGCGAATCCAAATCGCCGATTACGGCAATGGGCAGGCGCCCTTCCGGGAAATGGTCCAGATATTTTTGGAAGGCTCCGTCGCAGCACACCAAGCCTTGGGCCGATTCCAGCAGGTAAAGCGGATACGGCTCGGTGGGGAAGGCCCCGTCGCACAGAATGACGATGCTAGTCATCTTCTACCGGTTTTGCCTTTTCAATTTCGGCCTTGGATGTGCCTTGGGTGGTTGTATAGGACTGTGGATTGCGGAAGCCCAGAAGGAAGGACCGGACATCCATGCGCTTCTTTCCGGAAAGCTGAAGGTCGGTTATGGCAATGGCGCCGTCGGCCGTTGCAATGGCAAAGTAGGTCTTGCCGTCGGAGAGAACGGTTCCCGGGGCGGCGGCGGGAAGGTCATAACGCATTTCCCCGAAGAAGACTTTAAGTTGAAGTGATCCGGGAACCAGTTCGGTGAAAGCTCCGGGGTAAGGGGAGAGGCCACGGATAAGGTTGTAGATGTGCCGGGTGCTGTCATTCCAGTCGATGTGCTGCAACTCGCGGGTGAGCTTGGGTGCGGGCTTCAGGAGTTCGGAACCCTGGATGAAACTGCGCTGGACGCGAAGTTCCACATTCTTCTGAACCAGACCCTCGACCGTTTCCATGACCAGCTGGGAGCCAATCTCCATAAGTTTGTCGTGCAGTATGCCGGCAGTGTCTGTGGGCTCTATCCGGCATTCCGAACGGAGAATGATTCCGCCGGTGTCAATCTTTCTGTCAATCATGAAGGTGGTCACGCCGGAGATGTTCTCTCCGTTGATGACCGCCCAGTTGATGGGAGCCGCGCCGCGATATTGCGGCAGAAGGGCCGCGTGCAGGTTGAAGGTTCCCAGTTTTGGCATGCCCCAAACCTCTTCAGGCAGCATCCGGAAGCCTACGACCACGAATAAATCGGCCTTCCAGGCGGCCAGGTTTTTCAGGAATTCCGGGTCTTTGAGCTTCTCGGGCTGGAGCAGCGGCAAGCCGTTTTGGACAGCATATTTTTTCACCGCGCTCTCGTTGAGTTTCAAGCCACGGCCCGAAGCCTTGTCCGGAACGGTGACTACGCCTACTACCTTGTAGCCGTGCTTGATAAGGGAATCCAGGGGCGCCACCGCGAATTCCGGCGTGCCCATATAGACGATGCGTGTATTTCTGAACATACGGAAGAACTTACTTTTCACCCGGCGGTATCCTGTCTTGAACAGGTCGAAATTAAGGATGCTCTTATCCTGGATGGCCTTCACGGTGAGGAGTATGCCGATGGGCCCAAGCACGAAGGCCGATATGAATTTCCCGATAAAGGCAGTGGTGGCTCCGTTGGAGGCAAGCCTCTCGCCGGTGATGTCTATCACCCAGTACAAGACGAAGAAGAGGATGGAAATGACGGCCGGCGTGCCCATCCCGCCCTTTTTGATGAGTGCTCCAAGCGGTGCTCCTATGAAGAAAAGCAGCAGGCAGGCCAGCGCCTGGGCGAATTTTTTCCAAATCTCGACATCCGTGCGGTGGATGAGGCTGGTGTACTGGTACGACTCCATGGTTTGCCCCTGGGCCAGGCTTTCAATCTGGCGGGCCACCGTGCCGCCATGGTCGTGGGCTTTTTTCCTTTCTTCCAGGTTCTTCCACGGCTGCTTGTCCGGAGTTACCATCACCACGCTTCCCTTGTCCCTCCAGCCGCTGTCCAACTGGTCCCGGTGGCCGATGAAATTTTGGTTCATGAAGTCGCTCACATGCCTCATAGTCCCCTGGTGGACCAGGTTGGTGAGGGAGTCGTGTCCGTGCCTCAAAGCCTTAAGGTTCATAGATTTGACCTGCTCTCCATAGCGGGCCGAATCGGAGTGGTGATAGGCGTAGTTCTCCAGCGGAATCACCATCTCCTGACTGTGGAAACTGATGCGCTGGAGTGCCAGGGTGGTATCCTTGTACTTCCGCGTATTTTCCTCGGAATAATTGATTCCGTCATACATCTGGAAGGTAAGGTAATCCTTGGCATTGGACATTTTTATAATACCGCTGTCGGCCACGGTTATACGCGTGTTACCCTTGTTGCCGGTGTGGTCATAGACCTGGATATTGTACATCATCCCGGTCTTTTTGTCGCGGCTTTCCACGCGCAGGATATAACCGTCGATGCCGTCGTAGAACGTTCCAGTGGGTATTTTGATCTCGCTCTTGGTCTTTCCCAAATCGTCCCGCATGGTATAGATGCGGTTGATGGAATAGGTCACGAGCCGGTCTCCAACGAAAAAGGCTGCGGTGCAAATCAGGAAACAGATGAGCGTCATTGGAATAAGCACCCGGGTAAGGGGGATTCCGGCCGATTTGATGGCGGTGAGCTCGAACTTTTCACCCATCTGCCCCACCGTCATCATGGAACTGAGGAGGGTGGCAAGCGGAATGGCGAGGGGGAAGGTGGTGAAGCCGCCCCACATCAGGAACTCCAGGATAACCTTGAATTCCAGTCCTTTGCCTACAAGCTCGTCAATGTAAACCCAAAGGAACTGCATGACCAGAATGAACAGCACAATCACAAGGATCGCGAAAAACGGTCCTACAAATGATTTAACTATCCAACGGTCGAGTTTCTTCACGTTTTATTTAGAGGCAATATCTACAAGGCAGTCCAGCGCGGCTGGAAGACCGTCAATCAGGCGTCCGCCGGCAGTTGCCAGACCGGGCTGTCCGCCACCGCCGCCCTGGATGAACTTGGCGGCTTCGCGGATGTCCTTTCCGGCGTTCTTGCCCTTCTGGACAAGGTCGTTGGAGTACATGAGCACCAGGTTGGGCTTTCCGTCGAAGGCAAAGGCTCCGGCCAAGGCAAGGTTCGATGCTTTCTTCTGCAAGATAAGGGCCACATTGCGCACGATTGCCGGATCTACGGAGTTGTCGAAACGCACGACGGAGATTCCGTTGATGTTTTCGGCGTTCTTTTCCAGGCGCTCGGCCAGGGCGGCGGCCTTTTCGCCGGCAATGGCTTCCAGTTGCTTCCGGGCATCGGCATTTTCGGCCACAAGCTTTTCTATGGCGCCGCGCAGGTCCGGAGCGTTGTTGAAGAAAGCCTTGACGCTCTTAAGCAGGTCTTCCACCATGTGGATGCCTTCTTCGGCCCCTTCTCCGGTAACGGCTTCGATACGCCTTACGCCGGCTGCAATTGCACTTTCAGTGCGAATCTTAAACAGGCCGATGGTACCTGTCGCCCTGGTGTGGGTGCCGCCGCACAGTTCCACCGAACTGCCGAAGCGAACCACTCGCACCACGTCGCCGTACTTTTCGCCGAAAAGGGCCATTGCGCCCATCGCACGGGCTTCGTCCATCGAAGCGTCGCGTTTTTCGCACAGGGGTTCATCGGCACGGATAAGGGCGTTCACCCTGTTCTCCACGGCGCGAAGTTCTTCGTCGGTGAGCTTCTGGAAATGGGAGAAGTCGAAGCGGAAATAGTCCGGTCCCACGAAGGAACCTTTCTGTTCCACGTGCGTTCCCAGGATTTCACGCAGGGCCTGGTGGAGAAGGTGGGTTGCCGTATGGTTGTTCATTATCTTCTGGCGACGCGCTTCGTCCACCACCAGGCTGAAGTTTTGTCCACCGTCCACGGGGAGCCTTTCGGCCAGATGTATGCTCAGGTTGTTCTCCTTGATGGTATTCAGGATGGCTATCTTTTCGCCGTCTTCGCCAACGATATAGCCGCTGTCGCCCACCTGGCCGCCCATTTCGGCATAGAAGGGGGTGCGGTCGAAGACCAGCTGGAAGAATTCCTTGTTCTTTTGTTTTACGATGCGCTCTTTCAGCAGGCGTGCACCGTCCACTTTTATGGTGTCGTAGCCTTCGAAGACCACTTCTTCACCATCGGCAAAGACAGTCCAGTCCCCGAATTCGGATGCCGTGGCGTTGCGGGCACGCTCCTTTTGCTTGTTAAGCTCTGTCTGGAAGCCTTCCAGGTCCACTTTATAGCCTTTTTCGGAGGCGATAAGTTCGGTGAGATCGATGGGGAAGCCGTAGGTGTCGTAGAGGATGAAGGCATCTTCGCCGGGAATGAGGCGGGTGGCGGAGTTACGCGCCATATTGTCTTCCAGCATCTTGATACCGCGGTCCAGGGTGCGCAGGAAGGCGTTTTCCTCTTCGCGTATCACGTTTTCTATGAGGGATTGCTGAGCCTTGATTTCAGGGTAGGCCTCGCCCATGTCGTCCACCAGCTGGGGGATGAGGCGGCAAAGGAAGGGTTCGCCGAAGCCCAGGAAGGTGTAGCCGTAACGCACCGCGCGCCTGAGGATGCGGCGAATCACATAACCGGCTTTCACGTTGGACGGAAGCTGGCCGTCGGCGATGGAGAAGGCGATTGCACGGACGTGGTCCGCGATAACCCTCATAGCAACCTGGACGTTGCCGCCCTCTTCGTATTTATGGCCGCTGAAGGCTTCCACCTTGCCGATGATGCCGGAAAAGACGTCGGTCTCATAATTTGAGCGTTTTCCCTGAAGAATCATGCACAGGCGCTCGAAGCCCATTCCGGTGTCGATGTTTTTCGCCGGCAGGGATTCCAGATGACCGTCGGCCTTGCGCTCGTACTGCATGAACCCCAGGTTCCAGATTTCAATGACGTCGTCGTTGTCGGTGTTCACCAGTTCCCGGCCGGGTTTCGCGGCCCTCTGGGCTGGTTCCCGAAGGTCGATGTGAATTTCGCTGCAGGGACCGCAGGGGCCTGTATCGCCCATTTCCCAGAAATTGTCGTGCTTGTTGCCGTACAGGATATGGTCCTTCGGAAGATGCTTCTGCCAGGCCTTTTCGGCTTCGGTGTCAAGGGCGGTTCCGTCCTTTTCGTCGCCCTCGAAAACTGTAGCGTAAAGGATTTCCGGATCAATCTTGTACACCTTGGTGAGCAGCTCCCAGGACCAGTCTATGGCTTCCTCCTTGAAATAGTCCCCGAAGCTCCAGTTGCCCAGCATTTCGAACATCGTATGATGCCGTCCGTCGTGGCCTACGGCCTCAAGGTCATTGTGTTTGCCGCTCACGCGAAGGCACTTCTGGCTGTCGGCGGCGCGGGGGAATTTAGGGGCGGTATTGCCCAGGAAAATATCCTTGAACTGGTTCATTCCGGCGTTGGTAAACATGAGCGTAGGGTCGTTTTTGATTACCATAGGGGCCGATGGAACTATAGTGTGCCCTTTTGAGGCGAAGAAGTCCAGATATTTCTGGCGAATCTCTTTAGCTGTCATATATCGTATTTATAATAATCTGCAAATATAATCATTTTTGCGTATATTTGCAGGCTGTGGAAAAGATGAAGAAATACGCCGCGCCGAAGGAAACGCCCCGTCACCTGGGGCGTGATTTCGCCATTGTAGGGAGTTCTGCCCTGGTATTTCTATTCCTTTTCTTCTGGATTCACGTGCATGTCCTGGGCTTGGATTTGCCCAAGACCACTATCCTGAAGCACCGCAATGCCGACTGGAGCACCCGCGTGGACCGCATGTCCCGGGAACTGGACCGCTACGACAACGAACTCACCTTCCTGGAGGAACGTGACGACAGGATTTACCGCAACGTGTATGGCCTGGACGAGATTCCCCGCTCGACCCGTAACGCCGGATTCGGCGATAAGGGCCGATACGACGCACTTGAGGGAACGGCTCTGCTTGACATAGTCAAACGCCTGGACGTGATGGAAAAGAGGGTGGCCATCCAGTCGAAGTCCTTCGACGACATCAGCGGCATACAGCGCAACGCCGGCGATATGGCGGCCCACATACCCGCCATCCCGCCCATGAACACGGATCCGTCCACCTATCGGCTCACAAGTCCTTTCGGCTACCGTTCCGACCCTATCCTGGGCATAGGAAAGCTGCACACCGGAGTGGATTTTGCCTGCCCTCCGGGTAACCCCATCTATGCTACCGGAGACGGCGTGGTTGTTTTGGTGAAACAGGAACGCGGCGGCTATGGAAACCACATAGAGATAGAGCACGGCTTCGGCTACAAGACGCGCTATGCTCATTTGTCGAAGATATTCGTGGAACAGGGGCAGAGGGTTTCCAGGGGAGACTGCATCGGCCTTAGCGGCCGGTCGGGACGCATAACCGGACCGCACCTGCATTATGAGGTCATCTACAGGAAGGATTACGTGAACCCGGCCCTGTACATGGATCTGGATATTCCTTCCAAAGATTATCTGGAAATGGTAAAAGTGCCTAAGGAGCAATGATTGACAAGAAGGCCATAAAGAAGTTTTTGGGTGTCGTGGTGCGGTACCTGGTGGCTTCCGTGTCCCTTTCGGTCATACTCTACGTGCTCCTGGCCCTCTTTTTTTCCACTGCCGACGAGCGCCGCCTGGAAAAAGAGAACAAACTGTACAGGGAGCGTTTCAATGCCATGAAGTCGAAAGCTACGCTCATAGGCGACGTGCTTGAAGGGCTGAAAGACAAGGATGACGCCATTTACCAGGGACTTTTCAAAACACCGGCCCCAAGCCTGGAGGCAATTACTGCGCCGGACATCATTCCGGGGAAGGAGTCGCTTTCACTTGAAAAGCTGATGGGCAAGGCTCGCGGGGTGGACAATAATTTCGAGGAGTTGTTCATGGCTTTGGAGCGCCGCAAGGACAGCATTCCTCCGCTCACGCTGCCTCTCCACAATATATCTTATGTACAGGCGGGGGCGTCGGTGGGGATGAAGCACAGCCCTGTTCTGAAACTGAGCCTGATGCACGAGGGAATAGACCTTATCGCCTCCCAGGGCTCGCCGGTTTATGCTGCGGCTTCGGGAACGGTAACCAAGGTTACGCACTCCCGCAAGGGCCTTGGCAATACCGTGGAAATAGACCACGGAAACGGCTTTGTAACAAGGTATTGCCTGCTTGGCGAGGTCACTGCCGTACAGGGACGCAAGGTCAAGAGGAACCAGAAGATAGGGAACGTGGGTATTACCGCTTCCCTTGGCGCTTCGCACCTTCATTTCGAGGTTTTGAAAAACGGAGAAGTGAAAGACCCGCTGGACTACTTCTTCCTTTCTCTAAGTCCCGAAGAGTATGCCAGGATGCGATACATAGTATCAAACACCGTACAATCAATGGATTAACCTATGCCTAAAGCAAAGAGCAAAGTACAAGCCACCAACCGCCGGGCCTCGTTCGACTACGAGTTCCTGGAAACCTATACGGCCGGAATACAGCTGGTGGGCACTGAAATAAAATCCATCCGTGCGGGAAAGGTCTCGCTCCAGGACGCCTATTGCTTTTTCGTTGGCCGTGAACTCTTCGTCCGGGGGATGAACATCGCCCTTTACCATTGGGGCAGCTGGGGGCAGCACGAGCCGGTGAGGGATCGCCGTCTTCTCCTTAACCGGAAGGAACTCAATCATTTATGGGCTGCCGACAAGCAGAAGGGCCTCACTATCGTTGCCGTAAAACTTTTCATTGCCGATAACGGCTATGCCAAACTGGTGATAGCCCTGGCCCGCGGAAAGAAGGAGTACGACAAGCGTCAAAGCATAAAGGAACGCGATATACGCCGCGAAATGGATCGCGAGGGCTAGAAAAATTATTTTGCAAATAATAAAAATTGCATTACCTTTGCCGTCCCAAAATACAGGTGGAGAGATTTGGATTGCTTGCAACCACTTTAAAAAATGCTAAAATACGTTTCATATCAGTGTTTTGTGTTTTTTAGCCTCCGCATATATGCACGGGGCTAATTTTTTTTTATATGAATTATTTATTTACCTCCGAATCGGTGTCTGAAGGGCACCCCGACAAAGTGGCCGACCAGATTTCCGACGCCATCCTGGACCAGTTCCTTTCCATGGACCCGGAAGCGAAGGTGGCCTGCGAAAGTTTCTGCTCCACCGGAATGGTGGTGGTGATGGGCGAAGTGAAGTCGGAAGCTTATGTGGACATCCAGACCACGGTGCGCGAGACCATAAAAAAGATAGGTTACACCAAGGCCGAATATATGTTCGACTCGTCCAGCTGCGGCGTCCTTAGCGCCCTCCACGAGCAGAGCGACGACATCAACCGCGGCGTGGAGCGTGAAACCGAGGACGAGCAGGGGGCCGGCGACCAGGGCATGATGTTCGGTTATGCCTGCCGCGATACGGAAGACTATATGCCTCTGCCCCTGTATCTTAGCCATCGGCTTTTGGAGATACTGGCCGATATCCGCCACAACGAGCTGCAGCTGATGCCCTACCTCCGTCCGGACGCGAAGAGCCAGTTTACCATCGAGTACGACGGCAGGACACATCTTCCGCTGAAGGTGCATACGATTGTTCTGAGCACCCAGCACGACGAATTCGTGCCTGAGAGCCTTGGAAACATGAGTTATGCCGAGGCGGTTGCACAGTTCGGCCAGGCGAAGGTGGACCAGGCCATGCAGAACAAGATTCGTTTCGACGTGGAGAAGATAGTCATTCCACGCCTGAAGGCATCCCTTCCCGAAGATACCGCCCGGCTTATCCACAGCTTCATCCTCCACGTGAATCCCACCGGGAAATTCGTCATCGGCGGCCCCCACGGGGATACCGGTCTTACCGGCAGGAAGATTATCGTGGACACCTATGGCGGAAAGGGTGCACACGGCGGCGGAGCCTTCTCCGGAAAAGACCCTTCGAAGGTGGACCGCAGCGCCGCTTATGCCGCGCGTTACATTGCGAAAAATCTGGTTGCCGCGGGCGTTGCCGACGAGTGCCTGGTGCAGCTGGCTTATGCAATTGGGGTAGCCCGTCCGGTGAGCGTTTTCGTGGATACTTACGGTACTGCACACGCCGGCCTGTCCGATGGGGAGATTGCCGATAAGATCCAGAAAATCTTTGACTTGCGGCCTGCCGCAATCATTCGGAAGTTCCAGTTGAAGAACCCCATTTACGCTCCTACGGCAGCTTATGGCCATATGGGCAGGAAACCTTATACCAAGGCAGTGAAGGTGCTGGGGAAGGATAAGATAGTGCAGTTTTTCGGCTGGGAACTTCTGGACAGCGTGCCAGCCGTGAAGGCCGCATTCAAATTATAGGAGATTATTCTGAGCGAAGCGAAGAATCTTTCACCTTCCTGTTGCCGGAGTCAGAAAAAAGCAGTAACTTCGCGTCGGTTTTTTAGTAAGGTTATTATTATCAATTTTATGAAAAAGGCTATTAAAAGCATTTTGCTCGCTTTCGCCATGCTGATTGCGGGCAGCGTTGCCTATGCTCAGGTAACCACTTCTTCCCTTGGCGGCCGCATCGTCGACCAGAAGGGAGAAACTGTAATTGGTGCGGCAATCATTGCCACCCATATCCCTTCCGGAACCGTTTACGGAGCCGTGACCAACACCGACGGCCGTTATTTGATTAACGGTATGCGCCCAGGTGGTCCTTATTCCATTAATGTGGAAATGCTGGGTTATCGCAGCGCCCAGTTCCAGAACGTCCAGGCTCCCTTGGGCGAGACCATCATTTTCGATGCTGTCCTGGAGGACGAAACCGAGGTCCTGGATGCTGCAGTCTTTGTAGTCGACGGTAAGGAATCCAACATGAACATCAAGCGCTCTGGCGCCGGTACCAACGTGAGCCTGAAGACCATGCAGGCCCTGCCTACCACCGGCCGTACGCTTTACGATGTGATGAAACTCACTCCTCAGGCGGCCAGCACCACCAACGGTCTTGCCCTTGGTGGCGGAAACTACCGTTCCTCTTATGTCACCGTGGACGGTGCCGCGTTCAACAACGCCTTCGGTATCGGCCAGAACCTGCCTACCGGCGGCGCCCCCATTTCCCTGGACGCCATCGAGCAGATGACCGTGAACATCACCCCCTTCGACGTAAGACAGAGCGGCTTCACCGGCGGTGCCATCAACGCTGTCACAAAGAGCGGTACCAACGAGTGGCACGCCTCCCTTTATAATTACTTCTCCAACGAGCAGTTCATCGGCGACCGTGTGGGTGACGAGACCATCAACCTTTCCAAGTCTCTGAACAACACCACCGGCTTCACCCTCGGCGGCCCCATCGTCAAGAACAAGCTCTTTTTCTTCATCAATGCCGAATATGCCCCGGAGACCGTTCCCGTTTCCGGAGTTGCCAGCACCAAGGCATCGGCAGGCGATTATCAGGTTGCCGATTCCTACGACGCCAATACCCGCCGTCCTACCGTCCAGTTCATGGACGAGGTGAAGGACTTCCTGAAGAGCAAATACAATTATGATCCGGGTGCATACCAGAACTACTCCGTGGCCGCACCCGACTGGAAAATCATGGCCCGCCTGGACTGGAACATCAACCGTAACAACCGCCTGAACATCCGTTTCAGCCAGACCCACAATGGTGTCACCAGCGGCGCCTCCGGCTCCGTGAGCCCCATGCGCAACGGCAACGGAAACATGTATGCCAACAACAAGGGCCGTAACCAGAACAACGCCCTGCTTTTCCAGAGCACCCGTTACGACACCTCCGAGAACTTCACCTCCCTTGCTGCCGAACTCAACAGCAGCCTGTTTGACGGTAAGGCAAATAACGTTTTCCGTGTAACCTGGTCTCATCAGAACGAGGTCCGCAGCTACTACGGCGAGCGTTTCTCCAACGTGGATATTATGAACGGCGACGCCGTCATCACTTCCTTCGGCCAGGATCCTTTCACCTATGGAAACCTTCGTGACGTCCAGACCGTAATCGGAACCGACGAGTTCAATTACACCCTTGGGAAGCACACCCTGCTGGCCGGTGCACAGTTCGAGTGGAACTACACGCAGAACGGCTACCTGCAGATGGGTAACGGTTACTACCTGTTCAAGAGTTGGGACGATTTCAAGAACGGCGCAACTCCCGCCGCCTTCGCTATCACTTTCCCTAACAACGCCAACCTGGACCAGACTTTCCCCAGCTTCACCTATATGCAGGGTTCGTTCTATCTCCAGGACGAGATGAACCTGAGCCCTTATTTCAAGCTCACCGCAGGTCTGCGCCTGGAGGTTCCCATCTATCCCGTCGTTCCCAATAACAACAATGCCGAGTTTGCTGAAGCCGCTGCGAAGTCTTCCTCTTTCAACGGTCTCCGCACGGACGATATGCCCAAGGCTCGCGTAAATGTTTCGCCCCGCGTTGGCTTCAACTGGGATGTCCTGAAAAACCGCAACCTGGTTATCCGCGGTGGTACCGGCATCTATACCGGACGTCTTCCCTTCGTATGGATTGTCTCCGTGGCCGGTAACAGCAATATGCAGCAGGTCCAGTACTCAAACTCTTCCAACTCGGCAGGAATCGGCTTCCACACTAATGTGGCCGATGCCGTTAAGGAGCTGAAGGACAAAGGCCTTTATACCATGGGAAAGGAAGCCGCTCCACAGAACGCTACTATTCTGGACAAGAACCTGAAGATGCCTTCGGCCTGGAAGAGCTCCCTGGCAATTGACGGCCGCATTCCGGGAGGCGTGAAGCTTTCCCTTGAAGGAATTTTCAACAAGGACTTCAACACCACTACCGTACGCACCCTCGGTTACACCAAGGACGCTACCGGTACCCGCAACCCCGGCGAGCCTCAGGACCGCGACCACTGGACCTCCGAAGGCATCAAGAATTCGGCCGGCAACGATATCCAGCCTGTTTACATGACCAATACCAACGTGAACGGTTACTACTATTCCATTACCGCAAGCGTACAAAAGGAATTCGACTTCGGCCTTTCCCTCATGGCGGCCTATACCCGCAGCGATTCCCAGACCGTGGGTGAGGGTTATGGTGACCAAGTGACATCGGCCCGTACCAATACCTACACCGTGAACGGTCCCAACACTCCCGAACTTGGCTATTCCGGTTTCGTCTCGCCGAACCGTCTCATCGGAAACGTGAGCTACCGCATTCAGGAAGGCAAGTGGGGAGCAACCACCATCGGCCTGTTCTACGAAGGTTACAACTACCTGTACATCGGCTCTTATTCCTACACCCGCTATTCCAATGTGATGGCAGGCCGCAACGGCATCGTGGGTAATGAACTCATCTACATCCCCACTGCATCCGAACTTAAGGGTATGCCTTTCTCCAGCGATTCAAACCGCGACGAGTTCGAGGCCTACATTGCCGGCAACAAGTACCTGAGCGCTCACCGCGGCCAGTATTCGAAGCGCGGCGGATTCGTGGCTCCTTTCTACAGCCGCGTGAACTTCAAGATTGCCCAGGATATCAACTTCACCATCGCAAACAAGGTTAACACCATCCAGATTGCCATGGACGTGAACAATATCGGCAACCTCCTGAACAGCAACTGGGGCCTTGTGGACCAGATGAGCACCGATACCGTTCTTGCCCTTAAGAACGGCGTGTACACCTTCACCGCTCCTACCTGGAGCAAGTACAAGGGAACGGCTTCCACCTGGAACGCCATGCTCACCCTCCGCTGGTTCTTCTAGAAAATCCGACAAGCTTTTGTTATGAGGTTGACTCAAAAGTGAGTTGACCTCTTGTTTTGTGGATATTAGGGAGGGATGTGGGGTACCGGGGGGACTCCGTTCCGCTTCGCTTCACTCCGGCCCCTCCCACAGCCTTCGGCTGCGGGCCCCTCCCCCTATACTTGTC
>CACYCP010000001.1 GCA_902772985.1 uncultured Bacteroidia bacterium | reverse complement strand
TAATTTCTATTGCTCATCTTTGTAACAGCATGAGAAAGAACAACAATAACTGGTGGCGCGCTTACAGTTCAATCCTGTAAGTCGCTTTGCCGTAGTTATTTGCATAGAAGGCCCGCTGACTTACAGTGGGCCTTGTTTTTTGGAAGAAGTATTTAAAAACAAAATAAGATGAAACAGAAAAAGTACATGCTCCCGGAGAGCGAAATCCCCACCCATTTTTATAATATCCAGGCCGTGATGCCCAACAAGCCGATGCCCTTTCTGCATCCTGCCACCAAGCAGCCCCTCACGGCGGAAGACCTTTACCCCATTTTCTGTAAGGCATGTGCCGATCAGGAACTGAACCAGACCGACGAATGGATTCCCATTCCGGAGCCGGTGAGGGAGCAGTATGCCGCCTACCGCTGCACTCCGCTTGTCCGCGCGTATGAGCTTGAAGCGGCCCTGGGCACCCCCGCGCACATCTATTTCAAGAACGAGTCGGTGAGTCCCGCCGGCAGCCATAAGCTGAATTCGGCCATAGCCCAGGCCTATTATGCCAAGGAACAGGGTATCACCAACCTTACCACCGAGACTGGCGCCGGACAGTGGGGCGGTGCGCTCAGTTATGCCACCAAGAAATTCGGCATAGACTGCGCCGTATATATGGTAAAGGTGAGTTATGAGCAGAAGCCTTTCCGCCGCAGCATCATGCAGGCATTCGGGGCTGCCGTCACCCCTTCTCCGTCCATGTCAACCCGCGCCGGAAAGGATATCATAACCCGTAATCCTAACGATCAGGGCTCCCTTGGCTGCGCTATTTCCGAAGCTATCGAACTGGCAGTCAGCACCCCCAACTGCAAGTACGCCCTTGGCTCGGTGCTGAACCACGTGTGCCTGCACCAGACTGTCATCGGCCTTGAAGCCGAAAAGCAGATGGCCCTAGCCGGGGAGTATCCGGACATCGTAATTGCCTGTTTCGGCGGTGGCTCCAATTTCTGCGGCCTGGCTCTTCCTTTCATGAGGCACAACATCCTGGAAGGCAAGAAGACACGTTTCATCGCGGCAGAACCCTATTCCTGTCCCAAGCTCACCCGCGGCAAGTTCGAGTACGACTTCGGTGATGAAGCCGGTATGACTCCGCTTCTTCCCATGTACACCCTGGGCCATAGTTTCAAGCCCGCATCCATCCATGCCGGCGGCCTGCGCTACCATGGCGCCGGTGTCGTTCTGTCCCAGCTGATGAAGGACGGATTCATGGAAGCCGTTGACATTGAGCAGATTGACTCCTTCCGCGCAGGTGTACTATTCGCCCGCACCGAAGGCATCATCCCCGCACCCGAAAGCTGCCATGCCATTGCCGCCACCGTCCAGGAGGCCCTCAAGTGCAAGGAAAGCGGGGAGGCTAAGACCATCCTCTTCAACCTTTCAGGTCACGGTTTCGTGGATATGAGCGCATACGACCAGTATTTCTCCGGCGAAATGCAGAATTACCACGTTTCCGACGAAGACCTGGCCAAATTCATCGGCAGTGCCGATGCCCTGAACCGCTGATGTGTTTTTCTTTTTAACATTCAGGGCACTTTTGCGTCTTATTGATGCAAGCGCTTGGTAGATTGACATGAAAAAAGAAATTATCACATTGTTTTTGGCCCTGGCCACTTGTTTGGGCGCCTGGGCGGGGAATCCGGCCAAAATAGAAAGTCTGGTCGGACAGTATAAAGGCCATCGTGGCTTTGAAGTAGTAACTCTGGGCCGGGTGGGCATGAATATGTTGCGCAGTGCCGCCATCCTTTCCGGCGACCTGGACCGTGATGAAAGGGAGGCCCTTAAGCATTTGTCCGGCATCAAGAAAATTGTCGCCGTGGATTTTGACGACGCATCGTTCACCACCCGTGCAAGTTTTACTGAAAAGCTGGAAAAGATTCTGGCGGGAATGGAACTGCTGGTAGAAATGCGGGACGACGGCGATACGGTCCGCATCTATGGTATAGACGACGGCTCGTATATCCGGGACTGTGTTCTGTACAGCACGGACGGCGAATTGCTTTATGTCCAGGGCCAGTTCAAGCCGGAACATATGGAAGGACTGAAGGACCTTGTGCTTTGACCGAACATCAGTTCCATACCGTTTGGCTTCCTTTGCAGGACCGCTTCTGGCGCATCGCCTTCTATATTATGGAAGATGAGGCCGATGCCAAGGACGCAGTACAGGACTTGTACCTGAAACTGTGGAAGCTGCGGGACAATCTGGACCTGATTCAAAACCCATCGGCCTATGGCTCGCTGATGCTCCGGAACCTTTGCATAGACCGCATCAGGCGTCGAAAGCCCTCCGAAGATCTCAGCGAGCCAATGGCACTCAGCGAGCCTCCCGACAAAGCCCTGGAGCGAAGGGAGGATTTGCAAAGCGTGCGGGCTGCCATCGATAAGCTTCCGCCTGCACAGCGCAAACTTCTCACCCTTCGCGTACTCCAAGGCCTCTCCTACGAGGAAATAGAAAAAGAAACCGGCCTGAGCGGCCTTAACATCAGGGTTCAGGTGAGCCTGGCCAGAAAAAAACTCAAACATTTGCTATGAAACGCATCCAAGACATAGAGAAATTGAGCGCCATCGAGTTGGAGCGCATCGGGGCCGATGAAAGCATCCCGGTTCCGGCCGACTGGCACCCTGTCCTGCCTCGCCGCCGAGGGGTGGCAGTGTGGAGCGCAGCTGCAGCCGTTGCCGTATTAATCGGCCTTGGATGGTTCGGCTTCAAGTATGAGCCTGCGCCTAAGGATACATTCGACGACCCTTATCTGGCCTACGCAGCCATAGAAAAAACCATGGCCAGGATGTCCGTGGACGTGAACCAGGCCGT